>NZ_JAFLXD010000074.1:0-15568 GCF_019891415.1 Pseudomonas sp. SH10-3B | reverse complement strand
GAACGTCAACGATAACGCGGGAAGCCAAGATCAACGCGGCGCCCTCAGGTTCTTCGCGAGCAAGCTCGCTCCTACAGTAAATAATTATTCAGCCGGGTCTTTCGGGGTTTCAGTCTCGTCTGCTGCCACTTCACCTTCCGCGTCCGGGTTCAGTGCGCCTGCTTCTTCATCGACAGCGGCTTTCTTGCGTTGCAGTTTTTCCTCTTTCTTCTGTTCCTTGGCCAAGTCTCTCTGACGTTTGGCGAAGGAGTAATTAGGTTTGGCCATGGGCGATCCTCTAGGGTCGAAGGTGAGGGTGGCGGCGCGCAGCTGCCTTGGGACGACATGGTAGCAGCTTCAAGGGGCGCTTGGCCTTCACTTACCGCAGGCGTACGCAGCCAGAAGGCCATTGAACAGTTGGTTGAGGTGCATGGTTCGGACTCCAGTGGGTGATGGGCCGATCATAGGCAGGTGCTGATACTTTGGCTGGTAGATTGTGTCGATAAGTCTGATAGCCTAAAGTTGTATACAATCTGTTGATTCAGATCATAAGAATTTCAGCCTGCTTGAGGCACCCTTGCCGCAATATGCGTTGTTTAAACCCTGCCTTGGAGATTCACATGTTTGCCAAACTCGTTGCTGTTTCCCTGCTGACTCTGGCCAGCGGCCAGTTGCTTGCTGCAGAGTGCACGGTCACCGTCGACTCCACCGACCAGATGTCCTTCAACACCAAGGAAATCACGATCGACAAGAGCTGCAAGACGTTTACCGTTGAGTTGACTCACTCCGGCAGCTTGCCGAAAAACGTCATGGGGCATAACTGGGTGCTGACCAGCGCCGCCAACATGCAGCCGGTTGCCACTGATGGCATGGCCGCTGGCCTCGACAAGAACTACCTGAAAGAGGGTGACGATCGCATCATCGCCCACACCAAGATCATCGGTGCCGGCGAGAAAGATTCGGTGACCTTCGATGTCTCGAAACTGACTGCCGGTACGGATTACGCGTTCTTCTGCTCGTTCCCAGGCCACATCTCGATGATGAAAGGCACTGTGGTCCTGAAGTAAGACCGCGTTATCGTTCATCGGGGGCCAGCCTCTGCCCCACACTTGACCGAGTTCCAACATGAGAATGCGGTCAAATGTGGGAGGGGGCTTGCCCCCGATAGCGGCCTGCCAATCAACACACCACTATCTGGCTCACCTCAAGGCGCAAACGGCATCACCCGCTTGTGTTCGGTTTTGCGGTACGTCTCGCAAATAATCCGGAACGCTTCTTCACGCACCGGCTCACCGTGCAGGAACGCATCGATCTCGGCATACGTCACGCCATGTGACGCTTCATCCGGCTTGCCTGGCGACAGGTCTTCAAGGTCGGCCGTCGGCACCTTCTCCACCAACGACTCCGGCGCCCCAAAGTGCCGTGCAATCGCGCGTACCTGGTTCTTTACCAGCCCGCTCAACGGTGCCAGGTCGCAGGCGCCATCGCCGAACTTGGTGAAAAAGCCCATCACCGCTTCCGCCGCATGGTCGGTCCCGATCACCAGGCCGCTGGCCGCGCCGGCGATGGTGTACTGCGCCACCATGCGCATGCGCGCCTTGGTGTTGCCGAGCACGAAGTCGCGGGACACCGCCGCCTTGCCTTCAAAAGCCGCCACTTCATTGGCCAGGGCTTTCACCGCCGGCCCGATGTTCACGGTGTGGCGCTCGTCCGGTTCGATAAAGTCCACCGACGCCTGGGCATCGATTTCATCGAACTGGGTTTCGTAGGGCAGGCGCACGGCGATAAAGCGGTAAGCCTCGTCACCGGTGCTGGAGCGCAGTTCCTGCATCGCACGTTGGGCCAGGAGGCCGGCGGTCAGGGAGTCGACGCCGCCACTGATGCCCAGCACCAACGTCTTGAGCCCGGAATTGCGCAGGCAGTCCTGGATAAACGCCACGCGCCGGGCAACCTCGGCTTCGAGGGCGGCCTGGTCCTTGAATGGCGCTTGGACCTTGAGCTGTTCAGCAATCTCACGCTGTACGGCTTGCATGATTCACTCCTTGCTAGAGATGGCAGGTACTTTGAAAACGTGACGCAAATAGGCGACAAAATTCGGGTCGGTGCAGTGGGTCTTGCCCGCTTCATCGGAGATCTTCGCGACGGGCTGGCCATTGCAGGCGGTCATTTTAAGCACGATGCTCATCGGTTCCACCCCTGGAATATCGCAGGTCAGGTTGGTGCCGATGCCGAAGCTCACATTAATGCGACCACGCAGCGCCCGGAATATTTCCAGGGCCTTGGGCAACGACAGGCTGTCGGAGAACACCAAGGTCTTGCTCATCGGCTCGATACCGAGCTTGTGGTAGTGGGCAATGGCTTTTTCGGCCCACTGCACCGGGTCGCCGGAGTCGTGGCGCAGGCCGTCGAACAGCTTGGCGAAGTACAAGTCGAAGTCGCCGAGGAAGGCGTCGGTGGTGATGCAATCGGTCAGGGCGATACCCAACAGGCCACGGTACTCACGCACCCAACAGTCGAGTGCGGCGATCTGGCTGTCGATCAGGCGCGGGCCCAGTTGCTGGTGGGCCATGATCCATTCATGGGCCATGGTGCCCAGCGGCTTCATATCGAACTCGCGCGCCAAGTGCACGTTGCTGGTGCCGACGAAACGCCCAGGGAAGTCATGCTTGAGCACGCTGACCACTTCTTCCTGCACGCGGTACGAGAAGCGCCGGCGCGTGCCGAAGTCGGCCACTTGCAGCTCGGACAGCTCTTCGCTGCTGGCGTTGGCCGTCAGCCAGTCGAACTTGCGGTACAGCTGCTCGCGGGCTTGTTCGAGGATCACGGTCTGGTAGCGGTAGCGGTTACGCACTTCGCTGACGATCGCCAGCATCGGCACTTCAAACAGGATCACATGCAGCCACGGCCCGCGCAGGCGGATAAACAACTCGCCGTTCTCGATGCCGGTCTGCACATAGCGCAGGTTGAAACGAAACAAGCCGAGGAAGCGCAAAAAATCCGGCTTCATAAAGCTGATGCGCTCCAGGAACCCCAGTTGGTCCGGGCTCAGGCTCAGCTCGGCAAGGCGCTCGATCTGGTAGCGGATCTCGGCCAGGTACGGGCGCAGGTCCTCGCTGTTACGGCAACGAAACTCCCATTCAACTTCCACATTGGGGTAGTTGTGCAGCACCGCCTGCATCATGGTCAGCTTGTAGAAGTCGGTGTCGAGCAAGTTCTGCACGATGCGATCGGCAAACACACTCTCGCTCATAACGGGAATCTCCAGACGGGTCGGCGATGGGCGCCGACCTTTACGCACAATTAGGGAAGGGAGCTAGTGGCGCATAGACCTGTGGGGTTTTGCCAGTGATTTTTTCAGTGAGACCACTGGCCCCCCCGATGGCGGTACTCCAGGCACTAACCCACTTGCTCCATCATCCACTTCACAAACTCCCGCACCTTGGGCACCTCCGCCGAATGCTCGGGATACGCCAGGTAATACGCATCCTGGCTCGGCATCGCATGCTGCCAGGGGATCACCAGCTTGCCGTCGGCCAGTTCCTCCTCCACCAGGAAGCGCGGCAGCAGCGCCACACCACACCCCACCTGCGCGGCACGAATGCACATATAAAAGGTGTCGAAACGCGGCCCGTGGTAGCTGTGTTCGGTGTGAAAACCCTGGTCGGCAAACCAGTCATGCCAGCCCTGGGGCCGCGAGGCGTTTTGCAGCAGCACCAGGTCGCTCAGTTGGGTGGGATCGGTGAACGGCTGCGCCGGCAGGCTTTCCGGGGCGCACACCGGCACCAGCTCTTCGCTGAACAGTTTCAGGCTCTCGGTGCCGGGGCGCGAGCCCTGGCCGAAGTAAAAGGCCATGTCGGCCTTGCCTTGCAGTAACTCGTCCGGCTCCTGTTCGTTGCACAAGTCCAGGTGGATCTGCGGGTGACGCAAGCGCCAGCCCTTGAGGCGCGGCACCAGCCAGCGCGCGCCAAACGTGTAGGGCGTGGACACGCGCAACACTTCGGTCTCGCCGCCGTAGGAGCGCAGGTAGTGGGTGGACATCTCCACCTGCGTGAGGATCTTGCGCACTTCCACCAGGTACAGGTCGCCCGCCGGGGTCATCTGCAAGCGGCGGCGCACACGGCGAAACAGCAGGTGCTGGAGCAGTTCTTCGAGCTGCGCCACCTGTTTGCTCACCGCGCTTTGCGTGAGGTTCAGCTCCTCGGCGGCGCGGGTGAAGCTCAGGTGGCGGGTGGCGGCCTCGAAACACTGCAGGGCGGTGATCGAGGGCAAATGTCTTCTGTTCAGCACGGCACGCCTCTTTTTATTCTTTGCATGAATAAACGGAATGATATCTCGCCTAATCGTCGTTTGTTGGCAAGTCTTCGGCCAGCTACAAATAACGTCCGGATCGCCGTGTGGGCCGCGGCGCGAATTTTTTGTTTGCAGATTGAAGGAGTGACCCATGGTTGCCGCATTGCTTGATCGTCTCGGGGTAAACCCGGCGCTGTACCAGGCGGGTAAACAACCCGTGCATTCGCCGATCGATGGCAGCGTTATCGGCAGTGTGCACTGGGAAGGTGCCGCCGAGGTGGAGCAACAGGTCAGTCGCGCCGAGCATGCATTCGATGCCTGGCGCAACGTGCCGGCACCGCGTCGCGGCGAGCTGGTACGCCAGTTCGGCGATGTGCTGCGTGAATACAAGGCCGACCTGGGCGAGCTGGTGTCCTGGGAAGCCGGCAAGATCACCCAGGAAGGCCTGGGCGAAGTGCAGGAAATGATCGACATCTGCGACTTCGCCGTCGGCCTGTCTCGCCAGTTATACGGCTTGACCATCGCCTCCGAGCGTCCGGGTCACCATATGCGTGAAACCTGGCACCCGCTGGGCGTAGTCGGTGTGATCAGCGCCTTCAACTTCCCGGTCGCGGTGTGGGCGTGGAACACCACCCTGGCGTTGGTGTGCGGCAACGCGGTGATCTGGAAACCCTCGGAAAAGACCCCGCTCACCGCCCTGGCGTGCCAGGCACTGTTCGAGCGTGTGCTGAAAAACTTCAAGGATGCCCCGCAATACCTCAGCCAAGTGGTCATCGGCGGCCGCGACGCCGGCGCTGCGCTGGTGGATGACCCTCGCGTGGCTCTGATCAGCGCCACCGGCAGCACCCGCATGGGCCGCGAAGTGGCGCCGAAAGTTGCCGCGCGGTTTGCCCGCAGCATCCTCGAACTGGGCGGCAACAACGCGATGATCCTCGGTCCAAGCGCCGACCTGGACATGGCCGTACGCGCCATCCTGTTCAGTGCGGTCGGCACCGCCGGCCAGCGCTGCACCACCTTGCGTCGTCTGATTGCCCACGAGTCGGTCAAGGACGAAATCGTCACCCGCCTCAAGGCCGCCTATTCCAAAGTGCGCATCGGCCACCCGCTGGAAGGCAACCTGATCGGCCCGCTGATCGACAAGCACGGCTTCGACAACATGCAGGACGCTCTGGAGCAGGCCTTGAGCGAAGGCGGCAAGGTGTTCGGCGGCAAGCGCCAGCTGGAAGACACATTCCCCAACGCCTACTACGTGTCGCCGGCGATTGTGGAAATGCCTGAGCAGAGCGATGTGGTGTGCACCGAAACTTTCGCACCGATTCTGTACGTGGTCGGCTACAAGGATTTTGCCGAAGCCCTGCGCCTGAACAACGCCGTGCCGCAAGGCCTGTCGTCGTGCATCTTCACCACTGACGTGCGTGAAGCCGAGCAGTTCATGTCGGCGGTGGGCAGTGACTGCGGGATCGCCAACGTCAACATCGGCCCGAGCGGCGCGGAGATTGGCGGCGCGTTTGGCGGAGAGAAAGAGACCGGTGGCGGTCGTGAGTCAGGTTCGGATGCATGGCGCGGGTACATGCGCCGCCAGACCAACACCGTGAACTATTCGCTGGAGTTGCCGCTGGCCCAGGGCATCACCTTCGACTGATTCTGTAGGAGCGAGCTTGCTCGCGAAGATCGTCAACGATCACGCGGGCATCCTGAATGCTCGCGCCGCTCTCGCGTTTTTCGCGAGCAAGCTCGCTCCTACAGTGATGGTGTTGAACAAGAAAAACGCTTGTTGGGTCTCACCGGAGTCTGGCAATGGCACTTCGCGAAACATGTTTGTGGGAACACCTCACCCCTGGCCGGCCGGATCGTGCCGCGCTCAAGGGCGAGGTCAAGGTGGATGTGTGCGTGATCGGCGCCGGCATCACCGGTTTGTCGGCCGCCATTCACTTGTTGGAACAGGGTAAAAGCGTCGCCGTGCTGGAGGCTCATCGCACCGGCCACGGTGGTTCGGGGCGCAATGTCGGGTTGGTGAATGCTGGCCTGTGGATCCCTCCGGACGAGATCGAAGCCGGTTTCGGCGAAGCGGTGGGCAGCCAGCTCAACCGCATGCTCGGCGCAGCACCGTCGCTGGTGTTCAGCCTGATCGACAAATACACCATCGATTGCCAATTGCGCCGCGAGGGCACCTTGCACATGGCGCATAACGCCCGTGGCGAAGCGGATTTGCGCAGTCGTGAGGAGCAGTGGAAGCGCCGTGGCGCGCCGGTGGAATTGCTCACCGGCCAGGCCTGCGAGCAGGCCACCGGCACGAAGAAAATCGCCGCCGCCTTGCTGGACCGGCGTGCCGGCACCTTGAACCCGATGGCCTACACCAGCGGTCTGGCGAATGCCGCCGTGGGACTTGGCGGGCAGTTGTTCGACCATTCGCCGGTCACCCAACTGGAGCGCCAAGGCGCAAGCTGGTCGGTGCAGACTGCCAACGGTTCGGTGCAGGCGGCACAAGTGGTCATCGCCTCCAACGCCTACACCGAAGGTGAATGGACCGAGCTGCGGCGCAATTTTTTCCCCGGCTACTACTACCAGGTCGCCTCCGCGCCGCTGACCGACGCTGCCGCCGAGCAGATTCTGCCCGGCGGCCAAGGCTCATGGGATACGCGCCAGGTATTGAGCAGCATCCGCCGCGATGCCGACGGCCGCCTGTTGCTCGGCAGCCTGGGCAACGGCAACCAGAAACCGGCGTGGTTCCTCAAGGCCTGGGCTGATCGGGTGCAGCAACATTACTTCCCGTACCTCAAATCGGTGCAATGGGAGTTCACCTGGACCGGCTGCATCGCCTTTACCCCCGATCACCTGATGCGCCTGTTCGAACCGGCTCCGGGCCTGGTAGCGGTAACGGGTTATAACGGGCGCGGCGTGACCACCGGCAGCGTGGTCGGCAAGGCGTTTGCCGACTACTTGTGTCACCAGAATCCCCAGGCCTTGCCGATTCCGTTTACCCCCATGCAACCGCTGGCCGCAGTTGGGCTGCGCAGTTGCCTGTACGAAGCCGGATTTTCGCTGTATCACGCCGGCCAATGCCTGAGGATCGTGATCTGATCAGCGAAATACCGCTCAGAAGCCTGCATTTTCTTAGCAGGCTACTAATCTGTATTGGTGCAGGTCGTAGCAGTCGCGCACTGTAAATGTGCAGTTCCGTTACGCAGTCTGTTACAGCTGTAGGAACTGTCGTTTATTGCTTTGGTTGCAGGTGCGACCCGTCAGGGTTGTACTTTTTCGGTCCATGGGTTGCACCTATTGATGCTAGAGGGTTGCACGTCCTGGCGAGCGGAGCCGAAACGCCTGCAATAACAATGACACCGTGTCTTTTTGAAGAATAAAAAACTAATGGCACGCGCCTTGCTCTGGGCTTTCAGTGAAAAGTTTGAACGCAAGTTGTCGTGCCAAAAATCAAAAATATCGGAGCACCACTCATGTCCCAGACGTTTTACAAGAAAGGTTTTCTGGCCCTCGCCGTTGCAGCGGCGCTGGGTGTTTCTACGTTTGTTCAAGCTGATGTGAAGATTGGCGTTGCGGGGCCGATGACTGGCGCCAATGCCTCGTTCGGTGAGCAGTACATGAAGGGTGCACAGGCGGCAGCCGAAGTGATCAACAAGGCCGGCGGCATCAACGGCGAGAAGGTTGTGCTGGTGGCAGGCGACGATGCCTGTGAGCCGAAACAGGCCGTGGCCGTGGCCAACCGCCTGGCGGACCAGGACAAAGTGATCGGCGTGGTCGGGCACTTCTGCTCGTCTAACACCATCCCGGCCTCCGAGGTTTACGACGAAGCGGGCATCATTGCGATCACCCCAGGCTCGACCAACCCACAAGTGACCGAGCGCGGCCTTGGCGCCATGTTCCGCATGTGCGGGCGTGACGACCAGCAGGGTATCGTCGCCGGCGACTACATCGTCGACGTGCTCAAGGGCAAGAAAGTCGCGGTCATCAACGACAAGGACACCTACGGCAAAGGCCTGGCCGACGCCACTGCTGCCCAGTTGACCAAGCGCGGCGTCAAGCCGGTGCTGGAAGAAGGCCTGACGCGTGGCGAGAAAGACTTCAGCGCCCTCGTCACCAAAATCCGCTCCCTGGGCGCCGACGTCGTGTACTTCGGCGGCCTGCACCCGGAAGCAGGTCCATTGGTTCGCCAGATTCGTGAAGCGGGCCTCAAAGACGTCAAGTTCATGTCCGATGACGGCGTAGTGACCGATGAACTGGTGGCCACCGCTGGCGGCGCGCAATACGTCGATGGCGTCTACATGACCTTTGGTGCCGACCCGCGCCTGCTGCCTGACAGCAAGGCCGTCGTGGAAGAGTTCCGCAAGGCTGGCTACGAGCCTGAGGGCTACACCCTGTACGCCTACGCTTCGCTGCAGGCCCTGGCCGCCGGCTTCAATGGCGCCAAGTCCAACAAGGGCGAAGACGCGGCCAAATGGCTGAAAGCGCACCCGGTCAAAACCGTGATGGGCGAGAAGACCTGGGACGCGAAGGGCGACCTGAAAGTCTCCGACTACGTGGTTTACCAGTGGGATAAAGACGGCAAATACCACCAGTTGGAAAAGCAGAAGTAATCCATGTGAGAGGGGGCTTGCCCCCGATAGCGGTGTGTCAGTCAACAGTTGTTCAGCTGACCCACCGCATCGGGGGCAAGCCCCCTCCCACATTGGGACCCGTGTTGTTATTGAGATCTGTCTTTTCCTCCAGAAGCGCCGCACACCCACGGGTGTGCAGGTGCTCACCGCGTGAGATTGCGTTATGGATGGTATTTTCCTGCAGCAACTGGTCAACGGCCTGACCCTCGGGTCGGTCTATGGCCTGATCGCCATCGGCTACACAATGGTCTATGGCATCATTGGCATGATCAACTTCGCCCACGGCGAGGTTTATATGATTTCCGCTTACCTCGCGGCGATCAGTCTGGCACTGCTGGCTTACTTCGGCATCGAATCCTTCCCGCTGCTCATTCTCGGCACCCTGATCTTCACCGTGGTCGTCACTGGCGTGTACGGTTGGGTCATTGAACGGGTCGCCTACAAACCGCTGCGCAACTCCACCCGACTGGCTCCGCTGATCAGCGCCATCGGCATCTCCCTGATCCTGCAGAACTACGCGCAGATCGCCCAGGGCGCCAAGCAACAAGGTATTCCAACCCTGCTGGCCGGGGCCTGGCGTGTCGATATCGGCACAGGCTTCGTGCAGCTTACGTACACCAAAGTGTTCATCCTGGTCGCGGCATTCGCCGGCATGGCCTTGCTGACCTACATCATCAAGTACACCAAGCTCGGCCGCATGTGCCGCGCCACCCAGCAAGACCGCAAGATGGCCTCGATCCTGGGCATCAACACCGACCGCGTGATCTCCTACGTGTTTGTCATCGGTGCCGCCATGGCGGCCCTGGCCGGCGTGCTGATCACCCTCAACTACGGCACGTTCGACTTCTACGCCGGCTTCATCATCGGCATCAAGGCGTTTACCGCAGCGGTACTCGGCGGCATCGGTTCCCTGCCTGGGGCGATGCTGGGCGGGATCATCCTCGGTATCTCCGAGTCGTTGTTCTCGGGGTTGATCAACTCTGACTACAAAGACGTGTTCAGTTTCTCCCTGCTGGTGGTGATTCTGATTTTCCGTCCCCAGGGCCTGCTTGGTCGCCCACTCGTGGCTAAGGTGTAAACATGTCTGCTGCCAAACCCATCGATATCAAGAAAAGTGTGGTCGATACGGTCCTTGCCGGGCTGATTTCGTTGATCGTGTTCGGTCCGATCGTCGGCGTGGTCCTCGACGGCTACAGCTTCAACCTGGAACCTGCGCGCGTGGCCACCCTGGTCGCCATCGTGATGGCCGGGCGCTTTGCCCTCAGCCTGTTCCTGCAAACCCCCAAGGGCCTGAAGATTCTGCAGGGCTTCGAAAGCAGCGGTTCCGGTGTGCATGTGCTGCCGCCGGACTACAAGTCGCGGCTGCGTTGGATCATTCCGGCGCTTATCGTGATCGCCATCGTGTTCCCGATCTTTGCCAACAAGTACCTGCTGACCGTGGTGATCCTCGGGCTGATCTACGTGTTGCTGGGCCTGGGCCTGAACATCGTGGTCGGCCTGGCGGGGCTGCTCGACTTGGGTTACGTGGCGTTCTACGCCATCGGTGCCTACGGCCTGGCGCTGGGTTATCAATACCTCGGCCTGGGCTTCTGGAGCGTGCTGCCGCTGGCGGCCATCGCGGCGGCGCTGGCGGGATGCATACTCGGCTTCCCGGTGCTGCGAATGCACGGTGACTACCTCGCCATCGTGACCCTGGGCTTCGGTGAAATCATTCGCCTGGTACTCAACAACTGGCTGTCGTTCACCGGCGGCCCCAACGGTATGCCGGTGCCTTCGCCGACCTTCCTGGGCCTGGAGTTCGGGCGCAAGGCAAAGGAGGGCGGGATTCCGTTCCACGAGTTCTTCGGCATCGATTACAACCCCAACATCAAGTTCATGTTCATCTACATCGTGCTGTTCCTGGTGGTGCTGGCCGTGCTGTACATCAAGCACCGCCTGACCCGCATGCCAGTCGGCCGCGCCTGGGAAGCCTTGCGCGAAGATGAGATCGCCTGCCGCTCCATGGGCCTGAACCATGTGCTGGTCAAGCTCTCGGCCTTCACCATCGGCGCGTCCACGGCCGGTTTGGCCGGGGTGTTCTTTGCCAGTTACCAGGGCTTCGTCAACCCGTCGTCGTTCACCTTCTTCGAGTCGGCGCTGATCCTGGCCATCGTGGTGTTGGGCGGCATGGGCTCGACGGTCGGCGTGGTGATCGCGGCGTTCGTCTTGACCGTCGCGCCTGAACTGCTGCGCAGCTTCAGCGAATACCGTGTGCTGCTGTTTGGCGTGTTGATGGTGGTGATGATGATCTGGCGACCGCGCGGCCTGATCCGGATCAGCCGTACCGGTGTGACGCCACGCAAGGGGGTAGCGCCATGAGCAAGGAAGTCGTCCTCTCCGTGGAACACCTGATGATGCACTTCGGTGGCATCAAGGCCTTGAGCGATGTGAGCCTCAAGGTCGAACGCAACTCGATTTTCGCCCTGATCGGCCCCAACGGCGCGGGCAAGACCACCGTGTTCAACTGCCTCACCGGCTTCTACAAAGCCAGCGGCGGCAAGATCGAACTGAGCATTCGCGGCAAGCAGACCAACGTGATCCAACTGCTCGGCGAGCGTTTCAAAGCGGTCGACTTCGTGTCGCCGAAAAGCTTCTTGAGTCGGGTGTACTACAAGATGTTCGGCGGCACCCACCTGGTTAACCGCGCTGGCCTGGCGCGGACTTTCCAGAACATTCGCCTGTTCAAGGAAATGTCGGTGCTGGAAAACCTGCTGGTGGCCCAGCACATGTGGGTCAACCGCAACATGCTGGCAGGCATCCTCAACACCAAGGGCTACCGCAAGGCCGAAAGCGATGCCCTCGACCACGCGTTCTATTGGCTCGAAGTGGTGGACCTGGTGGACTGTGCCAACCGCCTGGCCGGTGAGCTTTCCTACGGCCAACAGCGCCGCCTGGAAATCGCCCGCGCCATGTGCACCCGGCCGCAGATCATCTGCCTGGACGAGCCCGCAGCGGGCCTCAACCCCCAGGAAACCGAAGCCCTCAGCGCGATGATTCGCCTGTTGCGCGACGAACACGACCTGACGGTGGTGCTGATCGAACACGACATGGGCATGGTGATGAGTATTTCCGACCACATTGTGGTGCTGGACCACGGCAACGTGATCGCCGAAGGCGGGCCGGAAGCGATCCGCAACGACCCGAAAGTGATTGCCGCCTACCTGGGCGCAGACGAAGAGGAGCTGGTATGAGTGCACCTATCCTCGAAATGAAGGACCTGGACGTGTTCTACGGCCCGATCCAGGCCCTGAAAAAAGTCTCGCTGCACATCAACGAAGGCGAAACCGTGAGCCTGATCGGTTCTAACGGCGCGGGTAAATCCACGCTGCTGATGTCGATCTTCGGCCAGCCACGGGCTGAGTCGGGGCAGATCATCTACAACGGCGTCGACATTACCCACAAGTCGTCCCACTACATCGCCTCCAACGGCATTGCGCAGTCGCCGGAAGGGCGGCGGGTGTTCCCCGACATGACTGTCGAGGAAAACCTGCTGATGGGCACTATCCCCATTGGCGACAAGTTCGCCCAGGAAGATATGCAACGCATGTTCGAGCTGTTCCCACGGCTCAAGGAACGACGTAACCAGCGCGCCATGACCATGTCCGGTGGCGAACAGCAAATGCTCGCCATCGCCCGCGCGCTGATGAGTCGGCCCAAACTGTTGCTGTTGGACGAGCCGAGCCTGGGCCTGGCGCCGATTGTGGTGAAGCAGATCTTTTCCACCCTGCGCGAGCTGGCCTCCACCGGGATGACTATCTTCCTGGTCGAGCAGAACGCCAACCACGCGCTGCGCTTGTCGGACCGGGCGTATGTGATGGTCAACGGCGAGATTCGCCTGACGGGTACCGGTAAGGAGTTGCTGGTGAACGAGGAAGTGCGCAACGCCTACCTCGGTGGCCACTGATCTAAATAACGACGCAGTACTCCTGTGGGAGGGGCAAACCCCCTCCCACATTTGTTTTGTGGCGCCTGCAAGGGGCGATCCCAAATTGTGGAAAACAAATCCAGCCACCCTCCAAAGCGCGACATATAGCCGCCGCAAATCCCTGTTTTGTCACAGTTTTGACTTGTCCCCATCCACTGTGGAACCGGCTGTGGGTAACGTGGGAGTAGCTGGCTGAACGCCTTTAAAACCGTGGCTTACAGCGGTGTGGTTGTTTTTTGATCAGCGGCTTTTTCGCGACCGATCAGGAGGTTTGTCAACCTGTTTAAAGACACAGGTATATGAACGAATTATGTCCTTCCAGCCTGTGGATAAGTCTGTGATTAAACTCTGGAAAGACGGCCGCAGAGGCCGGAATGACTGGCCTGGAGCCATCGTTCGTTTTCCCCCGCTGCCCCTAGCCCTACATACGCCTGTGTCCAGGTCAAGCAAAAAACTTTCTAAAACTGCCTGAAAGCCTTGTACACAGCGGCCTGAAGCGTTTTGCACTTGCCCCCAAAGACTGTGGGCGCAGCTGTGGATAACCTGCGCGCATATGCCTGCAAGCCACGGTTTATAAGGCTTTGCTCGCGATGGTTAAAAAGTGATCAGGTGTGCGCGACGTTATGTGCATAGCGGTTGCCGCAACCGCGGCGTACGGGCATTCTGCTGGCTGATTTTTTTCCCGATGCCCGCAAGGAGAACACCATGTCCAACACGCTGTTTATTACTGGCGCCACCTCAGGTTTCGGTGAAGCCTGCGCCCGTCGGTTTGCCGAAGCCGGCTGGAAACTGGTGCTCACCGGTCGTCGTGCCGAGCGTTTGAATGCGCTGGTCGAAGAGCTTTCCAAACAGACCGAAGTGCACGGCCTGGTGGTGGACGTACGGGATCGCAAAGGCATGGAAGACGCGATCGCCAACCTGCCGCCATCGTTCGCCACCCTGCGCGGGCTGATCAACAACGCCGGCCTGGCCGTGGGCACCGACCCGGCGCCCAAGTGCGACCTCGACGATTGGGAAACCATGGTCGACACCAACATCAAAGGCCTGCTGACCACCACCAGCCTGCTGCTGCCGCGCCTGATCGCTCACGGCCGTGGCGCCGGGATCATCAACCTGGGTTCCATCGCCGGCAGCTACCCGTATCCCGGCAGCCATGTGTATGGCGGCTCCAAGGCGTTCGTGAAGCAGTTCTCCCTGAACCTGCGCTGCGACCTGCAGGGCACCGGCGTGCGTGTGACCAACATTGAGCCGGGCCTGTGCGAAAGCGAGTTCTCCCTGGTGCGCTTCGGCGGTGACCAGGCGCGCTACGACGCCACCTACGCCGGCGCCGAGCCGATCCAGCCGCAGGACATCGCCGACACCATCTTCTGGGTGCTGAACACCCCGGCACACGTCAACATCAACCGCCTGGAGCTGATGCCGGTGAGCCAGACCTGGGCTGGGTTTGCGATTGAGCGTGGGGCCAAGTAAGGCTCTAGACCGCGTCGTTGCCATCGGGGCTTGTCGAATCGTCGCAGCGCCCCGATGGCGTCAAATCGGCCAAAACACGACATAAGGTATACTCCCCCGGCTTGAAAGCCCCTCCGTATCGTGCGGATTTAGGGTTTTGACGGGAGGAAATGTGAGTAACCGAGGTGAGCAGTCACTGCTCAAACAATCGACGATCCTGATGTTCGCTGTAGCGATCGCCGGGATTGTTACGGGTGTGGTATCTGGCGCCCAATCCATTCTGTTCGACGGCTTTTTCTCGCTGATCGCCACCGCCATCAAGGTGTTGATGCTGATCACGGCCAAGCTGATCGCCAAGAAGAGCAACGAGCGCTTCCAGTTCGGCTATTGGCATCTGGAACCCATGGTGCTGTTGATCGAAGGCAGCTTCCTGCTCCTGATCGCCATCTATGCCTTCCTTAACGGTGTGTTCGGCATTATCAATGGCGGGCGCGAGATCGAGTTGGGCCTGGTGATCATCTACGCGGCGGTGTTTACCGTCGTCGAGTTCGCCTACTTCTTCTATGTGCGCTATCGCAACCGCACGCTGAAATCCTCTCTGATCCAGTTCGACAACATCAGTTGGCTGGTGGACGCGATGCTCTCTGTGGGCTTGCTGGTCAGCTTCCTCGCCGCGCTGTTGCTTAAATCCCAGGGCTATGGCGAGTGGGCGGTGTATGTCGACCCATTGATCCTGATCCTGCTGGCGCTGAGCATGCTGGCGCCGGCGTTCAAGATCCTGCGCCCGGCGTTGCGCGAGGTGCTGGGGATTGCGCCGGATCACTTGGACGACACAGTCCGCGAGGTGATGGACGCGGCGCAGGCCAAGCATGGGTTCGACGACTACGTGTCCTACGTGCAAAAGCACGGTCGGGCGCGGTTCATCGAAATTCACGTGGTGCTGCCGGCGGATTACCCGGTGGATAACGTCGCGACCCTCGATGGGCTGCGTGAAGAGATATCCACAGGGCTGGGCAAACCGGATGCGGCGCGCTGGTTGACGATCAGCTTTACCGGGGATCGCAAGTGGATTGCGTGATGGGTCTTTAGACCGCGGTGAAGCCATCGGGAGCAAGTCGAATCGTCGCACCGCCCCTCCCACATTGGGTTGTGTTCACACATTTAAATTTGTGAATACGGTCGAATGTGGGAGGGGGCTTGATCTGGTCAAGTAATCTTGGACACCGATTAAGGTTCACGCCGCCAACCTTTCCTCCGCAATTGGCGACCGATA
>NZ_JAFLXD010000073.1:0-16067 GCF_019891415.1 Pseudomonas sp. SH10-3B | reverse complement strand
AGTAAAGAAGAACGCGGTGTATCAGACACTCTGTAGAGGCTGGTTTTGGGGCTGCTTCGCAGCCCAACGCGGGACAAGCCCGCTCGCCACAACAGCCTTGTCTGCCGGGGGCAAGCCCGCTCGCACATTTGGGCTGTGTTTCTTCAGGGAAACCGCATAAAGAAAAGGCCTGGCTTTTCGTGGAGCCGGGCCTTTTCCGTGTTGCTCTTTTATCAGTGGCGTTCGAGTGCCAGGGCTACGCCTTGGCCGCCACCGATGCACAGGGTCGCCAGGCCTTTCTTGGCGTCGCGCTTGATCATTTCGTGCAGCAGGGTGACCAGCACGCGGCAGCCTGACGCGCCGATCGGGTGGCCGATAGCGATGGCGCCGCCGTTGACGTTGACCTTGTCCGCATCCCACTCCAGCTCTTTACCTACCGCCAGGGATTGCGCGGCAAAGGCTTCGTTGGCTTCGATCAGGTCCAGGTCGCCCAGGCTCCAACCGGCTTTGTCCAGGCAGCGACGGGTAGCCGAGACCGGGCCGATGCCCATGATCGCCGGGTCAACGCCGGCATTGGCGTAGCTGGCGATACGCGCCAGGACCGGCAAGCCGAGGGCCTTGGCCTTGTCGGCACTCATCAGCAGCACCGCAGCGGCGCCGTCATTCAGGCTGGACGCGTTGCCGGCGGTGACGCTGCCGTCTTTCTTGAACGCCGGCTTGAGCTTGGCCAGGGACTCGGCGGTGGTACCTGCGCGAGGCTGCTCATCCACGGCGAAGGCAATCGGGTCGCCCTTGCGCTGGGGAATCAGGATCGGCGTGATCTCATCGACAAAACGCCCGGCCTCGATGGCGGCGGTGGCTTTTTGCTGGGACGCGGCGGCGAAAGCATCCTGGGCTTCACGGCTGATGCCGTATTTGTCCACGAGGTTCTCGGCGGTGATGCCCATATGGTAGTCGTTGAACGCATCCCAGAGGCCGTCGGTGATCATGCTGTCGATCATCTTGGCGTGGCCCATGCGCAAACCCGTGCGCGCGGCAGGCAGTACGTACGGTGCCAGGCTCATGTTCTCCATGCCGCCGGCGATGATGACCTCGGCGTCACCGCAACGGATGGCCTGGGCGCCCAGGTGCAGGGCTTTCAGGCCTGAGCCGCAGACCTTGTTCAGGGTCAGGCTCGGCACGGCATGGGGCAGGCCGGCGAGGATCGAGGCCTGGCGCGCGGGGTTCTGGCCGGAACCCGCGGTGAGTACCTGGCCGAGGATGACTTCATCGACTTGGGCCGGGTCCAGACCGGTCTGCTCCAGCAGGCGACGGATCACGGCGGCGCCCAACTCCGGTGCCGGAATGCTCGCCAGCGAACCTTGAAAGCTGCCCACGGCGGTGCGGGTGGCAGCAACAATCACGACGTCTTGCATGGAATCTGTCCTCACTGGAAGTGCATTTCTGGAACGTGGTCCGGGACGATCAGTTTACCGGCGGTCTTGCTCACAATCTCTTCAACGCTGACGCCAGGTGCGCGTTCCTTCAGGACAAAAGCGCCATTTTCGATTTCCAGGTACGCCAGGTCCGTCAGCACACGCTTGATGCAGTTGGCACCGGTCAGCGGCAGGCTGCATTGGCTGAGCAACTTGGACTCACCGTCCTTGGAGGCGTGGGTCATGATCACGATGATGTTTTCCGCACCGGCCACCAGGTCCATGGCGCCGCCCATGCCCTTGACCAGTTTGCCGGGGATCATCCACGAGGCGATGTTGCCGTGTACGTCCACTTCAAAGGCGCCGAGCACGGTGAGGTCGACGTGGCCGCCGCGAATCATCGCGAAGGATTCGGCGGAGGAGAAGATCGAGGCGCCGATGCGCGCCGTCACGGTCTGTTTGCCGGCGTTGATCATGTCGGCATCGATGGTGTCTTCGGTAGGAAACGGGCCCATGCCCAGCAGGCCGTTCTCCGATTGCAGCATCACTTCCATGCCTTGAGGAATGTAGTTGGCCACCAGGGTCGGAATGCCGATGCCCAGGTTGACGTAGAAACCGTCCTGCATTTCGCGGGCCACGCGTTGAGCCATTTGTTCGCGGGTAAGAGCCATTGTATGAGTCCTTATTGTTCGGGCTGGGGGCGGATTATTTGCGCACGGTGCGCTGTTCGATGCGCTTCTCGAACGTGCCGCAGATGATCCGGTCGACGTAGATGCCAGGGGTGTGGATCTGCGCCGGGTCCAGCTCGCCCGGTTCGACGATTTCCTCGACTTCGACCACGGTGATCTTGCCCGCGGTGGCGGCCAGCGGGTTGAAGTTCTGGGCGGTGTGGCGATAGATGACGTTGCCGAAGTGGTCGGCTTTCCAGCCTTTGACGATGGCGAAGTCGCCGGTGATGGATTCTTCCATCAGGTACGGGCGACCGTTGAATTCGCGGGTTTCCTTGCCTTCGGCGACCGGAGTACCGACGCCGGTTGCGGTGAAGAAGGCGGGGATACCGGCGCCGCCTGCGCGCATTTTTTCCGCGAGGGTGCCTTGGGGGGTGAGGACCACTTCGATTTCGCCGCTGAGCAATTGTTTCTCGAACAGGGCGTTTTCACCGACGTAGGACGCGATCACCTTGCTGATCTGCTTTTCTTCCAGCAGCACGCCCAGGCCAAAACCATCGACGCCGCAGTTGTTGGAGACCACGGTGAGATCACGGGTGCCTTTGCGCTTGATCTCATTGATGAGGTTTTCCGGAATGCCGCACAGGCCAAAACCACCGGAGAGCACGGTCATGCCGTCTTCCAGGCCTGCCAGTGCTTCCTCGTAGGACGCCACGCGTTTATCGAAACCTGCCATATGCACCTCTTTTATTGTTTGTGGGCCAGCCAATGAATCGAGTGTTGCGCCGACGGATTGATTTGTTAAGTTGTTTTTTAAGGTTGATTGATTTAGAAAACAGCATAGTTAATCCGTCTTCCGGAGCAGCCTTATGACAGTTAAACAGATGCGTGCCTTTCTCGCCGTGGCCCAGACCCTGAGTTTTGCCGCCGCCTGCGAGCGGTTGCACCTGTCTCAGTCGGCCCTGAGCCTGACCATCAAGGGGCTGGAAGAAGGGTTGGGCGGACGCTTGTTCAGCCGTAATACACGCAACGTCGCGTTGACCCCCGAAGGCGAGTCCTTATTGCCCCTGGCCCGGCGGCTGATGGCCGATTGGGACAATGCCGAAGATGAGCTGCGTCAGCTCTTCACCTTGCAGCGTGGGCGGGTCACAGTGGCGGCGATGCCGTCGTTTGCCGGCAACCTGTTGCCGCCGATCCTGAAGATATTCCGCGCGCGTTACCCGCAGGTGAACGTGACGGTGCATGATTTGATCAATGAGCAGGTGCTGGAGATGGTTCGCGATCGCCATGTGGAATTGGGGGTGGCGTTTGAGCCGTCCGAAGCGGCGTCGCTGGCGTTTACTCCGTTGTACCTGGATCGCTTTATTGCGGTCGTCCCGGGTGACTCACCGCTGGCGAAATGCACTGAAATTGACTGGAAAACCTTGCTGGAACAGCCGTTCATTACGCTGCAGCGGCCTTCCACGGTGAGGGTCATGCTGGAAGAGCATCTGGGGGCCTTGAAGATGAAGTTGCCGGTGGCGTTGGAAAGCCATCAATTGGCAACCGTGGGCAAGATGGTCGCCAGCGGCCTGGGCGTCAGTGCTGTACCGGCCTTGTGTGCGCAGCAGATGCAGGAGGCGGGCGCGCATTGCATCACCTTGACCGATCCGGTGATTGAGCGGCCGATTGGTGTGTTGACCAAGCCAGGGCATGAACTGTCGGCGGCGGCGCAGGTGTTGTTTGATATTTTTCGCGATGAGGCGGGGAAGGGCAGGTTCCCGGCGTTGTTATAAAGCAGGTATTAAAAAGCCCGCTCGAATAAACGAGCGGGCTTAAATTTAAAGGTGCACTGTTATCAGCAGTATCTATCAATCACTTTAACTTGCGATTGGCCTTTGAGGTTCTGCCATTCGCTATTAAGTGTATGGAACACTTGCTCGATAAAATTGCGATCGGCCGCAGCTTTCTTGCCGACATAACCCTGGCCACGGCGGTACATCTTCAGGCGCGCCGCCAGTTCACGGTTATTACGGTCGAACTCGGCTTCTTCAGTGTGGGGCGCCAGGCAGTCAATTTGCACTTCGCCCGATTTGCCAATCCACAGGATATGGTCGTCGAGAGTGTCTTTCTGCGCTGCGAACATCTCAGCCAATTCATCGATAGTTGGTTGGTTGTTCAGATTCATGTGTAAGCCCCTTGACCAGTTGGCGATCTATCAGTTGATTCCGTTAAAACTGCTTAGTTGTCTCCGGCTTGGAAAACCGGGCGTCAGTGACTGTCTGCCGAATACGGGCAGGGTCTTGAACCTGATGCATGTAGTCTTGCTGATGAACTGCTACGCAATGGTTTCATAACGAAGACAAGTCGCATTTGAGCGCCTTGTACCGATCCTTTCGGGTCGGTCAGCTTCATCAATCTGCCTTGTGGGCAGTGCACATCCGGAAAAAACAGCTCGGCGGTCAGACGAGCTTGTTCAAAACGCGTGTTACCAACACTCCCGATCCGGGAGACGTCTAGATCATGCAAGGACAAAAAGGTTACGTCAACGATTATGTAGTGATTATTTTTGGTCACTACATAAATCGTCGTGGCGACGGGGGGATGCGGGAGAAGGTGACTTGGTCGTCATTTTTTGTGCGGGTTAGTCGCAGGCGCCAGTGGCCAATTCGGCGCTGAGCCTCCCACATTGATCTGTGGTGTTTTTATGCTCCCAGCCGCTCAGCCAGCAAAGGCAGCAACTGCTCACAGGAAGCTTCGATCTTCACCTGCAACAGCTCATCCCCTCGGGTCTTGCCCAAGTTGATGGCGATCACCGGCTTGCCCTTTTCGACCATGGCTTTGCACAGGCGAAATGCGGAGTAAGCCATCAGCGACGAGCCCACCACCAGCAGCCCTTCGGCATGCTCTACCGCGGCCATTGCCTTGGCAGCCGTCGCTGGCGCAACGTTCTCGCCAAAAAACACCACGTCCGGTTTCAGTCGCTCACCCTGGCAATGGGGGCAACGGGGAGCCTGGAAGTGCTCTTCAAACGTGGGATCGAGCAAGGTGTCGCCATCGGGGGCCTGTACTGCATGGACCTGCGCCAGGTACGGGTTGTCGATTTCCATCTGCCGCTGGATCACATCGCGTGTGCTGTGCAGGTGGCAATCCAGGCACAGCACCCGGTGCAGGCTGCCGTGCAGTTCGATCACGTCATGGCTGCCAGCCTGGTCATGCAAGGTGTCGACGTTTTGCGTGATCAGGCCGGTGATGCACTGGCGTTGTTGCAAGCTCGCCAGTGCCCGGTGAGCGTTGTTCGGCTGCGCGATACGTACCCTCGGCCAGCCCAGCATCGCCCGTGCCCAGTAGCGGCGTCGCGCTTGCGCGGTGGCGAGGAATTCCTGGTACATCATTGGCGCCTTGCCCCGGCGTACGCCTTCGCTGTCGCGGTAGTCGGGGATCCCCGAGGACGTGCTGATACCGGCACCGGTCAGCACCAGGAAACGCCTTTCGGCCATGGCCCGGTGCAGGGTGTCGAGGTGGTCCTGCTGATGTTCCAGCGTGTCGAGCATGGGGTCTCCTATTCGCCGCGGATGTACTGCTCCAACTGCTTGATCAGGTCAGCCTGTTCGGCAATGGCTTCCTTGACCAGGTCGCCGATGGACAGCAGACCCAGCAGTTTGCCGTCTTCGACCACGGGCAGGTGGCGCAGGTGGCTGTCGGTCATGATGTTCATGCACGCTTCGATACTTTTATGGGTATCGACGGTGATAACAGGGGAACTCATCACCTCGTGGACCTTTGTGGTGACCGACGACAGGCCCTTGAGCATGATTTTGCGTGCGTAATCGCGTTCGCTGATGATCCCCACGACCGCGCCTTCCTTGACCACCGGCAAGGCCCCGACGTTTTTCTCCGACATCCGGACCAGCGCTTCAAACACAGTGTGGTCCCATTGGATGGTGTGAACGTCCTGGTTTTTCTGGTCCTTGGCTTTGAGCAATTGTGCAACGGTCTTCATGGCGGCCACTCCGGTGTTGTTGTTAGGAAGTCAGCAAGTCCCCTACAGAATCCTAGACGGGCTACGGCGCTGCAAGGACCAAAGCGGCGTTAAACCCGTCGAAAAACGTCATTCGCGGGATTTTTTCACTTTTTATCCTGCATTCGCCGGCTTTTTGGCGCGTTTGGTCGTGCCGGCTGCCTTGCGGGGGGCGGCCTTGCGTTTCTTCTTCCACGGTGCAGCACCTCGGCCCGCCGGGCTGGCCGGCCCGGTGATGGTCATGCGCATGCCGTTGCAACGCGCCACTTGTTTGCTCATCCACGCTGCCTGCTTGGCGACGAATTCTTCCAGGCTCATCTCGCCACTTTGTACCATGTCCAGCGCCTGCTCCCAGATCGCAGTGGTGCCGGGGTCGGCAATCGCCCGGGGCACCGCGTCGATCAGGCTGAACGCTGCCGGTGTGGCTGACAGTGCCTTGCCGTTCTTCACCAGGTAACCACGGTCCAGCAACCCCTGGATAATCCCCGCGCGAGTGGCTTCGGTGCCGATGCCGGTGGTGTCCTTGAGTTTTTGCTTGAGCAGCGGGTCTTCCACCAGCTTGGCGACGTTTTTCATCGCCTTGATCAGGTCACCTTCAGTAAAGGGCTTGGGTGGTTGGGTCCACAGGTCCTTGAGGTTGACCTTGGCCACCGCATACTCCTGGCCTTGCATCAGTGTCGGCAAGGCCTGCGGTGCCGGTGCTTCGCGCCCCTTTGCTGGTGCGAGGGCTTCGGGCAAGGCACGTTTCCAGCCCGGCTCGATTACCACTTTGCCCACCGCGCGCAACGCCTGGCCCGCGCAGTCGAAATCCGCCTGGGTACGATCGTATTCATGGTTGGGCAGGAACTGCGCCAGGTAGCGCGCGCGAATCAAGGTGTAGACTGCGCGGTGCTTGCCGGTGAGTTGGCCTACGTCCTTGCCGGCGCCGGTAGGAATGATGCCGTGGTGCGCGCTGACCTTGGCATCGTTCCAGGCCCGTGAGCGGCGCTGGGGATCAATATGGGGCATCAACTCATTGACTGCCGCATCCGCACGGCCCAATGCGGCGAGGATCTTCAGCGCCTCACTGTGCTGGCTCAACGGCAAGTAGCCACAGTCACTGCGGGGGTAGGTGATGACCTTGTGGGTTTCGTAGAGGGACTGGGCGATATCCAGGGTTTCCTGAGCACCGAGGCCGAGCTTCTTCGAGCAGATTTCCTGCAAGGTGCCGAGGTCGAAGGGCAGCGGTGCCACCTCGCGCATGCGTTCGGTGCGCAGCTTGATCAGCCGTGCGCTGGCGGCGTTGGTCATGGCGTCGGCAGCGTCCCGGGCCAATTGCGGGTTAAGGCAGCGGCCTTGGTCGTCACAGGCATCCTCGGCGGCACGCCATTGGGCGGTGAAGGTCATGCGGTCGTGACGCAGGTCCACATCGATGGCCCAGTACGCCACCGGCACAAAGTCGGCGATGCTGCGGTCGCGGTCGACCACCAGGCGCAAGGTGGGTGTTTGCACCCGGCCCACCGGCAGCACGCCCTGATAGCCGGACTGACGCCCCAGCAAGGTAAACAGGCGACTCATGTTCATGCCGATCAGCCAGTCGGCGCGGGAGCGGCCCAGGGCCGAGTGGTACAGGCTGAATGTCTCGGCGCCTGGCTTGAGCGCCGCCAGGGCCTTGCGGATGGAGGCATCGTCCAGTGCCGACAGCCATAACCGCTGGATCGGCCCGCGATAGCGGCAATGCTCGACCAGTTCGCGGGCGATCATCTCGCCTTCACGGTCGGCGTCGGTGGCGATCACCAGTTCCTGGGCTTCCCCCAGCAGGCGCTTGACGGCCTTGAACTGGCTGGCGGTCTTGGGCTTGACCAACATCTTCCATTTTTCCGGGACGATCGGCAGGTCGGCCAGTACCCAGCGTTTGTATTTGGCGTCGTAGGCGTCGGGCGGCGCGGTTTCCAGCAGGTGGCCGATGCACCAGGTGACGGTGACCCCATTGCCCAACCAGCAACCGTCGCCGCGCCGACTGGCGCCGAGCACGGCCGCAATATCCTTGGCCTGGGAGGGTTTTTCACAGAGGTACAGCCGCATGGTCAGCCCATTCGTTACACAGTTGAATGGAGAGCAGGATGGGCATAAGAAGGGAATTGATCAACTATTATCTGTATGGATATACAGCAATTTGTGTGAGCACTGGAAAAAAGTGGGAGGGGTGTAAACCCCTCCCACAAGGGATCTCCTGTGTTCAGGAGATCTGTTTAGTTGTTATCGAGATCCACATGCCGTGTTTCCTTGAGGCAGAACATCCCCACGACCAGGCTCACCCCCGTCACCACCACCGGGTACCACAACCCATAGAAGATGTCGCCGGTGTACACCACCAGCGCAAACGACACGGTCGGCAGGAACCCGCCAAACCAGCCGTTACCGATGTGGTAGGGCAGCGACATCGAGGTGTAGCGGATACGCGTTGGAAACAGCTCCACCATCAGCGCCGCCAGCGGGCCATAGCACATGGCGGCGATCAGGATCAGCACCACGATCAGCACCACCACCATGACCTTGTTGACCTGGGCCACATCCGCCGAAGTCGGGTAGCCGGCCAGGGTCACTGCACCGCGCAGCGCTGCCTCGTCGAAGCCATCGATGCGCACATCACCCACGCTCACCTGCACCGGGCTACCGGCCGGGGCGGCGGCGCTGCTGTAGGGCAGGCCTTGCTTGACCAGGAAGGTCTTGACCTTGTCGCACGGGCTGTCAAATTTCGCCTTGCCTACCGGATCGAACTGGAAGGTACAGGTGGCCGGGTCGGCCAGCACGGTGATCGGTGCCTGGCGGCTGGCTTGGTCCATCGCAGGGTTGGTGTAGTGCGCCAGGCCTTTGAAGATCGGGAAGTACAGCGCGGTGGCCAGCAGCAAACCGAGCATCAACACCGGCTTGCGGCCGACCTTGTCCGACAGCCAGCCGAACAGGATAAAGAACGGCGCGCCAATCACCACGCTGATAATCAGCAGCATATTGGCCAGGGCCGGGTCCATCCGCAGGAACTGCGTAAGGAAGAACAGCACATAGAACTGCGCGGCGTAGAAGGTCACCGCTTGGCCGCCGTTGATGCTGAACAGCGCGATCAGCACCACCTTGAGGTTTTCCCACTTGCCGAAGGATTCGCGGATCGGTGATTTGCTCGCCTTGCCTTCCTCTTTCATTTTCAGGAACGCCGGCGATTCATGCAGGCTCATGCGGATCCAGGTCGAGATGCCCAGCAGCACGATGGAGAACAGGAACGGGATACGCCAGCCCCAGACTTCGAACTGGTCGCCGGTAAAGTAACGACAGGCCAGCACCACCAGCAGCGACAGCAACAAGCCCAGGGTCGCAGTGGACTGGATCCAGCTGGTGTGCAAGCCGCGTTTGCCGGCCGGTGCGTGCTCGGCCACATAGGTGGCCGCACCGCCGTACTCACCGCCCAACGCCAGGCCTTGCAGCATTCGCAGCACGATCAGGATGACCGGCGCCGCAATGCCGATGCTGGCGTAGGTTGGCAACAGGCCGACGCAGAAGGTCGCCACGCCCATCAGGATGATGGTCACCAGAAACGTGTACTTGCGCCCGATCATGTCGCCCAGGCGGCCGAACACCAGCGCACCGAACGGCCGCACCACAAAGCCGGCGGCAAAGGCCATCAAGGCAAAGATAAACGCCGTGGTGTCGTTGACCCCGGCAAAGAACTGTTTGCTGATCACCGCCGCCAGGGCGCCGTAGAGGAAAAAGTCATACCACTCGAACACCGTTCCCAGGGACGAGGCGAAGATGACTTTTCTTGATTCGCTACCGGTGCTCGCGTTGGTCGCCGAGCCCAGGGGTTGAGCATGTTCTGACATCGGGAAGCCCTCACAGTGATTATTTATTGTTGTTCCACTGTCGGCGCCAACCTCAGCGCCGCTATTTCTCAGTTCCTTGCAGGAGCGAGCTTGCTCACGAAAGTTGTCAACGATTACGCAGGAAACCCGGATGGCAGCGGCGCTTTTGCGTTTTTCGCGAGCAAGCTCGCTCCTACAGTGTTCGGCGAAAGGATCAGCTGCGCGGCCTTTTCCGCGATCATCAGCGTGGGTGAACAGGTATTGCCGGACGTAATGCGCGGCATGACCGAAGCATCGGCGATGCGCAGGCCGGGCACGCCATGCACGCGCAACTGCGCGTCGACCACCGCGTCTTTGTCGCCGCCCATGCGGCAGGTGCCGACCGGATGGAAGATCGTCGTGCCGATGCGCGCGGCGGCTTCATGCAGTTGCTCTTCGGTTTGCAGTGCGTCGCCGGGCAGGTATTCCACCGGTTTGAACTGGCTCAGGGCCGGTGCGGCGACGATGCGTCGGGTCAGGCGAATGGCGTCGGCGGCCACCCGCAAGTCTTCCGGATGGCTGAGGTAGTTGGGCCGGATCAGCGGCGCATCCGCCGGGTTGGCCGAGCGGATATCGATGCGGCCACGGCTTTGCGGGCGCAGGTCGCAGACCGAGGCGGTAAACGCCGGGAACCCGTGCAGCGGTTCGCCAAAGCGTTCCAGGGACAGCGGCTGCACGTGGTATTCAAGGTTGGCCGAGGTCTGTTCCGGGCCCGAGCGGGCAAACGCGCCGAGCTGGCTGGGCGCCATCGACAGCGGGCCGCTGCGGTCATACAGGTAGCGCAGGCCCATGCCCATCTTGCCCCATACGGTGCCCGCGATCTGGTTCAGGGTACGGGCGTTTTCCAGCTTGTAGATCAGCCGCAATTGCAGATGATCCTGCAAGTTGCCGCCGACGCCCGGCAGTTCATGCAGCACATCGATGCCCAACGGCTTGAGCACGCTGGACGGGCCGATCCCGGAGCGTTGCAGGATCCCCGGCGAGCCCACGGAGCCGGCGCACAGCACGATTTCCTTGCGGGCTTTCCAGCGCACTGGCTGGCCGTTTTGACGCCCGACCACCGCCGAGGCGCGGCCGTTTTCCAGCACCACGCGGTCCACTTCGACTTCGGTCAGCACGGTGAGATTGGGCCGCTGGCGGATCGGCTTGAGAAACGCCTTGGCCGCGTTCCAGCGCACCCCGGCCTTCTGGTTGACCTGGAAGTAGCCGCACCCCTCGTTATCGCCCTGGTTGAAGTCGCTGATACTGGCGATGCCGCTTTGCGCCGCTGCCTCACGAAACGCATCGAGGATCGGCCATGACAGCCGCTGCTGCTCAACCCGCCATTCGCCGCCGTCGCTGTGGAATTCCGAGCCGCCGGCAAAGTGGTTTTCGCTCTGCTTGAACAGCGGCAGCACGTCTTTCCAGGCCCAGCCGTCGTTGCCTGCCGCCGCCCAGCCATCGTAGTCCTGGGCCTGGCCACGCATGTAGATCATGCCGTTGATGGAGGAACAGCCGCCGAGCACCTTGCCCCGTGGGTAACTCAGCGCACGGCCTTGCAGGCCTTCCTGGGCTTCGGTCTTGAAGCACCAGTCGGTGCGTGGGTTACCGATACAGAACAGGTAGCCGACGGGGATATGGATCCAGGGATAGTTGTCGCGGCCACCGGCTTCAAGCAGCAGCACGCGGTGGGCGGGGTTGGCGGACAGTCGATTGGCGAGCAGGCAGCCTGCGGGGCCGGCACCTACTACCACGTAATCGTATTCAGCAGCTGCAATGGGCATCTGAGGCCTCGCTTGTTTTTCTTATTGGCTCCATCCTAGTTGTTAGTTTTCGTCTTAAAAATGTTAGTTTTTACCCAGCTGCTGTGCGTTTTTAAACAGCGCTGCCCGGGGCACATGCAATGGAGGCGACATGTTCGACTGGAACGACCTGCGGTATTTTCTTGAATTGCAGCGCAGCGGCCGCCTGCTCACCGCCGCGCAGCGCCTGAAAACCACGCATGCCACCGTGGCCCGGCATATCGAAGCCATCGAGAAGAGCCTCGGCACCGCGCTGTTCGTGCAGCACGCCCAGGGTTACGAACTGACCCCTGCCGGCGAAGCCCTGCTCAAACACGCCGAAGCCATGGAAAACGTCGCGCTGCTGGCCGAGGACGAACTGACCCACTCCGCTGCGCCTCTGGGCAAGATCCGCCTCGGGGTGGCCGAAGGGTTGGGGGTGATGTTCCTCGCCGGCCGCATGGGCGGGCTGTTCGAGCGTTATCCCGGCCTGGAAGTGGAACTGCTCGCCGTGCCGCGCTTCGTCAGCATCCTCAACCGCGAGGCGGAAATCAGCATCCACCTCGAACGCCCCAGCGTCGATCAATTGGTCACACGCAAACTCACCGATTACCGCCTGGCGCTCTATGCCAGCCGCGCCTACCTGGCGCGCACCCCACCGATTGAAAAGCGCGAAGACCTCGCTGCCCATTCATGGATCGATTACGTCGACGACCTGCTGTTCAGCCAGGAGTTGAAGTTCCTCAGCAGCTTCTGCCGCAACCCCAAGGTGGTGTTCCACAGCACCAGCGTCATCGCCCAACACCAGGCCGCACGCTCCGGTTTGGGGATTGCGGTGCTGCCGTGCTTCATGGCGTCGGGCGACCCGGAACTGGTGCCGTTGCTGCCGGGGGAGGGGATCCAGCGCAGCTACTGGATCAGCTCGCGGCGGGAACTGCACAAGTCGGTGCGGCTGCGGGTGTTGTGGGACTATGTGGTGGAGTTGTGCGCGCGGGAGCAGCCACTGTTGCTCGGCGAATCCAACTGAAGAAACCCTCCCACATTGATCGGTGGTGTTGGCTGAATCGGATTAATCGCGCAATTCGAATTCAGCACTGCCCAATCGCTCCCCATTCACCAACACATGCACCGTATGCCTGCCGGGATAGTGCTTGCGCGTGGTCAACGCGCGAATATGTTGCTCGCGGCGCAGGCTGTGCTGTTCACCCGCGCCCAGCGTAAACGCCTTGAGCTTGAACACCTTGGCCGCGCTGTGCCCCGCGCTTTTGACGTAGTCGATGGCGTAGTCCACCACCAGTTTCTGCGCAGTGGCGGCGGTGGATTCCAGGCTGAACGACAGGGTGATCCGCTCACCCAGCTTGATCACCGCCGGCGTCACGCTCAGGTGATGGAGCTTCACCTCGGCCTTGGCGCCTGCGCCCATGATCGTCAGCGCGCGGGTGTTGCCCTGTTTGATCAGGCTGCGCAGCGCATGGCGGGCGATCCAGGCGGTGTGCGGGTTATCCAGGTTCCAGCCTTCGACCAGGCTGAGCACCCAATCCGGGTGGTCCTTGGTGATGTCGTTGAGGTGGTTGGCCACGGATTTGCGTACGTAGAGGGTGTTGTCGGCCTTGAGGTTGTCGAGGATCGACGCGCATAACTCGGGGTTGGCCTGCACTTCGGCCAGGCGAAATGACCAGGGCAGGCGCGGGCGCGAGCCTTCGCTGGCGAGGCGGCGCACGTGTTCGTTGTCATCCCGCGACCACGTTTGCATGACCGCCAGGGTGCGTTGGAAGTCGTGGAGCAAGAAGTGTCTTATCGCGAATTCAGCCGAGCCAAAGGTGGTGAAGTATTTGAGCGCGGCCATGGAGCGCTTGAAGTCATCCAGTCCGTAACTCGCCACGTAGTGCGGCAGGAATAGGCTGACGAACCCGCTGTTCAGGCGCGGTGCCAGGGCGTAAAGCAGTTTGAGGCTCTGGGCATAGTCCAGCGGGATCACCGCGTGCAGGCTTTCGCTGACCCGCGCCATACGCTGCATCACCGACAACTCGGCCAGCCCGGCCTTGGCATGCTTGAGGAAACCCTTGGCGTCGAACGCGGGGTACACCGCCGTCATTTCGCTGGCGATGTGCTGCAGGCGTTCGACGTTGAAGATTTCCTTGAGCGCCGGGGCGCTTTGGTCAGTCATCGGTTGTTCCATCCGTTAGAGAAACCAGCGGTATTCCCGCGCATGGATTTCTTGTTGAAAGGCCAGGTGATCCTGGCGTTTGTTCTCGCAGTACACGTCGATAAATTCAGCACCGAGCTTATCGCGCAATACCGGCTGATGCTGCATGGTGCGCACGGCGTCGAGCATTTCCACGGGGAAGTCGGTGCCGCTGCTGCGGTCCTCGTTCAGTGGCGCGATGGGTTCGCGCTTGGTTTCAAGGCCATGCTCCAGGCCGACGAGGATTGCCGCCAGCACCAGATACGGGTTGGCGTCGGCACTGGCCAGGCGATGTTCGATGCGCAGGTTGCGCGGGTCGGAGTCGGGGATGCGCACGCACGCGTCGCGGTCTTCGAAGCCCCAACTGGCGCGGGTCGCGGCGTTGACCGTACCGCCCAGGCGGCGGAAGGCGTTGTGGTTGGGCGAGAAGATCGGCATGCAGTGGGGCAGCAATTCCAGGCAACCGGCCACGGCGTGGCGCAGCGGTTGCTGCTGGTGCGCCGCGAGCACATTGTTGCCGGCGCCGTCATACAGGCTGACATGCACATGCATGCCGCTGCCGGGGAATTGCAGGTAAGGCTTGGCCATGAAGCTGGCGCGGTAGCCGTGTTTCAGGGCCACGCCACGGGTGCTGCGGCAGAACAGGGCCGCCCAGTCGGCGGCGCGCAGGCCGTCGTCGAGGTGGCCGAAGTTGATCTCGAACTGGCCAGGGCCGAGTTCGGCGGTGATCACCGTGATGTCGATGCCCTGGTCCTTGGCGGTCTGCGCCATATCGTCCAGCACCTCGCTGAAGCGCGACAGCCGTTCGATATGCAGGTTGGGCTGGTCGTCGGCGTCACCGCTCAGTGGGTCGCGGGCGAATTGCGGCAGGCCGTTGTCGAGTTTTTTGTCGAACAGGTAGAACTCCAGTTCGAAGGCCACCACCGGGTGAATGCCTTTGTGATGCAGGCGCTCCAGCACCTTGGCCAGGACTTCGCGAGGTTCGAATTCGATCGGCGCTTCGGTGCCGTCCGAGGTGATCAACATCTGCCCCAACGGCTGCGACTCCCAGCTCACCGGCTTGAGCGTGCCGGGCACCAGGCGGCGGTTGGCATCCGGGTCGCCGTCGTGGAAGCAGTAGTCGCCGATCTTGAACAACCCACCCTGAGCCCCGAGCAGCACGGCGTTTTGCGGCAGCTTCAACGGGCTGCCGGCGGCGACCTTTTCCAGCATCTCGATGGGGTAGCGCTTACCGTAGAAATGCCCGGGGATGTCCAGGGCGATCAGGTCGACATAACGCACGTCGGGATGGTTCTGGCGAAAGGTCCGTACTTCGGCCAGTAACGTAGAGGCTTGGCTTTTCACGGGTGTTGCTCCTAGTTGTAAACCCACAGCACGCGGGCGGGCAGGTCGGTCAGGTTGGCGTAGCGGCAGTGGGCGAAACTGGCCAGGTGGAAGCTGTCACCGGGGCCGAGGGTGACCGAATCGGCCTCGCCCTCCACCCACAGCGTCAATTCGCCTTCCAGCACAAAACCGGCCTGTTCGGCGCGGTCGCTCATGGTCTGTTCACCGCTGTTGGCACCGGGGGCCAGCAGGCTGTCGAGCATCGAGAAGGCACCGTTCATGCTGGGGGAGACCAGGATGTCGGTGATGCCGTTGGCGTAATACACGGTGCGGCGTTCGTTGGGGCGGGTGACCCAACTCACGGCCTTGGGTTTGGACAGGCTGTAGAAATAGGTGGTGGGCACATCGAGGGCATGGCTGATGGCGGTGAGATCCGCCACGGTCGGACGCGACAAGCCGCGTTCGACCTGGGACAGGAAGCCTACCGAACGTTCGATCTTCTGTGCGAGTTGGGCGAGGGTGAGCTTCTTGTGCTTGCGCAGGTCGTGGATCAGGATCGCCAGGGCGTCGAGTTCTTCTTGCTGGTTCATGAAATTTATATCTAATAATTTCATGAAAAATTACAGGATTAATTTCATATGGGCAATGGGCGGGGGCGCATAAGCCAGTGAATTGTGGCGAGCGGGCTTGTCCCGCGCTGGGCTGCGAAGCAGCCCTAAAACCAGCCGCTACAGAGTGTCTGATACACCGCGTTCTTCTGTAATAGGGCTGCTGCGCAGCCCAGCGCGGGACAAGCCCGCTCGCCACAATTCACTGGCTTATGCGCCCCCGCCCATTGCCCATATGAAATTAATCCTGTAATTTT
>NZ_JAFLXD010000072.1:0-16161 GCF_019891415.1 Pseudomonas sp. SH10-3B | reverse complement strand
GGTCGCCAATTGCGGAGGAAAGGTTGGCGGCGTGAACCTTAATCGGTGTCCAAGATTACTTGACCAGATCAAGCCCCCTCCCACATTTGAATGTTGTTGACAGGTAGAAAACGTCCGGCTGTAGGTCTGATGGGCACCGCTGATCCCCTGTGGGAGATGTCGAGCTTTAGCGAGGCTTCGATGACGGCGGCACAGTTGATAGAGGTGCTGGCTGACCCACCGCTATCGGGAGCAAGCCCCCTCCCACATTTGAGCTCGGTTGGCAGGTGGGAAGTTGCCCGGCTGTAGATCTCGTGGGCACCGCTGATCCCCTGAGGGAGAGGTCGAGCTTCAGCGAGGCTTCGATGGCGGCGGCACAGTTGATAGAGGGGCAGGCTGACCCACCGCTATCGGGGCAAGCCCCCCTCCCACAGTTTTGACCGAATCACACCCCACAACACCGGTCGATTATCAGGTCGCCGCCCCTCTGATCCGCCAAAAAAATGGGGCGATCACTGATCGCCCCGAACGGTACATCGAGAGGTCCTTCTGAAGTTCTACAAACTGATCTGCTTACGCTCCTCATCCGTCAACCGCGCCCGCGCCTGTTCACTCAGCGGCCCCGCGCCCAGCACCTGCACCGGGCTGTTGGGGTTGTAGCTGGAGTTTTTCTGCTGCGGCTCCGGCTCGCGTGGCAACGGCTCGCTGCCCAGGCTCAGCACCTCCACGGTCATGATCGACGGCCGGCCCTGCTTGGACGCCGCCTGCTGGCTGCGCGCCGCGTCTTCTGCGGCCTGGGACGCCGCCGCCCCCGCCGCGCTGGCTGAACTCATGGCACCCGTGTTGACCGTGGCCGACACCGGTACCCCGGACGACTTGCCCTGGGTCTGGATGTTCGCCGCGTTCACCACCCGTAAGGCGGCGATGTTGACGTTGCCCGACACCCGAATGCCCGCCTCCCCCGCATCGATGGTGCCCATCGGTGCGATCAGGTCGATATCCCCCGCCGGCACTTCCGGGATCGGGTTCAGCGTGGCGATCCCAGCACCGGTACTCGGCACCGACGGCGACAGGCTCACGTTGCCCCAGTTGTCATAGACGCGCTTGGGCGGGGTGTACACCACGGTAGTCTTGGAGCCACGACCGGCGTTGATGTCGCCCTCGCTGGTCCAGGCCATGATCGAGCCGCCGAAGGTGGTCATGATGCGGCTCTGGCCAAGCAGGATGCTGCCCAGGGAATACAGTTGGATATCTCCCGAGCCCTGGGTGATCAGACCCGCTGTCGACGGCGGCGCCGCGCCTTCGATGCCGAAGGTCTGGCTGCCGCCTGGGGTGAGCATCTGGATCGAGCCACCGGCATTGGTGTGTACGCCCGAGCCATTGAACAGCGTGATGTCGCCTTGGTAGGTGATCGCGTTACCGGCCACGTCCTTGTCCGGGAACAGCGCCGCAATCGCCGCGCGACCGCGCAGGTAACTGCCCTGGCGCACGCTGCCGTCCTGGTTGTACTCGCGGCCGGCGGCCTTGAGTTCGGCAAAGTACACGTCGCGGGCAAATATCCGTTGCTGCTCGGCGGGCAGCGCCGCGTAGTAGGCGCGGGCCTGCTCGCTGTCGCCGACAAAACCGAAGCGCTCGGCGAGCCAGGTAGCCAGTTCGTTTTGGTACGTCTTGGCGACCTTGGCCCCCTGCAACGACTCGCCCGCTTGTGCCTGGTTGACAGGGTTCAGGTAGCGCTCGACAAAACGCTGGTAATCCGGCCCGTTGGCGCCGACACCGGCCTGCATCACAATGCTCGCGCCGGGGCGGCTATCGCCTGGCAATACCCCGCCCAGGCTGGTGACACTGTACTCGCCCGCAGGTCCCGTCATCAGGATATTGCGGCCTGCCGACACGTCCAACAGGCCAGGCCCGGCCACCTCGAAGTTGCTGTAGAGAATGTCGCGACCGGCCGACACGATGGAGATGTCGTTGGCGTTTTTGTGCAGGAACAGATTATTGCTCGAAGGCGCGTCCGTCCTGTCCACACCAAAACTACGCCCACTGCTGACGATATCCCGCCCGGCCATCATTCGGACCGCGCCATTCCCTTCATACCAGGTCTCACCTTCATGCAACGCTCCAGGGTTACTGCTGAACGTGATTATCCGGCCACTGCTCACCCCGACCAGGTCCCCGTCTATCGCATAAAAACGCGCCGGCTCAGCACTGCCAGCGGATGACGCGGCTGCCGTGCCGGAACCGAACGCCAACAGCGACAGGCTGACCAGGCTACCCGTGGGCGGTAGGTTGCTGACCACTACAGCATTGCCAATACGGGCCTCGTACGCAGGGTTCCAAGGGGTTGCCATCGCGCTCGGCGCCGCCCCGGACTGGCTCACGGCCATGCCACCGGCGTAGATCGAGCCCTGGGCGAGGAACTGCAACTGGCCGGCCGGCCCGGGAGCCAACATCAAGGGGTCTGTGTAGTTGAGGTCAGAGTTCTCCTGCGCCCGGGCCGCTTTACCGTAATACAGACTGCCGCCGGCCGCCGTTGCCCTGACGATTGACGGATAGGCCACGGCCAGGTCAGCCGGCGTGTCGGGCAGGCTGACGGGGGTCAGGTTACCGCCCAAGGAAAACAGATCAATAGCCGTGTCCTTGGTCCACAGGGTAAACCAACTGCTGCCGGTGCCGAGGGTGGTGCCTTGTGCAAAAGGCGAAGAATGGCTAACCGGCACCCGGCCCGGGTCTTCGACGGTTTTCACCACCTGGTCACCCAGGGTCTGCACGTTGAACGTGGCGTCACCCGGCACCAGGGTCAGCCCACCGCGCGCCACGCCTCGGGTCGAGACCAGCGGGTCGAAGGCACGGGTCTCGCCCGGGCTCTGTTCGGTAGAGGTTGCCCCGTACAGCAAATCGACGCTGCCTACACTGGCGCTGCGCAACTGCACATCACCGCGAAGATTGACCAGCATGCCGTCACGATGGTCCGCATTGGCAACGACAACACTGGCGGGGTTCATGCTGCCACCGATGCGCACCCGCAGATCGCCCCCACCGGTCACTTGCAGGCTGCCATCGCTGGCGACCCTGCCCGTGCTGCCCACTGCCAGGACCAGGCCTTGGCTATGGGGGTTTACGGCATCGTTGCCGAAGCCATAACCCAGGGTGTTCAAGACCCCGGCGTCGCCGCCGACATTGACAGCCAGGTCGCCACCGCCCAGGGTGCCGAAGCCGGTGAAACCGAGCATTTTGTCCGCGCCTGCAGCCGCTGCGGTGTAACTGCCGAAATTGATCCACCAGGCGCTCGGTTGAGCCTGGCCACCCGTCGCCACATCGCTGCTGCCCTGGCGCCATAGCCAGTTGCCGATTGCCGCCGAATCGAACCCGAGATCCTTGGGGTTGGGTCGCCCGATGTTGCTCTGGGCGATGCTGGTGATATCACCGGTCAAGTCACCCCCGGTATTAATCGTCAGATTGCCCCCGGCCTCTGGATACCAGGCCCGGTACAAGCTCGTGGACGAGCCGTTGACGAACTGTTCGAACAGGGTGCCAGGATCACCCAGCACGGTGGCCCCCTGCTTCGCCTTGGGCTGATTGTAGGGGTCGCCCTCGAAGGTGCCGGCAGAAGACGTACCGGCGGTGTACACCCCATACAACGAGTCCATGCTCAGGTTGCCCGCGCTCAGCAACTCCAGATCGCCGGTACCGGTGCGGATCACGCTCAAGCGTGTGCTTGCCGGTGCAGCGGCGTATTCCTGCGGGTTTTTCATCTGGCAATACGTGGGGCTCGCGCACAGTTGCTCCACGGTAACTTGACTGAAACTGAACGCCAGCGCCTCGGTGACCTCGTCCCCCGCCTTTACGATGATGCCCTTCCTCGCGAATCGAGCGACTGCCGCCGGAGTGAATATGTAAGCCCCCGTGGTCTTGCAGAATTGCGGGGATGCCCCGCAGAAGTCATCGATTGACCCCTCGTTGAGGCCGTCGAGCACACGCTGGTCGATCGGATCACCGGCCTTGACGGTCACCCCGACGCCCGCCAGATACGTGACCCCGGCAGCCGTCCAGGTTTCCACGCCACGGGGTGGTAATGCCTTGGCGAACATGCCGTAGTGAGTGTCCGCCAGATGCAGGTCGCCGCTGCGCGGGTGCGCTTGCAGGATGCGACTGTCGGCAGCCTCGGTATCGGCGCCCGCGACCAGGCGCAGCGACCACGACTGGGTGCCTTCGGCAAGCATCGGCGAGATCGCCCAAAGCTGCCCGGCCGCACCGGCGCGCAACGCGACCGACTGCACTCCCGCAGGCAACTTGACATCCGTGCCGGCAGGGATCAACGCACCTTTGGGCAAGTCCTTGAGCCCATCGAGCAGCACAATGTTAGTGGTCAGGCCTGCCTGGTCCACGGTTGGCAGCGGTACGCCCTTTGGCCAGGTCATGCCTTGCAGCAGGGTACCCTCGGTCAACAGCGTACCGGCGCCCAGTTGCGTGCCCGCCACCAGGGTCTGCGCCTCGCCGAGCAAGGTACCGGCGGCAAACAACAGAGTGCCGCCGGCATCGCGCACATCGGCGGCGACGACGCTGCCCGCAGGCAATACCAGGTCCTGGCCCAACGTCGCGGCCACTGGCAAACGCGTATTGGCGGCGACGGTCAGGCCCTTGATCGGCAGGTCATAGTTAAGGGTCGCGCCGGCCGGGAAGGCGGTGCCGTCGGCCAGGGTCACGCCGTTGCCAGGCACCACCACCGTGCCGCCACGGTAGTCGATACCCGGCAACAGCACCCAGCCCTTGTCATCGGCAGACGCCGGCGGCGGTGCGAAGCCGTCGTTGATGCTGCCATAGATATTCAGGTCACCCCCGGCGCGCAGGGTCAGGCTGCCGGATTCACCCGAGCCGTAGACGGCATTGTCCTGCTGGCTATGGGGGTTGAGGCTGGCGTAACGGTAGCGGGACAGGTCCACGTCGCCCTGCACGACCAGATCGCCGTCCGCCGTCTTGCTGATGATTTCCACGCCAGGGCGCAGGTGGAAAGCATCGGCGTAGGTGGCGTTGTTCAATCCGGCGAGTTTGTTTTGCAGCAGGTTGCTGTTCTGCAACGCAGCCTTGATAAAGGCGTCGCTCAAGGCGTGCTTGCCATCCAGGTAGCCCTGGGTGATTTCCTGATACGGCTTGCCGCTGGCGGTAGGGTCGGTTTTTTCGGGAGCGTCGTCGTAGGTGATCATGCCGTTGAGCGCAATCGAACGCGCACCTTGGATAGTCAACTGCCCACGGGCGTCGATGGCGATGTCATTGCCGCCCACTCGCGGCGCGTTGAGTTCCAGCGTACCGCGGCTGCGCCCGTCATTGCCGGTCGCAGCAGTACCGTGACGCAGGTCGATACGTGCCCCCTCGGCGAGGGTCAGCTGGCCGTCGCCGGAGCCCAGCACCACCATGGCGCGGTTGGGCGAGTCGATGATCTTGCCGTAGCTGTCCACCCGCAGTTTGCTGCCATGGGCGTCGAGCACCGCCGTGCCGTCGAGGGTCAGGCCGTGCTTGCCGGCCAGGTTGATGCTGCCGACCCGCTCACCGCTGGCGTCCACCAGGCCGTTCACGCGCAGGCTGCCGTTATCCATGGACACGCTGATGGTGCCGGCCTTGAGCCCGTTGCCGATGGTCAAGTCGCCCTGCTTGAGCTGGAAGCTGCGGGCACCGAAGACCGCGCCCTGGTTGAGGCGCTGGTTAAGGTCGGCGAACTGCTGGTCAAGGGAACCGCTGCCGCCCAGGTGCTGGGCCTGGAGTTCCACGGTGGCGGCCTGGTAGGGCATCGAGGTGCCGCCAGCCGCGTAATAACCGCTGCTGCTGCCAAGGATCCTGCCTTGCAGGTCGACGGTCCCGGCCGCCGCATCCGTGGCCACCGCCCGCAATTTACCCGCCTGGTTGTGCTGGGCCGACAAGTCGATGGTCGAGCCCGCCGCCTGGCGGATATTGCCGCTGCGGCTGTCCAGCAACACGTCGCCGCCCCAGCCGTATTGGGTCACATCGTTGAAGGCAATGGCGCGGCCGGCCACGTCGATCAAGGCGTCATCGGTCAAGACCACATCGCCCCGGGCGCTGAGGCTGACCTTGCCACTGGGCAACACCACCGCACCGGCCACGCGAATGCTGTCGCCTTGCAGGGACAGCTCGGCCCCCTGGCCGTTGGCCGTGCCACGGGGGCCTGCCGACGCGCCGATATCAATCGCACCGCCGGCTTTGATCGTGTTCACCGAGCCGGCCTCACCGGTCATCAGCGGTGTACGGATCGTCAGGTTGCCGCCGCTGTACTGGAAGCCGTTGACCGGGTCATACGCGCCCTGGCGCTGGTACACCGACAGGCTGCCCTTGTGGTTGGCGGTGATGCGTTCGCTGGCGTTGAGGTTGACGTTGGCGAACCCCAAGGCCAAGCGGTCGAAACTCTTCACATTGCTCGGCTGACCGAACTCGCCATAGCCGAATTCGATACGCTCGGCGTTGATGTCCAGGCGTCCGCTGCCGGTGCCCGCGCCGCCCGTCACCACCGCGCCAGGGGCGTTGGTGGCGCCCAGCCAGATCAGGTTGGCGGTGTGGATCGTCGCCACATCGTTGGCCGCCCCGGCGCCATACATCGCCGGGGTGGACAGCATCAGGTTGTTCAGCAGTGATTTGCCGGTGACGGGGTCATAGGTGTCCAGGGACGTGGTGCCGTAGAAATTGAAACTGTCACGGGCCGAGAGCTGCAGGGTTTCCAGGGCCGGCGCGCCGAATTGCGTGTCACCGCGCAGCAGGCGGTCGAGCAGCGCCTGGGTCAGGGTCAGGCCGGCCGGCACGCGGTTTCCGGCAGCGGCGAGGGCTTCGGCGCTGCCCAGGTTGATGGTGCTGACACCCAGGTTGAGGTGACGCGTGCCATAGCGCACCTGGTCGCCCAGTTGGAAGGTACTGTTGGTCAGCGCCACGATGCTGCCATCGGAGTACAGGCCGGTCTGGCCGCTGCACGTGCCGCCGTCGCAGGCGCCGATGTTAATCCCGCCGCTGACCCCGTCTGGCGACGGCGCACTGACCACATTGAGCAGCCCGTTGGACACCGCCAGCATGTTGGCAACCCGATAGATAAACCCGTCACGCGCGTCGTAACTGGCCTTGCCGCGCCCCAGGGTGTTGATTGAGGCGCCCTGCTCCACCACGATCGCGCCGGTGTCGCTCACCAGAAAGACTTCAGGGGCCGCCAATGTTGCCCCTTCGCGCAACGTCACCGTGCTGTTGGCACCATTCAAACCGGATGCAAGGTTGATAAAGTTACCGGACTGGCCGTACTCCACCACCGTCATGCCGCCCACCACCAGCCGCGATGCACCCAAGGCATTGAGGGTGTCGGCCTTGAGCGTGATGCCGGCGAAGTCTGCAGTGGCGGACTTGCCCGCGCCGACCACTTCGATCCCCTGCCAGGTTGGGTCCAGCACTGCCGCCGTACCGCCGTAGCCGCCTGGCGCGGCATCGAAACGGCCGATGCCCTCGAACGAGAAGGCATCCGCACCCGCACCGGGGCGCAGCGACAGTTTCAAGGTTTTGGCGTCGGCTTCCAGCATCGGCCGGGGCACGCCGATCCGGGCTGCATCGGCCCTGGCGAACTGGGCGTAGCTGGTTTCGTTGTATTGGGAATAACGGCGCAGGGTATCGGCCGAGGTCAGGATCAATTGGCTGGCGACGCTGTTGCTGATCCCCGTGTGGGCAATCGATAGCTGCCCCGAGGTAGCCCACGAGCCATTGCGCATCAGCGTGGTCGCACCATCGCCGCCAAGCCCGGCCAGCCCATTGATTTCGACGCGAAAGGCCCCCGGCATCAGGGCGTAGGTCGACGGCATCAGGGTGTAGGTACCCGCCGGTAACCCCGGCACACCGGCGCCGATGGTGATCTGCTGGCCGATCAATGGCGCCACGGCACCGCCCTCCGCCGCCACCGGCGCCGCGCCTGGCTGTACCCCGGGCACAATCGCATAGATCGGGTTGGTGGACAGGCCCGGCAGCACAAACCCGCCGTTGGCGCCGAACTGCACCAGCGGGTTGTAGCGCGCATCGGTGGAACCGCCGCGCCCGGAAATGAAGCCGGCGCCCAGCAGTTCGCCACCGCCGGAGAGGTCCAGCGTGGCATCCGGCTGCACGGCGACGGTGGTACCGCCCAGAATGACGCCGACGCTCAAGTCGCTGTTCAGGTTGGCCACCCCGCCCTGGCCGATAAACGTGACCTTTTGACCGTTGTAGCGGTACTCCTGGCCATCCAGCGTGCCGCCATAGGGCAGCACCAGCCCCTTGCCACTGACCGAGGTGATACTGCCCGGCAACAGTTGCACCAGGTTACTGCCCATGCTGCCGATATCGATCAGCCCCAGCGGCGCCCGCACCACACCGCCCTGGCGAACCGTGGCTGCGCCCAGTTGCAGGCGGCCGAACGCCGAATAGGGAATGGCGGCGTCGGCCGTGCCGGTACGGCCAATGGTCAACGTACGCAACGGGTCGAACAGGATATCGTTGATACCTGCCTCACCCAGGTAGCCCGCGATCACCCGCGCGCCGACCTGTGTGCCGGGGTACAACTGCGCCGCGCGCAAGGTCATGTCGCCCTGGGTCAGCAATTGGGTGCTGATACCCAGGGCGACCCCGTTCTCATTGGCCCCTGCCAGAAACCGCAGGTCACCCTCGCTGGTCAGGTTGACCTGGTCAAAGCCACGCCGTTCCATATCCAGCAGGCTGCCATCCGCCTGACGCAGGCTACCCTTGACGCCAAACAACACACTGTCGCGCACATCGATCAGGTTAGCGCGGGCGTTGAACTGAGCGGCGGTTTCACGCTGGGACGGGACAGGCAGCACAATCGCCGGACGCACATACCCGTCCCGGCCTGGCGTGTTGACGCCAGCCAGCAATAGATACGGTGCGGCCAGGTTGACCTGGGTGTTGTCAGCGGCATTTTCACTGAGACCAAAGGCCGTACCGAACAGCCGCAGACTTTGGCCCAGCGTCAGCGACACATCGCCATCGGCACTGATGAGCCCGTTGCTCATCAAGGCCAGGTTGTCAAAACCGCCCGCGCTGACTTGGTCCACTCCCAGACGCCCATGGCCGTACTCCAGGCTGCCGGCAGCCTCCTGCGGCGTACCCGCCAGGTCGTGGCGCTGGTGCGTCTGGCTGATCAGCAATTCACGGCCTTTGAGCACCGGATCAACCACGGTATTAAGCGTGTAGAGCGGACTGTCCAATGCGACCGCGAGACTGCCGCCCGCAGCGCCGGCGCCACCCGCCCTGGCGACAAAGCTGCCGTCCAGGTACAGGCCGTTATTGGACGCCAGGCTGATACTGCCGCCATTGCTGGCCTGGCGCACCATGCCCTGCCCTGGAATATTCAGCAGGGCCTGGGTGCCGGAGGCGTCCAGGCGCGCACCTTCACGCACCACCACAAACAAGTCACTGGCCGTGGCCACCCCGGTCTGCAGATCGAGCGTGCCGCCAATATTGATGGTGCCGCCGTCGCGTACCAGGCCATACGCGCGGCCAAGGTTGTCAACCGCCGTGGCAGCACGCGCTGCGACATCGATCAGCGCATGTTCTCCAACCCAGATGGAGCGACCATGGCCAGCCGCATTCACATCTTCGGCAGACCCAGCCTTGATGCCCCCCAGGGTCACACTGCCACCCCAGGCGTTCAGCGTGCCGTCCATGTTCAATTGGCCAACGCTGCGCAGGCTGATGGCCTGGCCTGGGTCGACATTGATGACCGCGCCCTGGCCCACCGTCAGGGCAGTGGTTGCCAGTTGTTCGGCGGTGGAGTCGACGTAGCCCGCGTTCAGGCTCAAGCCGGCGCCACGGCGCTGGGTCAACAGGCTCTTGGTCGGATCTTCCTGATAGAGCATGGGCGTCCAGCGCTCCAACGCACTGGCCGGGTCGCTGCCGGTGGCGATCGACGACGCCTGCGCGCCCAACCGATACACCGGGACCGTGACATCGACTTGCGTACCGTCGGTGACGATCAACCCCTCGTTGCCGGTGATGTCGTAGGCCGAAAAACCTTTATTGAAGAAGTCAGCGGCCAGTTTCAGGGTGTCGGCATCCGCCGCAAGGGGGCTGTCGCCGATCTGCACCTTGCGCGCCTGCAACGCCAGGGTGCCGCCACCGTTGACGCCATAACCGCGCACCTCGCCGTCCAGTCCCAGGGCGCCGAGTGCGCCCAGGGTCACGTTGCCGCCCTTGCCGCCTGCGAGCCGGCCATCCACGCCGAGGGTGCCGCCGGAAGAGGCGTCCACCACGCTGCCGGCCATCAGGTTCACATTACCCGTGCTGCGCAGCGACACATTGCCGCCGTTCACATAGGCCACGCCGGTGTTGTTGGCCGCGTCCAGCAGCAGGTTATTCCAGCGCCCGCTGGCATCCAGCTTGACCCCGGCGGCGACCGTCACACTGCCGCCGCCTGGCAGGATCGTGTCCTCGACAGCGCCGTCCTTGGTCGGATCGACCTGGCTGAGGATGTTACCGGCCTGGAGGCTGCCACCGTGGGCCGTCAGGTTGGCGTTGATGGTGACGCCTGGCCCGAGCAGGGTGATAGCGCCACCGTCCGCCACGTTGAGTGCGCCGTTGACGCTGACCTGCTGGTTGGCGGCGACCTTGATTGCGCCCAACTGGAAACCGTTGAGCTGGTCGCTGTCGAGCACGATCTGGCCTTGGCGATCGGCTGGCAGCACCGTCGTGAGGTCCAGGCCATCGGCGATTTTCTGCGTATTGCTGTCGATCAGCACCTGCTCGGTGCTGCCGGTCAGCGCATAGCGCAGGGTGCCGGTGGTTTTGTTGTAGATCGGCGTGTAGCCGCCAATGATCAACTGCGCGCGCTGGGCCATGGCCTTCTGCGACTGCTGGTAACCGTCAAGGTTGATGTTCGGTGCCTGGGTCTGGCGATCGCCCTGGAACACATCGCTGACCACCTGACCTTCCAGCACCGCGCTGGTGGTGCCGACCACCAGCTTGCCGGCATCGCGACCCACGGTATAACCGTTCTCGTAACGGCGCTGCTTGGCGATCATCGGGTTGTAGTAGAAATCGGTCTGGCCCCAGCGCTTGCTGGTGTCTTCATAGCCTTTGTAGAACCCGGAGTAGAGAATGTCGCCGGGCGCGTTGGACAGTTCATACAGGCGCCCGTCCGGGCCCTTGAGCCAGGTCTGCTGGATATAACCGGCCTGCACATCCACAGTGCCGCCCGACAGGTTGATCTGCGCGCCCTTTTGGGTCACCACATCCTTGCCGGTAAAGGTCACGGTGCCGCCCTGGGCCATCCACTCGCCCACCGAGTGGCCCTGGGTGCCGAGGTAACCACCGACCTCCAGCAAGCCGCCGGCGGTGTACCAGCGGTCCGTGGCATAGCCGTTGGTACCGGCCGGCACAAACACCAGCTCGCGCAGGTCGACCCACACATCGTTGTTGATCAATTGCCCATCGTCGCGGTTGACCGGCGCATCCCGCTGTTCGTTGCCCTGCACGTTGATCTTGATGTTGTTGGCTTCCATCGACACCTTGACGCCGACTGCGCCGGACACGTCGATCATCGCCCCGTCGCGCACCAGGCTGCGCCCGCCCGCACTGACCGCGACCTGGCCACCGGTGGCCAGGGTGATCGAGCCTTTCTGAAAGTCCACGGTGCCGCCACTGACGATCTCGATACGCGACTGGTCGGTACGGTCGGCCACGGCGCTCAAGTGGTTAAATTGCTCGGTGATCAGGTTGGCGGGCTTGCCATCGAACGAGGTCAGGCCATTGTTTTTCTGGGAATTGAGGGCGCTGCTGCCGCTGGCGTCCAGCAGGATCGCGGTGGTGCTGCCCTCGCCCAGGGTGACGCTGCCAGTGGTGTCACTGGCCGCGTTGAGCAAGTGGATGGTGCCGCGTGTGTCCACCGAGGTGCTGGTCAGGGCCACACCGTTTTGCTGGACCTGGTGGCCGGTCAGGGTGATGTCGCCGGTGGAGGCCATGATCAGGCCACTGTTGGTGACCTTGCCCGCAGTGCTGTCGGCGTTGAGGGCCGTCGCGACTTCATTGCCACGGGTGGTGGAGCGTTCGTTGCCGGCGGTGCCGACGCCTTTGCGGATATAGAAGCTGTCGCCGGCCGCCAGGGTCGTCTGGCCTTTGGCAGTGATGACAGTACCGGCGTTTTCAACCTCGGTGCCGAGCAGCAAGGCATAGCCGCCGGCATCGGTGGAAGTGGCGGCGTTGTGGGTCTGGATCAGCGCGCCGCGTTGCACCTCGACCTTGCCAGCCGCGTCGGTGAAGGTCGGTTGCGTACCGGTGGTATCGACGTAGAGGCCACGCTGGGTGAACTGCTCATCGGTAATGTTCGCCGCCGCTGCCACCAGGTTGCGCACATTGACCTGGCTGGTGCCGCTGAACACCACGCCGTTACGGTTCATGATCATCACCGTGCCGGCGCCGTTGATCTGGCCCTGGATCTCGCTGGGCCGAGCATCGGGGTCGTTGACGCGGTTGAGCACGGCCCAGTTGGATTGCTGTTGGAAGTCCACCGTGGTGTTGCGCCCGACGTTGAAGGTCTCCCAGTTGAGGATCGCCTTGTCGGCGGTCTGCTCGATGCTCACCGTGGTCTTGCCGCCTGCCTGGGTCTGGGTCGGCGCCTTGGCGTTGGTCCAGCCCTGGGTCAGGCTGTTGTCCACCTGCAAGCCGCCCTTGCCCAAGCCATCGGGAATCGTCGACACCTGGCCGAACGCAGCCTGGCGCCCCGCCGCTTGCGCGGCCTGTTGCGCGGCAATCGCCGCGACACTGGTGTTCAGCGTGCTGATGGAACGCGCCAGCTGCTGGTTGACCCGTGCCTGCTGGTTCAGCGTCGGAACCCCCGGCACCTGCCCGGCACTGATCCGCGCGGCCGTTGCCGCCTGGGTCGCGCCCTTGTCGGCAAACCAACTGGAACTGAACGCCGTAGCCGCATGGGCATTGCCCGCCACCATCAACAGGGCGATGGCCTGGGCCAGCGGCTTGAGGCGCAGGATCGTGTCTTGGGCTTTCAGGTTAACCGGTGATTTGCAGCGGACCATCGGGGATCTTCCTTCTTTGTTATCACGCAGGGAGCAAGACACGCTCACGTATGAGGGTTAGGCGGTTGGCGAGGGGCGCGACTGAACTTCTGTCATGCAAAGTTCACATACGACTGCTAATGCAAAAAAATCAGCAACGGCACAGGCCGTTGCTGATCAGGTGTTGCGGGTCGTTGAACGCTTGGGTTACAGCGGACGACCGATGCCGTTGCAGACGCTGGTGTTGCCGATGCCTTGCGCGCTGGAAACGGTAGCGAAGGTGTCGGTGATCGCTTGTTTCCAGTTGCTTGGCAGTGGTACGAAGCGGTTGGCGCTGATGGCAGCGTCGTTGTTATTGAACTCACCGAAGTGTTGCAGGAAGAAATCCTGTACTTGGGTGGTCTGCGCTGCGTTGGCGTAGCACTGGCTGAAGATCAGGTTAGTGAAGCCCAGGATCGGGTAGCCGGTGGATGGGTAAGCGAAAGTCGCTGGGCCGCTCGCCGTGGCAGCGAATACCGGCACCCAGTTGTCCTGGTTGGTGGCGTCGATGAACGAGCCGTCAGCACGGGCTTCAGTCGGTGCAGGGATCTGACCGATAGCGGCCGACACGTTGGCAGGCGCAGGCGAAACACCGGCAACCTTGGCGACTTTGGTGGCGTCATCCAGACCGGCCAAAGTAGTCGCGGCGTAATCCGGGCTCATGTAGGTGATACGACCTTGGGCAGCGTTCAGTGCAGTCATCACACCTTGGCTGGTGGTAGCAGGTACAGCGCCGGCAGGCAGGGTACCGGCGCTGACGCCGGCCACGAAACCGTAGCTGTCTTTGAAGGTAGTGGTCACGGCGAATGTCTTGGCTTCAGTGCACTTGGCATTGAGGAAGCGCGTGAACAACTCGGTGGTGCCGCTCGACTCGTCACGGTAAACCACGGTGATCGGGCCAGTACGGCCAGCACCGGTGATCTGGCTCCAGTTGGTCAAACGACCGGAGAACACGCCACACAGTTGAGGAATTGTCAGGTTAACCGCGGCGGTGCCGGTCTTGTTGAACGGAATGGCAACCGACGTAGCCACCGAAGGTACCTGGATCAATTTGCCCCAGGTAGGTTGCTTGTTGGTTTTGTAAGCCAGCAGCTCGGCTGCCGACAGTTTGGAGTCGCTGCCCGCCCAGTGCACGTTCTTGGTGCCAGTGCCGAACTGGCTGTAGTCGTTGTTCAGGAAAGCCAACTTACCTTTGCCGCTGCCCACACCAATGTAAGGGGCGAAACCAGCAGTCAGGACGCCGGCAGTCTGGTACAGCGGCTGCGGCAGAGTAGCGCCGCCGCCGTTTACGTCAGCGAATGCAGCCTGTGCCGAGCACAGTGCAGCGAGGGTCATGGATACCGCGAGAACGTTGCGCTTAAACATGAAGAATCTCCTTTCGTCGTGTTTGTACGTTGGGGTAGATGGCTCTTGCATGACGCCATGGCTTCGGTCCCAAGCCATGTTGCGGGGGTGGCCGGGGGTGAAAACCATGGAGAGAAAGTCGCAGTTTCCGATGACGGTTATAGGAAAAAACCTCGGGAGGAAGGGCTTGATTTTAAAAAGATTCTCGGGTGTTTTGGTCATGGTTTTGAGCGGTTTGGCGGCAGGTGACAGCGAGGTTTCAGCGAGGGTTTCGTCAACGCGGCGCGGGCTGTGGCGCGGGGCCTGGATGTGACGGAATGAGGAACCCGAGGTTGGGGTCTGGCGATACCGGCCCGCCCCAACATCAACTGAACAGACAGGGTCCAATGTGGGAGGGAGCAAGCCCCCTCCCACATTGGTTTTTTGGTGTGTTCAGGTCACCAGTTGGTTGATCTCGATGATCGGCAACAGCACCGCCATCACGATCACCAGCACCACCGCGCCCATTACCACAATCATCAGCGGCTCCAGCAACGCCGTCATGCCCATGGCCCGCCGTTCAATATCCCGCGACAAGGTCTGCGCCGCCCGCTCCAGCATCGGTGGCAGCGAGCCGGTTTTTTCGCCGCTGGCGATCAGGTGGATCAGCACCGGCGGGAAGACTTTTTCCACCGCCAGTGCCGGGGCCAGGTTGACGCCTTCGCGCACTTTGGCCGTGGCATCGTTGACGCACTGGCTCAGGCGCTCGTTGGACAGGGTTTGCCGCGCCGCTTCCAGCGCCCGCAGCAGCGGCACGCCGGCACCGCCGAGGATCGCCAGGGTCGACGCAAAGCGGGCGGTATTCAGGCCCAGCACAAAGCGCCCGATCAGCGGCAAGCGCAGCACGCGGCTGTGCCAGTTCAGGCGCGCCACGGGGTTGCGCAGGTACAGGCGCCAGCCCCAAAAGCCACCGACGATGGCGCCGAAACACAGCCAGCCCCAGGCGCGGATAAAGTCGCTGGCGTTGAGCATCGCCAGGGTCAGCCCCGGCAGGTCCTGGCGCGCCTGGGAAAACGCGCTGACCACCTGCGGCACCACGTAGCTGAGCAGGAAAATCACGATACCGATGGACACCAGCCCCACCACACCGGGGTAGATAAACGCGGTGAGGATCTTGCCGCGCAGGTTGTTGCGTTCCTCGATGTAGTCGGCCAGGCGTTCCATCACCTGGGCCAGGTCACCGGACTCCTCCCCCGCCGCGATCAGTGCGCGGTAGATCGACGGAAAATCCCGTGGCCGTGCCGCTAACGCATCCGCCAAACGCATGCCGCCGCGTACATCGGCGCGCACGGCAGCCAGGGTCTGGGCGATGTGTTTTTTCTCTGCCTGTTCCACCGTGGCACTCAGCGCCGCCTCCAAGGGCAGGCTGGCGCCGAGCAGGCTCGCCAGTTGCCGCGTGGCCCAGGCCAGGTCGTTGTCCGACAGTTTGGCGCTGAACAGGCTGCTGCCAGCGGCGCTTTGCTGACCGCCCTCGACCTGCACCAGCAGCGCGGTCAAACCACGGCTGCGCAGCACCGCAAACGCCCCGCTCTGGCTGTCGGCCTCCAGGTGCCCGGCCTCGACTTTGCCGCTGGCATCGGCGGCTTCATAGCGATAGCGATTCATCAGGCGTCCCGTGTCACGCGCAGGATCTCTTCGGGTGCGGTGGCGCCGCTGCGTACCCAGCGCTCGCCGTCTTCACGCATGCTGAACATCCCCGCACGGCGCGCCGCCACGCGCAGATCCTGCTCGC
>NZ_JAFLXD010000071.1:0-17065 GCF_019891415.1 Pseudomonas sp. SH10-3B | reverse complement strand
ACGCGGGGCAAGCCCGCTCGCCACAACAAGCCCGCTCGCCATAGAGAGCCCATTCGTCACCACGATGCCCGCCTGGTCCAACGCTTCACGGGTGGCTTCCACCAGTTCCAGGGCGCCAGGGGTGTCGCTGTGCAGGCAGATGGAGTCGAATTCAATAAACAGGTCTTCACCTTCTACGGTACGCACCAGCCCCGTCTGACACGCCCGTAGGACACGGGCCGCGACCGTGGCCGGATCCAGCGCACGTACGTTGCGGGTAAACACAATGGAGCCGGTCAGATCGTACTCACGGTCGGCATAGAATTCGCGCACCACCGGTTGCCCGAGTTCCTTGGCCACGCGCCAGATCACCGAGTTGGGCATGCAGTACAGCAGCAGCGTCGGCTCGATGATTTGCAGGTTCTGTACCAGCAGGCGCGCGGCTTCTTCGTCGCGGGCCAGGTGCATGTAGAGCGCGCCGTGAGGCTTGATATGTTGCAGGGTCATGCCCTGGGCGCGGGCGATTTCACGCAGGGCGCCCAGTTGATAGAGCATGTCGTCCACCAGTTCCTGGGCCGGCGCATTGATATGCCGACGACCGAAGCCCACCAGGTCGCGAAAGCCCGGGTGTGCGCCGATGGCTACCCCCAATTGCTTGGCGCGCGCGACGGTGCGGCGCATGGTGCCAGGATCACCGGCATGGAAGCCGGTGGCGATATTGGCCGAGCTGATATAGGCCATCAACTCCGCGTCGACGTCGTCGCCGATGGTCCAGGGCCCGAAGCCTTCGCCCATGTCTGAATTGAAATCCACTGCCTGCATCGGGAACGCTCCGCCAAAAGGTGATGCTCGAAAGTAGGCTGCGGCTTGACCCCTTGGGAAGATCTATTATCAGATGGCCTATCTTCTGAAAATCAGATAAAGCCATGTCCCTGACCTTGCGCCAAATCCGCTACTTCGTCGCCACCGCCGAAATCGGCCAGATTTCCCAGGCGGCGATTCACCTGAACATCTCCCAGTCTGCCGTCACCACGGCGATCAAGGAGCTGGAAGGCCTGCTCGGCGTGCAGCTGTTTGTGCGCTCGGCCCAGGGCATGAACCTCACCGATGCCGGGCGGCATTTTCTCAACCGCGCCTATGTGATTGTGCGCAGTGTCGACGACGCACTGAACAGCCCGTTGCCCGACTACCGCGCCAGTGGCGTGCTGCGCCTGGCGGCCAGCTACACGGTGCTGGGTTACTTCCTGCCGCACCACTTGCAGCGCATGGAACACTGGCACCCGGATGTGACCCTCGAGGTGTTCGAGCAGGAGCGCCAGGCCATCGAACAGGGCTTGCTCGATGGCCAGTTCGACATGGCCGTGGTCCTCACCGCGAACCTCACCCACCCGGCGATCGTCTCGGAGATCCTGTTCAACTCGGAACGTCGTTTATGGCTACCCAGCCATCACCCGTTGTGCGAGCGCGGCGCCGTGAGCCTGGCGGATGTGGCACAGGAGCCGTACATCCTGCTCACCGTCGATGAAGCCGAACACAGCGCCATGCGCTATTGGGAACAGGCCGGGCAAACACCCAAGGTGCGGCTGCGCACCAGCTCGGTGGAGGCGGTGCGCAGCATGGTCGCCAATGGCAGCGGCGTGGCGATCCTGTCGGACCTGGTGCACCGGCCCTGGTCGCTGGAAGGCAAGCGCATCGAAACCCTGACCATCACCGACCCCGTCACGCCCATGAGCGTCGGCCTGGCCTGGCACCGCGAGCGCGCCTTTACCCCGGCAATGCAGGCGTTTCGCGATTACTTCCACGATGCCTTCCTGGCGCCGCAACAGCTGTCGGCGCGGCGTTAAAGCTGCGAATGCAGAATGCCCGCCAGCCAGTCCATGAACACCCGCACCCGCAGCGGTAGATGCCGTTGCCCGGCGTAGAGCAGGGACACATCCAGCGGCGGGGCTGGATAGTCCGGCAGGACCGCCACCAGTTCACCGCTCGCCAACGCTTCGCCCATGCCCAGGGCCGGCACCTGAATAATCCCGAAGCCGCCCAGGCAGGCAGACTTGTAGCCATCGGTGCTGTTGACCGTGACCCGCCCGGCCATGGGGATGCGCAGCACCTTGTTGCCCTGCACGTACTCAAACCCCGCCGAGCGTGAACCCAACGGCCGCACATAATGCACCAGGTGGTGATCGGCCAGGTCAGCCAGTGTCCGGGGCACGCCGTAGCGTTGCAGGTAGGTGGCGCTCGCGCAGTTGATCATCGGCATGCTGCACAGCAGCCGCGCCACCACGCTCTGGTCCGGCTGCGCGCCGACGCGCAGCACGCAATCGAAGCCTTCGGCGAGCAGGTCGACCTGGCGGTCGGTGGTGCTGATCTCCAGCTCGATCAGCGGGTGCGCGTCCATGAATTGCGGCAGACGCGGCAGGATCAGGTCCCGCGCCATCACGTTGGGCATGTCTACCCGAAGCCGCCCGGCCAGTTGCGCTTCGTCCTGGCGAAACAGTCCCTCCAATTCCTCCATGTGTGCGAGCAAATCCTTGCTGCGCTCATACAGCACGCGGCCGTCCTGGGTGGCTTGCACCTTGCGCGTGGTGCGCTGCAACAAGCGTGCGCCAAGCAGTTCTTCCAGTGCCTGCACATGCTCCGACACGGTGGAGCGCGGCAGGCCCAGGCTCTCGCCGGCACCGGTAAAACTCGACAGCTCAGTGACGCGCACGAAGGTGCGCAGCAGCTCCAGTTTGTTCATGGGATTGTTCGCCTTATTCGGCCAGTGATTCCGGTATAGCGCTGTTTATCACGTTATCCACGGACAAATACACTTCTTCCCACGATCACATCAGAGGACTGCACCATGACCCGTAAAATCGCATTGATCACCGGCGCCAGCCGTGGCCTGGGCAAAAACACCGCGCTGCACCTGGCGGCACAAGGCGTCGACATCATCGGCACTTACCACAGCAAGGCCGATGAAGCGCAGGCATTGGTCGCACAGATCGAACAGCTGGGCGGCCGTGCCGCGATGCTGAAATTGGACGTGAGCCAGAGCGCGACGTTCGCTGATTTCGTCGGCGAGGTTGCTGGCGTGCTCAAGGATGTTTTCGCACAGGACCGCTTCGATTTTCTGATCAACAACGCCGGTATCGGCATTCACGCCAGCTTCGCCGAGACCACCGAAGCGCAGTTCGATCAGTTGGTGGCGATCCAATTCAAGGGTCCGTTTTTCCTGACCCAACAGCTGTTGCCATTGATCCGTGACGGTGGGCGCATCCTCAATATTTCCAGTGGCCTGGCGCGCTTCAGCCTGCCCGGCTACGCCGCCTACGCCGCCATGAAAGGCGCGATGGAAGTGCTGACCCGCTACCAGGCCAAAGAGCTGGGCGGCCGTGGCATCAGCGTTAACATCCTGGCCCCCGGCGCCATTGAAACCGACTTCGGCGGTGGTGCCGTGCGCGACAACGCCAACCTCAACGCCATGGTCGCCAGCAACACCGCCTTGGGCCGCGCCGGGTTACCGGACGATATTGGCGGCGCGATTGCCAGCCTGCTCGCCGACGGTAGTGCCTGGATCACCGGCCAGCGTATCGAGGCGTCGGGCGGTATGTTTCTGTAGGAGCTTGTCGCGCAGCACGTCATAACCCCAGTGATACACATAGGTGTACGGCAGGAAAAACAGCAGTACACCTATGTCGAGGATAAACGCCTGCACCAGGCTGATGTTCAGCCAGGCGGCAATCAGCGGCACACACACCAGGATCAAACCGCCTTCAAACATCAGGGCATGCAGCACGCGGGTCCAGCCGTTGTTGGCCAGTTGCAGGCGCGCCTTGAGGCGGTCGAACAGGCCGTTGAAAATCACGTTCCAGGTCAGCGCCAACAGGCTGATCGCCAGGGTGACCATGCCCATCTCCAGGGCAGGCTTGTCCATGATCCACGCCAGCAACGGGGTGCAGATCAACAACGCCAGGGCTTCGAAACCAATGGCTTGGCAAACGCGTTCAGTAATCGACTTGGTAGGGTTCATGACCCGGCTCCGTGAGTGACGATGGTTGCCATCATTACCCTTTGACTCGATACTTCATAACCAATAACCATCGACCAAGGCGATAGTCATGGCCTCTAACGAAGTGCTGCAGGCGTTTGTGCAGGCGGCCACCCAAGGCTCGTTTTCGGCGGCGGCGCGCAAGCTCGGCAAGAGCCAGTCCACCGTCAGCGCGGCCGTGGCGAGCCTGGAGATTGACCTGGATGTGGTGCTGTTTGATCGCAGCAGCCGCAAGCCGACGCTGACGCCGGCGGGCCATGTGTTGCTGCAACGGGCCGAGCAGGTGCTGGAGGCCAGCAGCCGCCTGGAATTGGCGGCGAGCCAGTTGGCCCAGGGGTTGGAGCCGAAGCTGAGTATCGCCATGTCCGATACCTATCAGTCCGACCGTTTCGAGGTCGCCCTCAGCGCGTTTGAACAGCGCTACCCGGACCTTGAACTGGAATGCCTGATCGCCGAATGCGAAGACCTGATCGCCCTGGTCCAAAGCGGCCGAGCGCAGATCGCATTTATTGAACACCAGGACGAGTACCCGCCAGACCTGACCCGCGCGCCCGTGGACGAGCGCACCGAAATTGCCCTGTTCGTCTCACCCAGACATCCGCTGGCAGGCGTTGATACCCTCACCGCGCATGCCCTGCAACAGCACCGCGAATTGCGCCTGGCAAGCATCATCAACCCGAATGAAACCCGCGCCAACGGCCGTGTCTGGTCGGCCCCCAGTTACCTGATGCTGTTGGAGATGGCCCAGTTGGGTTTCGGCTGGGCACCGATTCCACGCTGGCTGGTGGAGCGCTTTGGTGGCGGGCAACTGGTCGAACTCAAGGCACGCGGTTGGCCGCGCTCGGTGGCGGTGGATGCACTGTGGTCACGGCATCATCCGCCAGGGCCGGCGGGGAGTTGGTTGCTGGGGAAGATGTTGGAGTGATTTTTTTCAATCTTCATTGCTTGGGGGATTGAGTTCGGCCAGGCGGTGTTCAAGGAAATGCTTTTCCGGGATCTGCTGGGTCAGCGACAGGGCTTTTTCGTAGGCTGTCCGGGCCTCTTCCACCCGCCCCAACTGCCGGCAAAACTCGCCCCGCGCCGAATGTGCCAAGTGGTAATCCAGCAACTCCCCGCGCGCCAGAATGCCTTCCACCAACTGCAACCCCGCCAGCGGCCCTTCGCGCATGGCCACCGCCACGGCGCGGTTCAACTCGATCACCGGCGACGGTACCGCCCTGAGCAACACATCGTAGAGCCCGATAATCTGCGGCCAATCCGTTTCCCCGGCGCTGGGTGCCTCGGCATGTACCGCCGCGATCGCGGCTTGCAGGCAATACGGGCCAAAGCCCCGCTGGGTCAGTGCCTGTTCCACCAGCGCGCAACCTTCAGCCACCAAGCACACATCCCACCGCGTACGGTCCTGTTCATCCAACACCACCAATTCACCGCTGGCCGAGGTGCGCGCCGCGCGGCGGGATTCGTGCAGCAGCATCAGCGCCAGCAGGCCCATCACTTCCGGTTCCGGCAGCAATTCCAAGAGCAGGCGGCCGAGGCGAATGGCTTCACGGGTCAGTTCCTCGCGCGTGAGGTCCGCGCCCATAGACGCCGAATAGCCTTCGTTGAAGACCAGGTAAATCACGCGCAGCACGCTGTCGAGGCGCTCGGGCAACTCGGCCAGTGACGGCACTTGATAAGGGATTTTGGCCTCGCGAATCTTGCCTTTGGCCCGCACGATGCGTTGGGCGATGGTGGTCGGGGTGGCCAGAAAGGCGCGGGCGATTTCCTCGGTAGTGAGGTCGCAGATCTCACGCAAGGTCAGCGCCGCCTGGGCGTCGGCCGCCAACGCTGGGTGGCAGCAGGTGAAGATCAGGCGCAGGCGGTCGTCTTCCACGTCCTCAACGCTCCAGTCGGCGGCTTCCAGTGTGTCGGCCTGCGCCTGCAACAAGGGCGCAAAACGGGCTTGGCGGCGCAGGCGGTCGATGGCCTTGAAGCGCCCGGTCGACACCAGCCAGGCCCGTGGGTTGTCCGGCACGCCCTCTTGCGGCCAGCGCTCGACCGCGACGAAAAACGCCTCGTGCAAGGCTTCTTCGGCGAGGTCGAAATCCCCCAGCAGGCGGATCAGGGTGGCGAGGACGCGCCGGGACTCACTGCGGTAGATCGCCTCGATGGGAGGCGTCAATCGCGCATGCCCTGGGTCACCAGCGTCACCAGGCGGTCCAGGCTCTGGCCCCAGCCGTCGTGAAAGCCCATGGCTTCGTGGGCCTGCTTGTCTTCGGCGCTCCAGTGCATGGCGCGGGCGGTGTAGAGAGTCTTGTTGCCCTCGACTTCCTGCAGGGTCACTTCGGCGGTCATGAACGGTTTGCCCGAGGGGATCCAGCCCGGCGTATAGGCGTCGGTAAACACCAGGCGTCGAGGGGCGACGATTTCCAGGAATACGCCCTGGGTCGGGTACTCACTGCCATCCGGCGCACGCATCAGGGTGCGAAACAGACCACCGACCCACAGGTTCATTTCGCACTCGGGGGTGGTCATGCCGTGGGGGCCCCACCATTGCTGCAATAAGGCGGGCTCGGTCCAGGCGCGGAACACCCGGCTGCGCGGCGCATCGATCACGCGGCTGATGGACAGTTCAAATTCGGCAGGTTGCGTAGGCATGGCTAAACCTCCTCAAGTCTTATGGTTGTTGTGTTCAGAGATTCAATTCGCGCACGGGGCGCACTTCCACACTGCCGACCCGGGCGGCCGGAATACCACCGGCCACCTGGATCGCGTCGTTCAAATCCTTGGCTTCGATCAGGTAGAAGCCGGCGAGCTGTTCCTTGGTTTCGGCAAACGGCCCGTCGGTGATCGACAGCTTGCCATTGCGCATGCGCACCGTGGTGGCGGTGGTGACCGACTCCAGCGGCTCGGCGGCGAGCATACGGCCGCTTTTTTGGATGGACTGCGCGTAGGCAAGGCATTCCGGGTCTGCGGGGCTGTCCGGCGAGGTGTGCAGCACCTGCTCGTTGCTGTAGATCAGGCAGAGGTATTTCATGTGCGTCTCCGTTTTCGGACTATTGACTATAGTTCGCGGCGCTCAAGGTTTCAGGTCGAACAATGCCGTGCCGCTTGCCATGTCGAACGGCGCCGACCAATGCTCATGCACCACCTTCCAGTCGCCGTTAAAACGTCGATAACCGGCCGTCACCCGCATCCAGCAGGCCTTCACTTCACCGTCCGGCCCGGCGCCGCCGCAGTGGGCCAGCCAGTGGGCGAATGCGCTGTCCTGGGACTCGACGATACGCAGTTCGTGGAACTCGAAAATACCTGGGCCAGGGCAGTGCTCCATGCAGGCTTCCCAGTGCGCACGGTAGGCGGCCTTGCCTTTGAATTGCAGGGCGGTGACGGCGTCGAACGAGACGATATCGTCGGCGTAATAGCTGACAATCTTGTCGATATTCCGGGAAAGCACGGCGTGCTTCCACTCTTCGATCAGGGTGTTGATTGCGGTACTCATGGCGATACTCCTTCGGCTTGGAAAATCACGGAAGACACCCTTAGTCGAACGGCCTGCGGGCAAATCGACAGCCCGTTGAAAAATAATGTCGTCCAGCACAAAACCGCTAGACTGCGCCCTTCTTTGCAGCTGTTCGGACACGCCGATGCAAACCCGCCTTGTCGCCTACGAGACGCTGAATGCTGTGCAACAACAGCACGTCAGCACCATCGAAGTTCATCCTGAGCAGTTGCCGTTTTCCGGCGACATGTATTGCGCCCTCAATTCACTGCTGGCCAAGCCCAGCCCCGGCGTCAAAGGCTTTGCCCTGCTGGCCGACGACACTCCGGTGGCCTTCCTCCTGCTTAAACGCCCGCCCTGCCTGCCCCACTGGGCCGATGAGCACAGCGCGACGCTGCACGCCTTGCAGGTGGATCGGCGACAGCAAGGGCGTGGGTTCGGCAAGGCGTGCTTGCAGGCGCTGCCGGCTGCGGCATTGCAGGCGTGGCCGCAGATCAAGGCGCTGGAGTTGTCGGTGGACACGGACAATGTGGCAGCGATGGGGCTGTATCTGGGCGCCGGATGGGTGGACAGCGGGGAGGCATATAAGGGGCGGGTTGGGTATGAGCGTAGGTTGAGGTGGATGTATGCGTCTTAACCATGGCTCTGCTGAGGGGCTGCGCAGCGGTAAGTTTGGGGGGCCGCTGCGCAGCCCAACGCGGGACAAGCCCGCTCGCCACAAAGGAAAGGGTTAAGCCAGTGCTTACTTGGGTTCTACAGGCAACCAGATCTCCACCGTCCCCGTCCCCTTGCGCCCATCAAAATCCGCGCTGTAGCGCTCGAAATCCGCCCCCGCCACCTTGTAGCCCGAGTGCGGCAACCACTCGAACATGATGCGCTCGTAGGTCTGCTCAAGTGCCTGCACCGGGCCGTAGTGCGGGAACACGGCGTAGTGGTGCGCAGCCAGTTCGACGCACTCGAAGTTGCTCGGCACATCGCCTTTGGACGGTACTTCCACCCCGGCCATGTAATCGAATTCGCCGTGGCTGGGGTTATGGCAAACACCGTAGGTCACGCCGCCGATGCGTTGCTTGATGGCTTTGATGCTGTCGTCGAACACGCCCCATAGCTTGGGGATATCGCCCGCAGTGGCCTTTGAATAACGCCCTTGCACTCCAGCGATCACCAGGGCCTTGCCCTCTTCCATGCGTGGCTCTAACGGTTGTTTTGTCTGCTGATCCATACGAACAGTCTCCTTCTTATGAGGGAACAAACCCGTATCGAGTATAGGGGCATATCCTTGCAGTACTCCATGCAGAAAATTTTCCTACGTATCTGGACAACTGGCCATCATCGACCGTATTGTCTGCTCCGCAGGCCACCGCAGTGGCCGACGTCGCTCGGACGGTTCCGGGCGCTTACGTACTCTCGAGGCAACAATGGCCGACCAAGGTTCGCCGCGCCGCTTTGCGCGCATAGATCGACTCCCCCCTTACGTTTTCAATATCACTGCCGAGCTGAAGATGGCTGCGCGTCGGCGCGGCGAAGACATCATCGACTTGAGCATGGGTAACCCTGACGGCGCCACGCCTCCACACATCGTGGAAAAAATGGTCACCGTCGCCCAACGTGAAGACACCCACGGCTACTCCACCTCCAAAGGCATTCCGCGCCTGCGCCGCGCTATTTCGCGCTGGTACAAAGACCGCTATGAAGTGGACATCGACCCCGAAACCGAAGCCATCGTCACCATCGGTTCCAAGGAAGGCCTGGCACACTTGATGCTGGCCACCCTGGACCAGGGCGACACGGTGCTGGTGCCCAACCCGAGCTACCCGATTCATATCTACGGTGCCGTGATTGCCGGCGCCCAGGTCCGTTCGGTGCCGCTGATTCCTGGCGTGGACTTCTTCGCCGAGCTGGAGCGGGCGATTCGTGGGTCGATTCCGAAGCCAAAGATGATGATCCTCGGCTTCCCGTCCAACCCGACTGCGCAGTGCGTGGAGTTGGATTTCTTCGAACGGGTGATCGCCCTGGCCAAGCAGTACGACGTACTGGTGGTGCATGACCTGGCCTACGCCGACATCGTCTACGACGGCTGGAAAGCCCCATCGATCATGCAAGTGCCCGGCGCCAAGGACATTGCGGTGGAGTTCTTCACCCTGTCCAAAAGCTACAACATGGCCGGTTGGCGCATCGGTTTCATGGTGGGCAACCCGGAGCTGGTCAACGCCCTGGCGCGGATCAAGAGCTACCACGACTATGGCACCTTCACCCCACTGCAGGTGGCGGCCATCGCGGCATTGGAAGGCGACCAGCAGTGCGTAAAAGACATCGCCGAGCAGTACCGCCAGCGCCGCAATGTGCTGGTCAAGGGCCTGCATGAGCTGGGCTGGATGGTGGAGAATCCGAAGGCGTCGATGTATGTCTGGGCGAAGATCCCCGAGGCGTATGCCGCCATGGGCTCGCTGGAATTTGCCAAGAAACTGCTGCTGGAGGCGAAGGTGTGTGTGTCGCCGGGGATTGGTTTTGGTGAGTATGGCGACGATCACGTGCGCTTTGCGCTGATCGAGAACCAGGACCGGATTCGCCAGGCGGTGCGCGGGATTCGCGGGATGTTCCGGGCGGATGGGTTGGTCACTAAAGCCTGACCCGATCCACCTGAACAAATGTGGTCAAAATGTGGGAGGGGCTTGCCCCCTCCCACAGTTGCATTGGGTTTTCACCCTTGCTGCCGGTGTGTCGGTTAGACCACCAACGACAGCAGCATGATAAAGATCAACGCCACAATGGACAGGATGGTCTCCATCGCCGTCCAGGTCTTGAAGGTCTCGGCCACGGTCATGTTGAAGTACTGCTTCACCAGCCAGAACCCCGCATCGTTGACGTGCGACAGGATCAACGAACCCGCCCCCGTCGCCAACACCAGCAGCTCACGGTTAACCCCCGGAATCATCCCCACCACCGGCACTACGATGCCCGCGCCGGTAATGGTCGCCACGGTGGCCGAACCTGTCGCCACACGAATCACCGCCGCCACCAGCCACGCCAGCAGGATCGGGTTGATCTGTGCGTTCACCGCCATATGGCCGATCACGTCACCCACGCCGCTGGTCACCAGCATCTGCTTGAAGCCACCACCGGCACCGATGATCAGGATGATCGCAGCGGTCGGCGCAAGGCTGGCGTCGAGCAGCTTGAGGATCTGCTTGGAATGAATGCCCTGGCGGCTGCCAAAGGTGTACAGCGACAGCAGCAACGCCAGCAGCAAGGCGGTGATCGGGTGACCGATCATGTCCATCCAGTTGCGCACCACGTTGCCTTCGGCAAAGGCGATGTCGGCGAAGGTTTTGAGCAGCATCAGGAACACCGGCAACAGCACGGTGACCAGGGTGATACTGAAGCTCGGCAGGTTTTTGTTCTCAGGCTCGCGGGCCAGTTGGTCGACCAGTTCCTGGGACGGGTTGCCCGGGATGTACTTGGCGATAAACGTACCGAAGATCGGGCCAGCGATGATGGCAGTCGGCAGCGCGACGATCAGGCCATACAGGATGGTCTTGCCGATGTCGGCGCCAAACACGCCGATGGCCAGCAGCGGGCCCGGGTGCGGCGGCACCAGGCCATGGACTGCCGACAGGCCGGCGAGCAACGGGATGCCGATCTTGATCAGCGACACGCCGGTGCGGCGCGCCACGATAAACACCAGCGGGATCAGCAGCACAAAGCCGATCTCGAAGAACAGCGGAATGCCCACCAGGAACGCGGCGAACATCATCGCCCACTGGACCTTTTCTTTGCCGAAGGCACGGATCAGGGTCTGGGCGATCTGATCGGCGCCACCGGATTCGGCCATCATCTTGCCGAGCATCGTGCCCAGCGCGAGGATGATGCCGACAAAGCCGAGCACCCCGCCGAAACCGTCCTGGAACGCCTTGATGATCTTGTCCACTGGCATGCCCGAGGTCAGGCCAAGGAAGCCTGCCGCGATGATCAGCGCAATGAACGGGTGAACCTTGAACCGGGTGATCAATACAATCAGCCCGATGATGGTGACCACTGCATCTAGCAGCAGGTACGACTCGTGGGACATGCCAAACATGGGGGGTCTCTCCTGTTTGTTGTTGTTATTAAAGCGGGTGTTGAATTTCCTGCCGGGGATAGCGCTATCTTTTCCGGCAAAAAATTAATGAGTAGGTTCAAAGCCGTGCTTGAGCCACCAGGCGTTGGTTTGCCTGGCCAGTTCCTCGACGCTGTCTTCGCTGGCGTTGAGGGCCAGGGTCAATGGCTCGCCCTTGGGCGATTCGAGGGTGGCGAACTGGCTGTCGATGAGGCTTGCCGGCATGAAATGGTCGGGGCGATGGGACACGCGGTCGGCAGCGACTTCACGGGTCAGTTCCAGAAACACAAAGCCCAGGCCCGGCGCGGCTTCACGCAGGTGGTCACGGTATTTCTTTTTCAGTGCGGAACAGGTGAGTACCGGGTGTTCACCGGCTTTGAGCGAACGGCGCAGTTCATCGCACAGGATGTCGAGCCAGCCGGCGCGGTCGTCGTCGTTGAGGGGGTGGCCGGCGCTCATCTTTTCGATGTTCGCGGCAGGGTGAAAGCTGTCGCCTTCAATGGCGGTGGCGCCGTTCAGCTGGCACAGGGCCTCGCTGACACTGGTCTTGCCACAGCCGGCGACGCCCATGATGACCAGGGCGGTAACAGGTTGACTCATGGAACACCTCAGGACGCAGATAGCGCTACCTTTGCACACCGTAAGGCGAGTGCAAAAACAGGCTTTTCCCGCGCCGTCTTGTCTTTTTTTATGGAGTGACGCGTGCATCCGCTCCAATCATTTGAACCGGATCAGGCAACCCAAAGTTCAATAATTTGCAGCCATTTGGAGACAGCGCTACCTTAGTGCCTCGATTTTTGTTTGGCAAGCCGCCTGATGACCTCCAAGAACGATAAAAATACACGCACCACCGGTCGCCCTACCCTCAATGAAGTCGCACGCCTGGCTGGCGTCAGCCCGATTACTGCCTCCCGTGCCCTGCGCGGCATCAGCACGGTGGCCATCGAGCTGGTAGAAAAAGTCCAGCACGCCGCCGCCGAACTCAACTATGTGGTCAACCCTGCCGCTCGCGCCCTGGCTTCGGCCCAGAGCCATTCAGTAGTGGTGTTGGTGCCGTCGTTGTCCAACCTGCTGTTTATCGAAACCCTCGAAGCCATTCACCAGGTCCTGCGGCCCAAGGGCTTTGAAGTGCTGATCGGCAACTCCCACTATTCGCGTGACGAAGAAGAAAACCTGCTGCGCAACTACATGGCCTACCAGCCTCGCGGACTGTTGTTGACCGGCTTCGATCGTACCGAAAGCGCCCGACGGATGGTCGAGGCCAGTAATGTGCCGTGTGTGTACATGATGGACCTCGACCCCAACGCCGGCGTGAACTGCGTGGGCTTCTCGCAGTTGGCGGCAGGTGAGACAGCCGCCGCGCATTTGATCTCCCGTGGGCGCAAGCGCCTGGCGTATATCGGCGCGCAACTGGACCAACGCACCTTGCTGCGCGGTGAAGGTTTTCGCCGTGCGCTGCAACAGGCCGGCCTGTACGACCCGGCGCTGGAACTGCTGACGCCACGCCCTTCCTCCGTGGGCCTGGGCGGCGAGCTGTTTTTGCAACTGCTAGCGGCACATCCGGATGTGGATGCGATCTTCTTCGGCAACGACGACCTGGCCCAGGGCGCGCTGCTGGAAGCCATGCGCCACGGTATCAAGGTGCCAGAGCGCGTCGCAGTGCTGGGCTTCAACGACTTGCCGGCCTCGTCGTTCATGGTGCCGCGCCTGAGCAGCATCAGCACGCCCAGGGAAGCGATTGGCCGGCGAGCGGCAGAGCATTTGTTGACGATCATGGCGGGCAACAAAATCGCCAAGCCGGTGGTGGATATGGGGTTTGAGTTGCAGGTGCGGGAAAGCACGTAGTCCCTCCCACATTTTTAACCGTGCCCGCTTGGCCCCTGCTAGATTGGCTGTTCTCCACCGCAAGGAAAGCACCATGGCACACTCACTGAAAATCTTGGGCCGCACGTCCTCCATCAACGTGCGAAAAGTGCTCTGGACCTGCCAGGAACTGGGCATCGACTATGTTCGCGAAGACTGGGGCATCGGCTTCAAGCCCACCCAGTCCGCCGAATTCCTCGCCCTGAACCCCAATGCCCAGATACCGGTGCTGATCGACGACCATGGCGTGCTGTGGGAATCCAACACCATCTGCCGCTACCTCGTGAACCTCTATCAACGCCATGACCTGCTACCCGTCGAGCCCGCACCACGGGCCCGCGTCGAGCAGTGGATCGACTGGCAAGCCGTCGAACTCAACCGCGCCTGGGGCGATGCCTTTACCGCCCTGGTACGCAATAACCCGGACGGCCTGGACGCAGCGCAGATTGCCGCTGCCGTGCAACGATGGAACGACAAGATGGGCATCCTCGAGCAACAACTGACCAGGACCGACGCCTTTGTTGCCGGCGATGAATTCACCCTCGCCGACATCCTCATCGGCCTCTCGGTGCACCGCTGGCAGATGACGCCCATGGAGCGCCCGCCCTACCCCGCCATTGCCGCCTACTACCAGCGCCTCGGCCAGCACCAGGGTTTCCAGCTCTTCGCCCTCGACGGGCATAACTAAGGACATGCACGTGAAAGGACTCAACGTACTGCTCACCGGCGCTTGCGGCAGAATCGGCAAGACGTTTTTCGAAGCCTCGAAAGACCGCTACCGTTTCACCCTCACCGACCGCATCGCGCCAGATTTCGACCTGGGCGAACACCGCTTCGTACACGCTGACCTCAGCGACAAAGCCAGCCTCGCCAGCCTGCTCGAAGGTATCGACGTGATCGTGCACCTGTCGGGCATCCCCCACGCCAGCGCGTCGTTCGACGAACTGCTGCCGAACAATATCCTCGCCACCACCTACCTGTTCGAAGCCGCCGTGGCTGCGGGCGTGCAACGCCTGGTGTTCGCCAGCAGCGCGCAAACTATCGAAGGCTATCCGGTAGACCGGCAGATCACCCCGGGCATGCAGGTGATGCCGGCCAACCTGTACGGCGTGAGCAAATGCTACGGCGAAGCGTTGTGCGCCTTCTACGCGGCAAAAACCCCGCTGTCGACGATTGCCCTGCGCATCGGCGCGTTCGAATTCGTTGAAACCCACGATCTGAACAACGCCCGCGACCTCAGTGCCTGGCTCAGCCCGCGGGATGCCGTGCACCTGCTGCAACGCTCGGTGGAGGCCGTCGGTGTGAAGCACCTGATCGCCCACGGCATTTCCAATAACCGCTTCAAGCGCCTGGACCTGAGCGAAACCACGCGGGTGTTGGGTTACCATCCGCTGGACGATGCTTTTCAGACCTTCGATATCCCCATCACTGACTGAGTTTTTCCCGCCATGCCAGCACTTCCCGCTACAGACGGCATCGACCCGATCCGCGCCGCCCATATCAGCGCGCGTATCGACCGCCTGCCCGCCGTCGCCACGGTCTGGCGCCTGGTGGCGCTGCTGTCGATCGGCGGCTTTTTCGAGCTGTATGACTTGTTCCAGACCGCCTACATCAGCCCCGGTCTGATCAGCGACGGCATCTTCCATACCGGCAGCGAAGGCGTGTTTGGCTTCTCGGATCAGGCGGCATTCGCCTCGGCGACCTTCCTCGGCCTGTTCCTCGGCGCCAGCCTGCTCAGCCCCATCGCCGACCGTTTCGGGCGGCGGGCGATCTTCACCTTTGCCTTGATCTGGTACACCGTGGCGACGGTGTTGATGGGCATTCAAACGTCCGCCCTGGGGATTATCTGCATGCGCTTCCTGGTGGGCATTGGCCTGGGGATCGAGCTGGTGACGATTGACGCATACCTCTCGGAACTCGTGCCCAAACGCATGCGCAGCTCGGCGTTTGCCTTTGCGTTTTTTATCCAGTTTCTGTCGGTGCCAGCGGTGGCGTTGATGTCGTGGTGGCTGGTGCCCCAGGCGCCGTTCGGGGTTTCGGGCTGGCGCTGGGTGGTACTGAGCAGTGCGGTGTTTGCGTTGTTTATCTGGCAACTGCGCAAGCGCCTGCCGGAATCACCGCGCTGGCTGGCGCAGAAAGGCCGCTTCGAAGAAGCCGGTACGATCATGGACAGCCTGGAGGCGCGTTGCCAGAAAGATCACGGCAAGCCGCTGGATGAACCCGAACCCGAAGCGGTCAGTGTGCAAGGCAGCGGCCGGTTTGCCGACATCTGGCAACCGCCGTACCGCCGCCGAGCGTTGATGCTGATTGTGTTCCATGTGTTTCAGGCCATCGGCTTTTTTGGGTTCGGCAACTGGTTGCCGGCGCTGCTCTCGGGCCAGGGTGTCAGCGTGACCCACAGCTTGCTGTACGCCTTTATCATCACCCTAGCCTACCCGCTGGGGCCGCTGCTGTTCGTGAAGGTGGCCAACCGCTTTGAAAACAAATGGCAGATCGTCGGCTCGGCCATGGGCGCGGTGATCTTCGGTAGCCTGTTCGCGTTGCAGACCACGGCGGTGGGGCTGGTGATCTGCGGGGTGATGATCACCTTCTGCAACGCCTGGCTGAGCTTCAGTTACCACTCGTACCAGAGCGAGCTGTTCCCGACCAATATCCGCGCGCGGGCGGTGGGGTTCTGCTATTCGTTCAGCCGCTTGTCGACGGTGTTCAGCAGCCTGTTGATCGGTTTTATCCTCGAACACCTGGGCACGCCGGGCGTGTTGGCGTTTATTGCCAGCAGCATGTTGATCGTGATGATCACCATCAGTTGGTTCGGCCCGCGCACGCGCAACCTGGCCTTGGAAAATATCGCCCATTGACGGCAACGGTTGGCCGCCGGCGCGACAATGTTTGCCGCGGCGGCCAGGCCAACCCCAGTAAAACCGGGGTTATCGGACCCGGCATGTTATTTGCTCAAGCTATAGCACCGAACATTTTCCCAGGTGACCGATCATGCTGGTTAACAACAACACTCAAGCGGTGTCGACCGTTCAACAGATCAAGCGACCCGACATGGACCCTGCCAACGCCGCCGCCAGCGCGTTGTACAGCGGCGCACTGCAAGCCGCGCAGCAGAGCGTGACCGTGCCGGCCGCGCAGAAGGAATTGGACAAGGCTACCGACCGTATCGATGAAGCCTTCGCCAAGACCCGTGTGCAGTTGCAGGCCAGCACTGCGGCCACCCCCGCGACGACAGATATCCCCGCTACCGGCTCCACCACCAGCTCCGCGCGTGCAGACTTCACCGATTACATGAGCAAGACCCCAGCCGAACGCATCCGTGAGCAATTGCTCAAGGAACAAGGTTTGACCGAGGCAGATGTGCAAAACATGTCCCAGGAAAAGCAGGACGCCATTTCCAAGCAAGTGGCTGAGCGCTTGAAGCAGCAGCAAGAACAGCAGGTAGCGGCGAAGACCACTGACCCGCAGGCGCTGACCGTGAAAGAAACCCTGGCGGCGATCTAAGCCGCATGATCGTTTCCACGCTGTGTGAACTGACCCCACAAAGCTGGACGATTACATGTCTATGCCTGAGCGGCCTGAGTTCTGTATCCCACAGGACTCAGGCCATTTAGCTTCA
>NZ_JAFLXD010000070.1:0-18841 GCF_019891415.1 Pseudomonas sp. SH10-3B | reverse complement strand
CCCAACGCGGGACAAGCCCGCTCGCCACAGGAATACGCTCGCCTGAAATTGTTTATTCAAGACTCAAGACTTAGGGTGAAATTTTAACCTTTTAAAATCCGTCAGTTATTTTAAGTTTTGATAAGAGCAGGCTTGCTCGCGAATGCGGTGTGTCAGTGAGTACATCGTTGACTGAACCACCGCTTTCGCGAGCAAGCCCGCTCCCACACTTAAATCGCAATAAACCCGTTAAATACGTTTCGCCTGGCAGACTGTCATCGGGGGCAAGTCGAATCGTCGCACCGCCCCTCCCACATTTGGATCCTTAGCGTTACGACTTTCGGGGTTTGATCCGCGCGGTCGGCTCGGCTATCAGCGGATCATCCGGCCAGTAATGCTTGGGATACCTGCCCTTCAGATCCTTCTTCACTTCGGCATAGGTACTGCGCCAGAAGTTCGCCAGGTCCTGCGTCACCTGCACCGGCCGTCGCGCCGGCGACAGCAGGTGCAACTTCACCACTTGGCGCCCGCCGGCAATACGCGGGGTGTCGGCCAGCCCGAACAATTCCTGCAAACGCACCGCCAGGATCGGCGGTTGTTCGCTGTAGTCCAAACGCACCGATGAGCCAGACGGCACTTTCACATGCTGCGGCGCCAGTTCGTCCAGGCGCTGGGGCAGCGGCCACGGCAACAGGTTGTGCAGGTAGCTGGAAATATCCAGGTTGGCGAAATGGCTCAGGCGCGAGACTTTGCCCAAGTAGGGCATCAGCCAATGCTCCAGGCCGGCGAGCAAGGCGCTGTCGCTGACGTCGGGCCATTCGCTGGTTTTGCCGACGTCCAATTGGCGCAGCAGCATCACGCGGGATTGCCATTGGCGCAGTTCCGGGGTCCAGGGTAATAGCTCCAGGCCTTTGCGCCGCACCAGGTTGACCAGCGCCTGGCTGCGCGCGGATTCATCGAGACCCGTCAACGGTTCGCGGCTGAGCACCAACTCGCCGACTTTGCGCTGACGCTCGGCGCGCAGCACGCCTTCACGCTCGTCCCAGTCCAGTTGATCGACGTTGCGCACTTGCTCGGCGAGGACCGTGTCGAACAACGTCGGGTCAAAATCTGCCGCGAGGTAGATGCGCTCTTCGCGCTGCCCCTGGCGGCTGCCGAGGTCGGCGATCACCAGCCAGGCTTGTTTCATCAGGCTGTCGGCCTCGGCGAACAGCGCGGCGCGGCCGTTGGCCAAACGGTATTCGGCACCACCGGGGCGACGTTGCTGGGCGACACGGTCCGGGTAGGCCAGCGCCAGCAACGCACCGAGCCAGCGCGGGTGGTCGGGGTCGCCCACCGGCTGAGTTGCCTTGCCTCTTAAATAGCCACGGTATTGCCGGGCCAGTTGCTTGGCGCGCTGCACGCCACCTTGAGTACCGCGCGCACGCTCCTCGCCGGACATCAGCGCCAGGCGGCTGTGCAGATCCGCGCCACCACCGCGCAAAATATCGCGCTCGCCCAACAGTGCAGCGACATCACAGGCGGTGGCTGCAAGCCCCAGGTCCTGGCCGCGCAGCAGTAAATGGGCGATGCGTGGATGGGCCGGCAACTCGGCCATCTTCTGGCCATGAGCCGTGAGCTTTTCTTCATTCAACGCCCCGAGGCGCCCCAGCAAGTCCTGGGCCTGGGCATACGCGGCGGTCGGTGGCACGTCGAGCCACACGAGCTGCGCGGGCGTGACGCCCCAGCGCGCCAGTTGCAAGGCCAAACCGGCCAGGTCGGCCGCGAGGATTTCCGCACTGCCGTACGCGGCCAGCCCTTCATGCTGGTCTTCGGACCACAACCGATAACACACCCCCGGCTCCAATCGCCCTGCCCGGCCCGCGCGCTGGGTGGCGCTGGCGCGGGAGATGCGTTGGGTGTCGAGGCGGGTCATGCCGCTGCCGGGGTCGAAGCGCGGCACCCGCGCCAACCCGGCATCGATCACCACGCGCACACCGTTGATGGTCAGGCTGGTCTCGGCGATGTTGGTGGCGAGCACCACTTTGCGTTTACCAGCCGGTGCCGGATCGATGGCCGCGCGCTGGGCGTTGAGGTCCAGTTCGCCATGCAGCGGGCACAGCAACACATCACTGCGATCGCCCAGGACGTCGGCCAATTGCTGATTGACCCGGCGAATTTCCGCCTGGCCCGGCAGGAACACCAGCACGCTGCCGGTTTCATCGTGCAGGGCTTCGAGAATGGTTTGCACCACGCGCGGCTCGATGAATTCGCCGGGCTGGGATGGCCGCCCCCAGCGCATCTGCACCGGGAACATGCGCCCTTCGCTGCGCAGGATCGGCGCGTCGTCCAGCAGGCTGGCCAGGCGCTCGCCTTCGAGGGTGGCGGACATCAGCAGGATTTTCAGCGGTTGCTCGTCGCGAAACAAATCGCGGCCGTTCAGGCTCAGGGCCAGTGCCAGGTCGGCGTCGAGACTGCGCTCGTGGAATTCATCGAAGATCAGCAGGCCCACACCGTCCAGTGCCGGGTCGTCCTGCAGGCGGCGGGTGAGGATGCCTTCGGTGACCACTTCGATACGCGTGTGGGGGCCGACTTTGCTGTCGAGGCGGATGCGATAGCCGACGGTTTCACCAACCTTTTCGCCCAGTTCGCTGGCCAGACGTTCGGCAGCGGCGCGGGCGGCCAGGCGCCGGGGTTCGAGCATCAGGATGGTCTGCCCGGCCAACCATGGCTCATTCAACAAGGCCAAGGGCACGCGGGTGGTTTTACCGGCGCCGGGCGGCGCTTCCAGCACGGCTTCATGGCGATTCGCCAAGGCGTCACGCAGGGCAGGTAAAACATCATCGATCGGCAACGAATTCATACTGGCTCCAAAGCAGAGCGGCGAGTATAACGGCGAACTGCCGGATGCCGACGCTGGTCTCAATGGCAGTGCTATATAGTCCCCTATCAACCGTGTTCAGGAGAGTCTCCATGCGTATCGCTTCCCGTGTCATCGGCGGTGTCCTCGCCGTCACCCTGCTGAGCCAGCTGACGGCCTGCGGTTCGATTTTCTACCCGGACCGCCGTGGCCAGATCGACGGCAAGATCGACCCGACCATTGCCGTGCTCGATGCCGTAGGCCTGTTGTTCTACGTGATCCCTGGCCTGATCGCGTTCGGCGTTGACTTCGCCACGGGCGCGATCTATTTCGAACCCGGCAAGACCGCCCAGGTCGACCCGGAAAAACTGCACGAAGCCATCGGCGCCGACGGCAAGGTCGACAATGCCAAGCTGCAAAGCATCATCCAGAAGGAAACCGGCCGCACCCTGCCGCTGGACGACCCACGCATGATCCAGTTCAAGGGCAGCGTGCAACAACTTGCTTCCCTGGGCCTGCAACCCGCCGGCTAAGGAACGTTTATGACCAGCAGTCCCGAACACGCCCGGCTGTTACGCCTGGCCACCCGCGCCTCGGTGGGTGTGGCCTGTGCGCTGATCGTTACAAAGGCCATCGCCTGGTGGCTCAGCGGCTCGGTGAGCATGCTCGCCGGGTTGACCGACTCACTGCTCGATGGCGTGACCTCGCTGCTGAACCTGCTGGCGGTGCATTACGCCCTGCGCCCGGCCGATGACGATCATCGTTATGGCCATGGCAAGGCAGAGTCGCTGGCGGGCATGGCCCAGGCGTTGTTTATTGGCGGCAGTGCGGTGTTGATCGCCTTGCAGGCGTACGAGCGTTTGCAGCATCCGGAGCCGGTCGGCGCGCCGTGGCTGAGCATTGGGGTGATCGTATTTTCCCTGGCGCTGACCGTGGCACTGCTGATGCTGCAACACCGGGTTGTGCGCGAAACCGGCTCGAATGCCGTGCGGGCGGACTCGTTGCACTATCGCTCGGACTTGCTGCTCAACGGCAGCATCCTGGTGGCGTTGGTGCTGGCGGGCATGGGCTTTCATCAGTTCGACGCCTGGTTCGGCCTGGGCATCGCTGCCTACATTTTGTGGAGCGCGATCCAGATCGCCAAGGAAAGCTTTGCGGTGTTGATGGACGAGGAACTGCCGCCGGACGTCAGCCAGCACATGCTGGAACTGGCCCGAGGCATACCCGGGGTGCTGGGTGCCCATGACTTGCGCACGCGCATCTCCGGCAACCACTGGTTTGTGCAGTTGCACCTGGAGTTGCCGGGGGAGTTGACGCTGTCAGTGGCCCACGGCATCAGCGACCAGGCCGCCGATGCCATTCACGCAGCCTACCCGCGCGCCGAAGTGCTGGTGCACGCCGACCCGCGAGAAGTGGTCACGGGCGCCAAGGCCTAGTACTGCACCTGATACCCGCGACTGCTCAGGCAGTTGCCCTGGGCCTGGCGGTAGGTTTGCACCACCGCCGGGTCAGGGGCGTAGGTGACCGCCTGCGGGTCGAAGCCACTTTGCTGCACCGCCCAGCGATAACAGTCATAGCCGTCCTGCTGCACCTGGGCCGGTGACTGACCGTTGGCGGGATAGGCCACCACGTCATAGCCATTGCCTTGCGGTGCGGGCTGCGGCGCCGGTACTTGCGTCGGCGGTTGCACCACCACGTATTGCTGGGTGCTTTGTTCGTACGCGTAGTAGGCGCCGGCGGCCAGGAACAACAGCGAGCCACCTACCCACACTTCGCGCGCGTAGTCCGGCAAGTAATGCACGCGGATGCCATACGGCGGCGCCACGACCACATAGCGCGGACCTTGAGGACGGTACCAGTAGCCACCGGAGAAGAAGTAATCCTGGCCACGGTAAGGCACGCGGTAATTGCGGTCGGGGAAGCGGTCGACGGTGTAACCGGGACGATATTGCGGACCAGGGCCCCAGCCGTTGCCATGCCCATCGGGGCGGCCCGGCCAGCGGTTATCGTTTGGATGGCCGTTGTTAAAGCCCCCGCCGTTGTTGCCCGGACGCGAACCTGGGCCGCCGGCCTCCCAATGCTGGTTGCCGTCGTTACGACGCGGGATGTCACGGTAGTAACCCTGACGCGGCTCCTGGGTCTGGCGCACGGTATCGGGGCGACTCTGGATCGGCAGGTTATTCGCAGGCTGCGGTGCTGGGCGAGGCTGTTCGGCACCTTGCGGGCGACCTTGCCACTGCCCGCCGCCGTGCTGCTGTTGCGGCTCGGCACGATCAACATGCGGGTTCTGTGGACGCGGCTGAGGGTTTTCCGGCCGTGGTTGATTGTTCTGCGGCTGCGGGCGCGGCTGGTTATTTTGCGGGCGCGGTTGTTCGTTACCTTGACCTTGCCGACCGCCCTCCGGCCCTCTTTCATGCTGGCCGCCCCCTTCAGGGCGTGGGTCTTCGGCCATCACTTGCGTGCCGACGGTGACCATCAGCAAACCTACACCTGCCATACGCCAGATGCGCTTCATGCTATTCCTCACTGCGGATAAGGGCCTAGAAGGTCCGGCCTCATAGATGAGACTGGAAAAGCCTCGCCCGGTTCTGAGACAGGTTATCAGTCACGAGAACAATTTTCTTAAGGCAAAAGAAAAGGGGTGACCCGTCGGCCACCCCTTGAGAACTTCGTCCATGCTCAACGCTTTTGACGTTGGCTCACCTCACGCCGTCTTGTGGACAGTGTGCAGCCTGGAGGCCGGCTCAACCCTGCTGGGGTGGCGGCCGCAGCACGCCTGATTGGGCGAGCTGCTGTGGACTGTTGTCCAGGCGGTGATTCTGTTGATAACGATACCCGCCAGCGCCCGACAGATGATTGCGAAGATTGCGTCAATAAACAGTGCTTGCGCAATTTTTAACCCTTCATGGATAATTCACCGCAATAGTTACGACAAAGGCCAACCCAATGAGCAAGCTTGACCGATACGACCTGAGTATTTTGGCGGAATTGCAGCGCGACGCGAGGATCTCCAACCAGGAGTTGGCCGAGCGTATCGGCCTGTCGCCTTCGCCCTGCTCACGCCGGGTCAAGCAGTTGGAGGACGACGGTTACATCTCACGCCAGGTCGCCCTGCTCGACCGCAAGATGCTCGGCCTGAGCCTCACGGCCTATGTGCTGATCGGCATGGACCGCCACACACCCGAACGTTTCGAGAACTTCGAAGCGGCCATCCGCACCCTGCCCCAGGTGCTGGAATGCAGCTTGGTGACGGGGATGGATGCTGACTATCAGTTGAAAGTGGTGGTGCCGGACATGGACCACTATCAGAAACTGCTGCTGGGCCACCTCACTCGAATCGAAGGCGTGACCAGCGTGCGGTCAAGCTTTGTGCTGAACCAGGTGCTCAACAGCACCGAATTGCCGCTGACCCACCTGCGTACCTGATCTCGTGAACAATGAATATCAGATGTGGGAGGGGGCTTGCTCCCTCCCACATCTGACCTGTGTTTCATCAGTGAAATCTGCGTGCGACGCACCGACGCAGGTCAATGTTGCGCCTGTGGCACTGCCGTATACTTGCCGCCTGCCCCGTTGGAAGAGCCCATGAACAACATCGACCCCGCCCTGTTCGAAGAGTGGATGATGACCGGCCTGGTCACCATCCTGATCATTTTCATGGGCTTCATCGTCTGGGACCTGGCGAAGAAATCCAAGGCCGGGCGCTTTGGTTCGTTCATCCTGTTTTTCGTGCTGGGCCTGGGCGTGGCCGCGTTCATCATCAAGAGCGTGGTGATTGGCCTGATCGAGTCCGGCGCTTTATAAACGCGCGGGTACTTCCTTCCATTGGCCTTGGTCCAGGCCGTCGATTGTCCAATCGCCAATACGCACCCGCACCAGACGCAAGGTCGGCAGGCCCACGGCGGCGGTCATGCGTCGCACTTGGCGGTTACGCCCCTCTCGAATCACCAGCTCAAGCCAGTAAGTCGGTAGGTTTTTGCGAAAACGCACCGGCGGGTTGCGCGGCCACAACTCGGGTTCATCCAAACGCCGGGCCTCGGCAGGCAAGGTTTTGCCATCGTTGAGCTCTACCCCCTCGCGCAGGCGTTGCAGCAGTTCTTCGGTGGGTTCGCCCTCCACCTGCACCCAGTAGGTTTTCGCCAACTTGTGCTTGGGATCGGCAATACGCGCCTGCAACTGGCCATCGTTGGTCAGCAGCAACAGGCCTTCGCTGTCACGGTCCAGGCGGCCTGCCGGGTAAATACCGGGGATGTCGATAAAATCCTTGAGCGTCGGGCGCCCGCCTTCGTCGCTGAACTGTGTCAGCACATCGAAGGGTTTATTGAACAGGATCAACTTCGGCTCGGCCGGCGGCGCCTTGGCAACACGGCGCGCAGCAGAATACGGAGGTTTCACGCCAGGGCGGCGCGAATCGGGACGGGTGGGACGGGACATGGCAAAGGAACATCTAACGGTCAGGACCGACAATGCTAGTGGCCTGACCGTTAAATGACCATCCCAACCGCTTAGCGGAACGGAGGCTCGTCGAAGCTGCGCAGTTTGCGCGAGTGCAGCGAGTTGAGTTCGGTGCGCAACAGGTCCACCGCCTCGATGCCGATCTTCAAGTGCTGGCTGACCGCACGTTCGTAGAACGCGTTGGCCGAACCCGGCAGCTTGATCTCGCTGTGCAGCGGCTTGTCCGACACACACAACAACGTGCCGTAGGGTACGCGCAAGCGGTAGCCCTGGGCGGCGATGGTGCCGCTTTCCATGTCCACGGCCACGGCGCGGGACAGGTTGATCAACGGCCGTTCCTGGGCCCAGCGCAGTTCCCAGTTGCGGTCGTCGTAGGTCAATACCGTACCGGTGCGCAGGCGTTTTTTCAGCTCTTCGCCTTTCTCACCGGTGACATTCGCCGCCGCCTGCTGCAAGGCCATCTGCACTTCGGCCAAGGCTGGGATGGGGATGTTCGGCGGCACTACCCGGTCGAGAATTCCGTCGCGGCGCATATAAGCGTGGGCCAGTACATAGTCGCCGATGGTCTGGGATTGGCGCAGGCCGCCACAGTGGCCAATCATCAGCCAGCAGTGTGGACGCAGCACCGCCAGGTGGTCGGTGATGTTCTTGGCGTTGGACGGGCCGACGCCGATGTTTACCAGGGTCACGCCGTGGCCATCGGTGGCCTGCAGGTGATAGGCCGGCATCTGGTAGCGGTGCCATACCACGCCCGCGGCAATCGCCGAGGCTTCGCCGTGGTCCATGCTCTTGTCGATGATCACATTGCCCGGCAGCACCATGCGGATAAAACGCGGATCGCTGCGCAGTTGTTCCAGGCCATGCACGATGAACTGGTCGACATAGCGGTGGTAGTTGGTCAGCAAAATCCACGGTTGCACATGGCGCCAGTCGCTGCCGGTGTAATGCACCAGCCGGCGCAGGGAAAAGTCCACGCGCGCCGCATCGAACAGCGCCAGGGGCAGCGGGTCGGTGTTTTCCCAGTCGTACAGGCCATCGGCGATGCCATCGGTGGCGGCCGACAGGTCGGTGCTGGGGAACACGCGCGCCAAGGTCGCGGCGGTCACTCCGGAGCCGGCCAGTTCGTCGCCCTGCTCCACTACGTAAGGGTAGGGAATGTTTTGCTGGCTGACGCCCACTTCCACCGTCACGGTAAAGTCGTGCATCAGCGGCACCAGTTGTTCCAGCAAATACTTACGGAACGCCGCCGGATGAGTAACGGTAACGCTGTAGGTCCCCGGTAGCTGGACCTTGGCATACGCCCGGGTCGTCTGTGGGACTTCGCCGTGGCAGTGGTAAGTCAGGCGCAGTTCCGGGTAGCGGAACAGCGCGCGTTGTTCGGCGTCGGGTTCGACGCGGTCCTTGAGGTATTGCTTGAGGGCCTGGTTGAGCGCGCCGGTAGCCCGCTCATGCAGGGCCGCCAGCCGATCCACGGCCTCTTCGGCGGTTTGAACGACAACAAAAGCTTCGGTCACGGTAAGCATCCTGTGTTCTGACTTGCAGGCCTTTATCTTGCCTGTATCCCTGTCAGACGCAAACCTTGAATTGGAGTGCCCTCTCAAGATGGCTGCAATCCCTGTGGGAGGGGGCTTGCTCCCGATAGCGGTGGGTCAGTTTACAGATAGGCTGACTGACACTCAGCCATCGGGAGCAAGCCCCCTCCCACATTTGGACCGTGTTTATTCAGAGACATTGGGGCTTGAGCGGGCCACGATGGCTTCGACATCAATGCCTCGCGGCAAGGTGCCATACGCCCGGCCGGACGACTGCCCCAAGCGGCTTACGATAAAACCATCGCTGACCGCCCCATGACCGGCCTCCAGCAACAACTTGGCCTGTAGCGCCACGGCGATGTCCTCGGTCAACTGCCGCGCGCGGTACTGGATGTCCTGGGTGTCCATGAACGCCGACTTCAGGTGTTCGATATGCCGTGCCAGCTGCTTATCGCCATGCCCGTCACCGAGTTCGACAAACAGCGCCTCCAGCACGCCGGGCTCTTTGGACAGTGCGCGCAGCACATCCAGGCATTGCACATTGCCGGAACCTTCCCACGTCGAATTCACCGGTGCCTCACGGTACAAGCGCGGCAGGATGCTGTCCTCTACGTAACCCGCGCCGCCCATGCATTCGGCGGCTTCGTTGATCATTGCCGGGGCGCGTTTGCAGATCCAATACTTGCCCACCGCCGTCACCAGCCGAGCGAACTTGGCCTCCCGCTCATCGTCCAGATGATCCAGGGCGCGCCCCATGCGCATGCTCAGCGCCAGCGAGGCTTCACTCTCCAGGGCCAGGTCGGCGAGCACGTTTTGCATCAGCGGTTGTTCACTGAGTACACGGCCACCGACCAGGCGATGGGCGCAATGATGGCTGGCCTGGGTCAGCGCCTGGCGCATCAAGGCGCTGGAACCCACCATGCAGTCGAAACGGGTCATGGCGACCATCTCAATGATGGTCGGCACACCACGGCCCTCTTCGCCGATCATCCACGCCAGGGCACCGCGAAACTCCACTTCACTGGAGGCGTTTGAGCAATTGCCGAGTTTGTTTTTCAGACGCTGGATATAGAACTCGTTGCGCGTGTCATCCGGACGGTGCCGGGGCAGCAGGAAACAGGTCAGGCCCTTGTCGGTCTGGGCCAGGGTCAGAAAGGCATCGCACATCGGTGCGGAGCAGAACCACTTGTGGCCCACCAGCTCATAGGCTTGCCCCGGCCCACCAGCCCCCACGGGATAGGCGCTAGTGGTGTTGGCACGCACGTCGGTGCCGCCCTGTTTCTCGGTCATCGCCATGCCGATGGTTGCGCCTGTCTTGTGGGCAATGCCGAGATTGCGCGGGTCGTATTGGGTGCTGAGGATTTTCGGTAACCAGGTCTTCGCCAGGTCGGGCTGCAAGCGCAGGGCCGGGACGCAAGCGAAGGTCATGGTCAGCGGGCAGCCGGTGCCGGCTTCGGCCTGGCTATGCAGATACGTCATGGCGGCCCGGGCCACATGGGCACCGGGTTGCGGATGGGCCCAGGGGAGCGAGGGCAGGCCATGTTCGACGGCAGTGCGCATCAACTCATGGTAGGCCGGGTGAAACTCCACCAGATCGATGCGATGCCCATACCGGTCATGGCTGCTGAACACCGGTTTGTTCTGGTTGGCCAGGAACCCGGCCTCCATCAGCGGCCCGCCGGCCAACGCCCCGTATGCATCGATGCGCGCTTGCGCCCAGCCGGCGCCAAAGCGCCGTGACCAGTCTTGCAGCGACACGTCGATGCGGTACAGGTTGGTGCCGTCCAAGGAGGGCGGCTGGTTGGTGACGTCGTGGGTTTCGGCGAACGCGTGCAGGTTCATGAAGGGCCTCCTGGAAAAAGGCCCTATCGAATGCCAACTACCCATAAAAGCGCAGATCGATTAAGGCCGGTTTTTTCAGTTAAGCACTGACATGGCGCTTAAAACAGTGGCATACCCGCCGAATGCCCGGCGCTTTCACCCTCTTGCGGGCACAACACCCGACGTTCCAACACCGCCTGCAACGCCTCGAAACGCACAGGCTTGGCGAGGCGATCGGAAACGCCGATGCCATGGCAGTGCTCGCGTTCAGACGTATTCAGCGACGTACTCAAGGCGATCACCGGCAGTTCACCGCAGCCTGGCAGGGCACGAATCTGACAGCACAACGAGAAACCGCCTTCAGGTATATCCAACAAGACGGCGTCGAAGTGTTGCCCCTGCACGGCCGCCAACGCCGCCGGGCCGCTGTCCACGGTTTTCACCCGGTAACCCAGCTTGAGCAACATGCCGCGCACCACCAACTGGCCGACGCTGTTGTCATCCACCAACAACACCGCGCAGTCCTGGGGCGCACGCTGCCGATCGTGCGCCGGCTTTGCCTCAGGCGGCACCGGGCTGACTTTCACGTCCAACTGAAAGCGGCTGCCCTTGCGCGGCTCGGAATGATGGGTAAGGCGCCCGCCCAACAGTTCGATCAATTGCCGGCAGATAGCCAGGCCAATACCCAGGCCGCCGTATTCGCGGGTCATGGAGCCATCGAGCTGGAAAAAGCGCTGGTACAAGGTCGCCTCGTCGAGGAAGGCGAAACCAATACCGGTGTCGGTCACAATAAAGCTCAGGCGCACGCCGCCGTCACTGTGAGGCACACCCACCACCCGCAGGCGCACGGAGCCTTCGTGGGTGAACTTGAAAGCGTTGTCCAGCAAGCAATCCAGGCACTGCACCAGCTTGTCGGCGTCGCCCACCACGCGGTCCGGCAGATCAGCGGCCACATCGATGGAAAACGCCAGGCCTTTGCATTGGGCGCTGGTATTGAATTGCTGGCGCAACGTGTCGAGCACGCCGCGCAGGCTGAACACCCGAGGCTGGGCACTCAGGCGTCCGGCCTGCAGTTCGGTGAGGGTGAGGATGCCGTTGACCATGCGCATCATGTCCCGTGCCGAACCGGCGGCAGTTTGCTGGTACTGCGCCAGGTCGTCGTCCAGCGGCACTGTTTGCATCAGCTCAAGGGAGCCGATCACACCATTCATGGGCGTGCGCAGTTCATGGGTCAGCGTTGCGAGGAATTCATCTTTGAGACGGTTACTGCGGGCCAGTTGCTGGTTGAGCACTTCGAGCTTCTGGCTGGCGTCGAACAGGATCTGCGCCTGCTGCTCACGCATGGCATTGATGCGGTCGGCCAGGGCCAGGGATAACAGTGCCACTTCAATCGCCGAGCCGATCTGGCTGGCGTACATGGTGAGGAACACATTGGGCAAGTAGCCCAGCACCATCAACGTGTTCACCACCCCGCCCAGCAGGAACGCAGACCAGGCGATGATGAAATACCGCGCCACCCGCTGGCCGCAGTACCAGGCCTTGATGGCGGCGACGAAGATGGTCACGGTGAATACCAGCGCCAAACCGGTCGCCAGGCGCAAGGCAAGGGCGTAGCTGGTCAGCAGCGCCAGCGCCATCACTACGCCACCACACGCCGCCAGCGTCAGCAAGAGCCGGTTTATCCAGCGGCTGTGCTGCGCGGTATGCAGGAAGCTACGGGCAAACAGGCTGCCGAACAGCGCCGCGGAACCGATCAGCAACGGCACCGCCGCATTCGCCCACCACGGGTTGTTCGGCCAGAAGTACTGCACCGCCACACCATTGACCGACAGTTGGTACAGGCCAAAGGAGGCGATATAGAGGATGTAATACAAGTAGCTGGTGTCGCGCACGCTCAGGTAGATAAACAGGTTGTAGACCAGCATCCCCAGCAATACGCCATAGATCACCCCCAGCACAGACAGGCGCAGCGGTTGTTGCTCCAGGTAAGCGGTGCCGGCCCAGAGCGTCAACGGCGCCTGGATGGAGCCTTCACTTTGCAGGCGCAGGTAGAGCGTTTGCTGCTGATCGGGCACAAAATTGAGCTTGAACAGGTAATTGCTCTGGGTGACTTCACGGCTGGAAAAAGGCAGCGCACTGCCGGTGCGGGTGGCCAGCCGATAGTTGCCGGTGCCATCGTTCTGGTACAGGTCCAGATGATTCAGCGGTGGGTAAGCCAACTCCAGGAACCAGGTGCGGGGCGCGCGCGGGTCTTTGGCCATGTAATGCAGGTCGACCTTGAGCCAGAACACCGAGCGCGAATAGCCGGCATTGAGAGTGGCTTTGTCATGGCGCTTGAATTGCGCAGCGTAGGCGGGGGAGCTTACTTCAGCGATGGTGAGGGCATCGGTCGGGTCTTCGAGCACTTGCATGGCTCGGCCCAGCGGCAGGCTTCGAGTGTTCTGGTTGAACTCGATGGCGCTGGCGAGCATCGGCAGCCCGCACAACAATAAAATCAGCAAATAGCGCATAGAGCCCCAGCGTGGCCTGTCCGGTTATGTCAAAAGCCCCCATTTCCTTTTGAGAAGACGTACACCGACGGTACAGTCAGTTGTTTGGATCCACTTTAGCATAGCCGCTAAAGGCCATTGGACACCATTGAAATAATTTTCCTGAGGGCTCTAGAACAAGGCTTACAGCCTGTTTTCGTGAGAAGCAAAGCGCCAAAAAAGCGTCACTCTTTGGACAAAATTCAACCATCGCCCGACGGCCACGCCAAAAGCGTTTGGTGGTAAGCTCGCGCACCATGAATATCTACAGCTCTCGCCCTGTTGTCCTCTGTCTCTCCGGCCATGATCCCAGTGGTGGCGCCGGCTTGCAGGCAGATATCGAAGCCCTGCTCGCCCAAGGCTGCCATGCGGCTCCGGCCGTCACCGCCCTGACCGTGCAGAACACCGTCAATGTCAGCGATTTCCGCGTACTGGACCGTGAGTGGGTACTGGCCCAGGCCAATGCCGTGCTGGGCGACTCCGAAGTGGCGGCAGTCAAGCTGGGCATGCTCGGCTCCACCGCGATGGTCGACACCGTGGTCGAACTGCTGCAGGCGCACCCGCACCTGCCGGTGGTGTGCGACCCGGTGCTGCGCGCCGGCGGCGGTGGCAGCCTGGGCAAGGACGAAGTCGGCTACGCCATGCGCGAGCGGTTGTTGCCATTGTCGCTGATCGCCACACCGAACCTGCCTGAAGCCCGCATCCTGGCCGAACTGCCCGAGGGCACGGCGGACGAATGCGCCGAGAAGCTGCTGCCGTTTATCAAGCACCTGTTGATCACCGGCGGCCATGGCGACGAGCACGAAGTGCACAACCGTCTCTACAGCCGCGATGGCACGCGCCAGACCTTTACCTGCCAGCGCCTGCCCGGCAGCTATCACGGCTCGGGCTGCACCCTGGCCAGTGCCTTGGCCGGGCGGATCGCCCAAGGCGAAGGGCTGGTGAGTGCGGTGCAGTCGGCACTTAACTACACTTGGCGCACCCTGCGTGACGCCGAACAACTCGGCCAGGGCCAGTTCGTACCGCGCCGTCTGCCACTGGATTTCTGCTCGTAACTTTCCGCTCTTAACAGCAAGAGGCCTGCCCGATGAAACTACGTGGCCTTTACGCCATTACCGACAGCCAACTGTTGGCCGGCAAGTTCCTCGCCTACGTCGAAGCGGCATTGGACGGTGGCGTGACCCTGCTGCAGTACCGCGACAAAAGCAGCGACGAAGCCCGGCGCCTGCGCGAAGCCGAAAAGCTGCGCGAGCTGTGCTCACGCTACAAGACCCAACTGATCATCAACGACGACGCTGAATTGGCCGCGCGCCTGGGCGTCGGCGTGCATCTGGGCCAGACCGACGGCCCACTGACGCCCGCCCGTGCGCTGCTCGGCTCCAAGGCGATCATCGGCGCCACCTGCCACAGCCAGATCGAACTGGCCGAACAGGCGGCGAAGGAAGGCGCCAGTTATGTCGCCTTCGGCCGCTTCTTCAATTCCAACACCAAGCCGGGCGCTCCGGCCGCCACCGTTGAAATGCTCGCCGAAGCCCGAAAGCGCCTGCATGTGCCGATCTGCGTGATCGGCGGCATCACCCTGGAGAACGCCGCACCGCTGGTGGCCCATGGTGCCGACCTGCTCGCCGTGGTCCACGGCCTGTTCGGTGCCGACAGCACCCAGGAAGTCACGCGCCGCGCCCGCGCCTTCAACGCATTAATCAAATCCTGAATTCAGAGAGCCCTCAGCATGTCTCGTTCCGAAACCCTGTTTGCCAATGCCCAAAAACACATCCCCGGCGGTGTGAACTCCCCCGTGCGTGCGTTCAAGAGCGTGGGCGGCACGCCGTTGTTCTTCAAGCATGCCGAAGGCGCCTACGTCACCGATGAAGATGACAAGCGCTACGTGGACTACGTCGGTTCCTGGGGCCCGATGATCCTCGGCCACAGCCACCCCGACGTGCTGGACGCAGTGCGCAAGCAGCTGGAACACGGCCTGTCCTACGGCGCGCCGACCGCCATGGAAACCGAGATGGCCGACCTGGTCTGCAGCATCGTGCCGTCGATGGAAATGGTGCGCATGGTCAGCTCCGGCACCGAAGCCACCATGAGCGCAATTCGCCTGGCCCGTGGTTTCACCGGCCGCGACAGCATCATCAAGTTCGAAGGCTGCTACCACGGCCATTCCGACAGCCTGCTGGTCAAGGCCGGTTCCGGCGCGCTGACCCAAGGCGTACCCAGCTCGGCCGGCGTACCGGCAGCGTTCGCCAAACACACCCTGACCCTGCCGTTCAACGACATCAGCGCCGTCGAGCAGATGCTCAGCGAAGTCGGCCAGGACGTGGCGTGCATCATCGTCGAGCCGGTGGCCGGCAACATGAACTGCGTGCCGCCTGCCCCTGGCTTTCTGGAAGGCCTGCGCGAACAGTGCGACAAGCACGGCGTGGTGCTGATTTTCGACGAAGTGATGACCGGCTTCCGCGTTGCCCTCGGCGGTGCCCAGGCACACTACGGCGTCACGCCGGACCTGAGCACGTTCGGCAAGATCATCGGTGGCGGCATGCCCGTGGGCTGCTTCGGCGGCAAGCGCGAAATCATGCAGCACATCGCGCCACTGGGCCCGGTGTATCAGGCCGGCACTCTCTCGGGTAACCCGCTGGCCATGGCGGCCGGCCTGACCACCCTGCGCCTGATCAGCCGCCCGGGCTTCCACGCCGAGCTGACCGACTACACCACCCGCCTGCTCGACGGCCTGCAACAGCGCGCCGACGCCGCCGGTATCCCGTTCGTGACCACACAAGCGGGCGGCATGTTTGGCCTGTACTTCAGTGGCGCCGATGACATCGTCACCTTTGATGATGTGATGGGCAGCGATGCCGACCTGTTCAAGCGCTTCTTCCACTTGATGCTGGAAGGCGGCGTCTACCTGGCGCCGAGTGCCTTTGAAGCGGGCTTCACCTCAATCGCCCATGGCGACGCCGAGCTGAAACTGACCCTTGATGCCGCCGAGCGCGCCTTCGCCGCGCTGAAATAAGCCGGTGCAAAAACCTGACGTCGCGGTGGTCGGCGTCAGATTTGCTACTTTGCTTACAGAGATTTCCTTATTTTTCCGAGAATTTACCTGCAATCCGGCAGATAACTTGCCCAAGCAGCAGAAAAACGAGTAAAGACTTTGTAAGCAGAGGCCTGCTTATTTCATAATGCGCGCTTATTGGATCCCGAGAGGATCCGCGCGCCCCGTCAGAGGTAAGTCGATTCCCATGAAACGCACCGGCCGCACCCTGGTACTGGGCTGCCTGTTGCTCCTTCAGCCGCTGCTGGCACATGCCCAGGCAGGCGGCAACTCGTTGTTAATCCCAGCGATGGGTCGCTGCACCCTCAATACCCAGCCAGACAGCCAGGCCGAATCCCTGAGCGCGTGCCAGAAACAGGCCGACGGCGGGGATGCGCAGGCGCAATACGAGTTGGGCGAGTACTACCACGACAGCAAGAATCCCGCCCGCGACCTCAACAAAGCCTTGAGCTACTTCGAGAAAGCCTCGTTGCAGGGCCACGCGCAGGCGCAATTCCAGCTCGGCACCATGTTCTTCAAAGGCGAAGGCGTGCCGGCCAATAACGTCCAAGCGTATATCGTGCTGAAAATGGCCGCGGTCAATGGCGCCGAAGACGCGCTGGACACTGCCGACGAAGTCGCCGAGCACATGCAGCGCAATGAACTGGAAACCGCCACCCAGGTGCTGGGGCAGATTTTCCGCAATTATCTGCAGGAATTGCAGAGTGCCGATGGACGTTCGCCCTTCTCACCCCTGCCCTGACACCCAACCTATTTCTCAGGCATCGGCATCGGAAACGGCATGACATTGCTCATGCCCCGGGCTTCGCTGATCTTCGGCGTGCCCAGGCGCTCGACTTCGTCGATGCGCACAATCGAATGCATCGGCACAAAACTGCGCACCACGCCTTCGAATTGGGCCTTGAGCTTTTCCTCGCCCGGGTCGACGACCAGTTGTGTACGCTCGCCAAAGACGAACTCTTCCACTTCCAGGAAGCCCCACAGATCACTTTGATAGATCTGCTTGGCGTACATTTCGAACACCTGGCCCTGGTTGAGGAAAATCACCTTATAGATTGGAGCTTCACGTTTGGTCATGGTGGGTGAGGAACACATGGGGGATATAAAAGAGGGCGCGAACTATAGCATGGCACCCGATGCACAGTGCTAGGAACCGATGGGCATGACCCCTATAATGCGCGGTTCTTTACCACCAGTTGACGATTCCCATGGCCAAGAAGCTTTATATCGAAACCCACGGTTGCCAGATGAACGAGTACGACAGCTCGCGCATGGTCGACCTGCTGGGTGAACACCAGGCCCTGGAAGTCACCGCCCGCGCCGAAGATGCCGACGTGATCCTGCTCAATACCTGCTCGATCCGCGAGCGGGCCCAGGACCGTGTGTACTCGCAGCTGGGTCGCTGGCGCGAGTTGAAACTGGCCAACCCGGACATGGTGATCGCCGTCGGCGGTTGCGTGGCCAGCCAGGAAGGCGCCGCGATCCGCGACCGTGCGCCGTATGTCGACGTGGTCTTCGGCCCACAGACCCTGCACCGCCTGCCGGAAATGATCGACGCCGCGCGCATCACCAAACTGCCCCAGGTCGACGTCTCGTTCCCGGAAATCGAAAAATTCGACCACCTGCCCGAGCCGCGCATCGACGGGCCGAGCGCCTACGTGTCGGTGATGGAAGGCTGCAGCAAGTACTGCACCTTCTGTGTGGTGCCCTACACCCGCGGTGAAGAAGTCAGCCGGCCGTTTGACGACGTGCTCGCAGAAATCATCCACCTGGCCGAAAACGGCGTGCGCGAGGTGACCCTGCTGGGCCAGAACGTCAACGGCTATCGCGGCCTGACCCACGACGGGCGCCTGGCTGACCTGGCGGAGCTGATACGCGTAGTCGCTGCGGTGGATGGCATCGAACGCATTCGCTACACCACCTCGCACCCGCTGGAATTCTCCGACAGCCTGATCCAGGCCCATGCCGAAGTACCGGAACTGGTCAAGCACCTGCACTTGCCGGTGCAGTCGGGCTCGGACCGCATCCTGTCGGCGATGAAACGCAACCACACCGCCCTGGAATACAAATCCAAACTGCGCAAACTGCGCGCAGCGGTGCCGGGCATTTGCATCAGTTCGGACTTTATCGTCGGCTTCCCCGGCGAAACCGAGAAAGACTTCCAGCAGACCATGAAGCTGATCGAAGACGTCGGTTTCGACTTCTCCTACTCGTTCGTCTACAGCCAACGTCCGGGCACCCCGGCGGCGGACCTGCTGGACGAAACCCCGGAAGCGCTGAAAAAAGAGCGCTTGAACGCGCTGCAACATCGCCTTAACCAGCAGGGTTTCGAGATCAGCCGACAAATGGTCGGTTCGATCCAGCGCATTCTGGTCACCGACTACTCGAAAAAAGACCCTGGCGAATTGCAGGGCCGCACCGAGAACAATCGGATCGTCAACTTCCGTTGCGATAATCCAACCCTGATCGGCCAATTTGCCGATGTGCACATCGATGCGGCGCAACCGCACTCGTTGCGCGGCTCGCTGGTGCAATAAACCAAGTTTCTGTAGGAGCGAGCTTGCTCGCGAAAAACCTGAGGGCACCGCGTATATTCAGGCTGCACGCGTTATCGTTGACGTTTTTCGCGAGCAAG
>NZ_JAFLXD010000069.1:0-19399 GCF_019891415.1 Pseudomonas sp. SH10-3B | reverse complement strand
ATCCAGACCCTCCACATTTTTTCAGGCACATCGAGGTGGTTGGTTTTAGGGCCGCTTCGCAGCCCAACGCGGGGCAAGCCCGCTCGCCACAAAGGTCAGCTCGTGTGAGCACTAGTCATCATTGCCACTGCCGCGAAACTTGAACAGGTCGCGGCGCTGCTTCTTGCTCGGCTTGCCATCGGTGGTCATGCCGGTAGCACCCGCCTTGCGCATGGCCGCAGCGTTTTCGCGCTTGGCGATGCTCGCTTCAGTCTCTGTGTACAGCGTCTGCGCTTCAGGTGCACCACGACGCACAACGGAAAGCGCCTGGACCACCACGGTCTTTTCATCAAAACCGATGCGAATCTGCAACTCATCACCGACGCGTGGCTCTTTGCCCGGCTTGCAGCGCTCGCCGCGATGATGCACTTTGCCACTCTCAATCGCGGCTTTGGCCAAGGCACGGGTTTTAAAGAAACGCGCCGCCCACAGCCACTTGTCCAGACGGACCTTTTCTTCCTCTTCCTGCTTCTGAGCCACTTGAATTCCTCGCTCTGAAAAATGTCGCAACTTTACCGTTGAAACCCTTCGACGCATAAACCCCAAGGCTCACCTAAGATACGCCAGGTAGCACCCTGTTTTCGCGAGGACATACTGTGACCGATTTTCCCACTTCACTCACCTCGCCTAACCAGCGGTGTGTGGGCTGCCAGCAGAGCGAGCCCCTGGGTTTCGAGTTTGCTTTCGCCTATCAGCCCATCGTAGACCTTAGAGACCATTCGATTTTTGCCAACGAAGCCCTGGTACGCGGCGTCAATGGCGAAGGGGCGATGTCAGTGCTGCAGCAGGTTAACGACACCAATCGATACCGTTTCGACCAGCGTTGCCGCACCCAGGCGATCGCGGGCGCTTCGGCCTTGGGGATGCAAACCCACCTTTCAATCAATTTCATGCCCAACGCCGTGTACCGTCCGGAGTTGTGCATTCGCAGCACCCTGGAAGCGGCTCGCGCGCACAATTTTCCGCTGGACCAACTGATTTTCGAGACACTGGAAAGCGAGCATGTAGATAACTATCGCCATTTGACGAATATTCTGCGTGAATACCGCGAATTCGGCTTCAAGACCGCCATCGATGATTTCGGCGCGGGCTATTCGGGGCTGAATCTGCTGGCCGATTTCCAACCTGACTTGATCAAACTCGATATGGCGCTGATCCGCGATGTCGATCAGGATCGTGTCCGTCAGGTGATCGTCCAGGGGATTGTCACAATCTGTGAGCAGTTGGGCGTTACTGTCATCGCCGAAGGCATCGAAAGTGCCGGCGAGCGCGACTTTCTGTCTGACTGTGGAATATTTCTGATGCAGGGCTACTGGTTCGCCAAGCCCGCATTCAAAGCCCTGGCGGAGGTTTCCCCTCACGCCTGGGCGAATTGACCGGTTACCCATATTGAAGACATTTGACCATTTGACCGTTGTGGGTCTGCGTGAGTGGGTGGCACTTCCCGACCTGGGAGTGGCAGGCCTGCGTGCAAAGATCGACACCGGTGCCAGCACCTCCAGCCTGCACGCCACCGACATCGAGCCTTTTGAGCGCGACGGTGAGAAGTGGGTGCGCTTTACCGCGCACCTGGGCAGCGTTGTGCAACTGCGACACCGCCGCTGCGAAGCGCCGCTGGTGACGATGAAAACCATCAAGAGCTCCAACGGCCATGCGCAGGTGCGCTATGTAATCAGTACCACCCTGGCGTTGGGTGATCGGGTATGGCGGGTGGAGTTCACCCTGGCCTGCCGCAAAGCCATGCGTTACCGCCTGTTGCTGGGTTCCAAGGCGCTGATTGACGGCCACCTGGTGGTCAATCCCGGCGTCAAGTACGTTCAAGACAAGCCGGTGTTCCCGGTCTCTACTATTTCTGCCCCAGGTGCTGCATGAAGATTGCTGTGCTGTCGCGAAACCCGCGTCTGTATTCCACCCGCCGCCTGGTCGAGGCCGGCACCGAACGTGGCCATGAAATGGTGGTGATCGACACGTTGCGTGCCTATATGAACATTGCCAGCCATAAGCCGCAGATCCATTACCGCGGCAAACCGCTGGAGGGGTTTGATGCGGTAATCCCGCGTATCGGCGCCTCGGTGACGTTCTATGGCTGCGCGGTGCTGCGCCAGTTCGAAATGATGGGGGTTTTTCCCCTCAATGAATCGGTGGCCATTGCGCGATCGAGGGACAAATTACGCTCATTGCAACTGCTGTCGCGCCGGGGTATCGGCCTGCCGGTCACCGGTTTTGCCCACTCCCCCGACGACATCCCAGACCTGATTGAAATGGTCAATGGCGCGCCGCTGGTGATCAAGGTGCTCGAAGGCACCCAGGGCATCGGTGTGGTGCTGTGTGAAACCGCGACAGCCGCGGAATCCGTGATCGAGGCGTTCATGGGCCTCAAGCAGAACATCATGGTCCAGGAGTACATCAAGGAAGCCGGCGGTGCGGATATCCGCTGCTTCGTGGTGGGCGACAAGGTGATTGCAGCGATGAAGCGCCAGGCCAAGCCCGGAGAGTTTCGCTCCAACCTGCACCGTGGCGGCAGCGCCAGCCTGATCAAGATCACCCCGGAAGAACGCATGACCGCGCTGCGGGCGGCAAAGGTGATGGGGCTGGCGGTAGCGGGCGTGGACATCCTGCGCTCCAACCACGGCCCGCTGGTGATGGAGGTGAACTCGTCGCCGGGCCTGGAAGGAATCGAGACCACCACCGGCAAGGATGTGGCGGGGATCATCATTCAGCATCTGGAGAAGAATGGTGGACCGAATATGACCAGGACCAAGGGCAAGGGTTAGAGACGCGGCTGTTAGCTTCAAGCTATAAGCTGCAAGAAAGGGCAAAAGCTGCCTGCCTTTCTCTTGCGGCTTTAAGCTTGAAACTTGCAGCGTTTCTATACCGCATCTCTTGGCAGCATCAGTCCAAGCGGCAAGCGCACCCGCGCCTCAAGACCACCACCCTCGCGGTTGCGCAGTTCAACATTGCCGCCATGCATCGAAGCAATCCGCCGCACAATCGCCAGCCCCAGCCCAGTCCCTTTGCCGCCCCTGGCACGGTCGCCACGGGTAAACGGGTTGAAGATACCTTCCAGTTCCGCCGGATCAATCCCCGTGCCACGGTCCATCACACTCAGCACCACATAAGGCGCGGCACTGTCGCCGGAGACGTAGGCGGCCACCTCCACATCGGAGCCGGCATGGTGCAACGCATTACCAATCAAGTTATTCAGCAGACGCTTCATGGATACACGACGCAGCGCAAACGGCTGGATAGGTTCCAGGCGCATGCGCACCTGCTCGCCATTCTGGTTGTAGGGCGCGACAACCTCACGCACCAGATCCGTGAGATCGACTTCCTCCACCACCTCGTCACGCCCATCGCGGATAAACGCCAGGAACTGGTCGAGAATCGCGTCCATGTCTTCGATATCACGAACCATGTCGTCAGTGAGGTCGCTATGGTTGCCCATCAGCTCCAGGGACAAGCGCAATCGCGTCAATGGCGTGCGCAAGTCATGGGACACCCCCGCCAGCATCAGCTCGCGTTCGCGCCCAGCCTGTTCGACGTCCTCCGCCATCTGATTGAAGGCGCCATACACTTCGGTCATTTCACTGGGCGTATCGCTGACCGGCAGGCGCACGCTGCGCCCCTGGCCCAACTGGCGGGCGGCAAACACCAGGCGTTTAAGCGGTTGGTTAAGCTGACGGACAAAAATCCACGCGGACGCAGTGGAAAGCAAGCCGATGGCCAGGAACCAGCCCAACACGTTCCAGATCTTCTGCCCCCGCAAAGGATGCGGATACAGCGGAACCTTGATCCAGGCATCGCCCAGGCTCGGGGCCCTCACCCACAGCGCAGGTGAAACATGCATGCGCAAGCGCACCTCGGTGTCCTCGCCGAGTTCGGCCTGCATCTGGCGCTGGTAGATCTCGCTGTAAGGCCAATGCTGTTCACCCTCAGGTACGCCGGCCCCGTCAACACGGGTCAACGTCGACGCCTTGGCTACTTTTTCCCGGTTCTCAGGGTCTACAGCCCAATAACCCCGCAGCGTCAGGGCGACACCGTGGCTGTACTGCCGATCCACCAGCACGTCTTCGTTCATCAACAGATAAACCAGTGTCAGCGCCTTGGAAAACAGCACGACGATCAGCACCAGCCAAAGGGTGCGGGAGAAGAAACTTTGCGGGAACCACAGAGGGGTTTTCATAGAAGACAGCTGGACACCTTGCAGGAACGAGCGGCGCTCGCAGAATTGCAGACGCCGGACATCCCGTCGACCCTCATGGAGTCAAACGCCAGGATGCCCGCCCTGCAAATCATCGGTCACTTGGTTGCGGTGCCATCCGGCACAAACACATAACCCACGCCCCATACCGTCTGGATATACCGAGGTTTGGACGGGTCCGGCTCGATCATCCGGCGCAGACGGGAAATCTGCACGTCGATGGAGCGCTCCAGGGCGTCCCATTCCCGACCGCGGGCCAGGTTCATCAGCTTGTCGCGGGTCAGCGGCTGACGCGCGTTCATCACCAGGGCCTTGAGCACTGCGAATTCGCCAGTGGTGAGCATATGCACTTCGTCGCCGCGCTTGAGTTCGCGGGTCGCCAGCGACAGTTCGTAATCGCCAAACGTAACGCTTTCGTCTTCGCTGCCCGGCGCGCCCGGTACCGGCGGTGCCTGACGACGCAATACGGCTTTGACCCGCGCCATCAACTCATCTGGGTTGAAGGGCTTGGCCAGGTAGTCATCAGCGCCCAGTTCAAGGCCCTTGATGCGGCTCAGCTCATCGCCCTTGGCGGTGAGCATGATGATTGGAATCTGGTTGTTCGCGCCGCGCAGGCGCTTGCAGGCGGTCAGGCCGTCTTCGCCGGGCAGCATCAGGTCGAGTACGACCAGGTTGAATACTTCGCGCCCCAGGAGGCGGTCCATCTGCTCGGTGTTCGGCACCGCGCGGGCACGGTAGCCCTTGGAATTGAAGAAACGCTCCAGCAGGCTGCTCAGCCCCGGATCGTCATCAACGATGAGAATTTTTTCGCCTTCAGCAGTTTGTGCAGTGCTGCTCATTGGATGCTCCTCTTATCTCGGCGCGCATTATGGCGTAGCTGTCGTTATACGCACCGTGTGCATTGTTAGCAGATTTTTCCTCGACTGCCAGCAAACCCGTGCCCTACAACCACCTGCGCAGTAGCCCTCAACAACAGAACGCTGGTTATAATGCGGCGCCTTCCTGCAGGGCAACGTCAGATCATGACCGTTTACTGCCGGGCTTTTTTTACCCGCTTGTCGCGATTTTTCCGATTTCGAGGGTCAATAGGCTGCCTCTTGACCCAGGTAGCGGCGCCAGTCGGGCCGCTCAACCAGCTGCGCAAGGCCTTGTGTTCCGGGCCTGCGAGCTGCTTCTAAGAATTTCAGGTGGTTTTATGGACAGCATCAACAGCCGCATCGCCGAGGAACTCGGTGTACGCCCACAACAGGTCGAAGCGGCCGTCGCTCTACTGGATGAAGGCTCCACGGTGCCCTTCATCGCCCGTTACCGAAAAGAAGTCACCGGCAGCCTCGACGACATCCAGCTGCGGCACCTGGAAGAGCGCCTGCGCTACCTGCGAGAACTCGACGAACGGCGCATCAGCATCCTCGCCAGCATCGAGGAACAGGGCAAGCTAACCCCCCAACTCGAGCGCGACATCAAGCTCGCCGACACCAAGACCCGCCTCGAAGACCTCTACCTGCCGTACAAACAGAAGCGCCGCACCAAGGGCCAGATTGCCCTGGAAGCCGGCCTGGGCGAACTGGCCGACGGCCTGTTCAACGACCCGTCGCTGACCCCGGACACCGAAGCCGCGCGCTTCGTCAACGCTGAAAAAGGCGTTGCCGACGTCAAGGCCGCCCTCGAAGGCGCCAAGTACATCCTGATGGAGCGCTTCGCCGAAGACGCCAACCTGCTGGAAAAACTGCGCAGCTATCTGAAACAGGAAGCCACCCTCAGCGCCCGCGTCATCGCCGGCAAAGAGGAAGAAGGCGCCAAGTTCCGCGACTACTTCGAACACGACGAACCGCTGAAAAGCATGCCGTCCCACCGTGCGCTGGCGATTTTCCGTGGCCGCAACGAAGGCATTCTCAGCTCCGCACTTAAAGTCGGCGACGAGTTGCCGGGCACCATGCACCCGTGCGAAGGCATGATCGGCCAACAATTCGGCATCCAGAATCAGAATCGTCCTGCGGACAAGTGGCTCGGTGAAGTCGTGCGCTGGACCTGGAAGGTCAAGCTCTACACCCACCTGGAAACCGACCTGCTCGGCGAGTTGCGCGACGGCGCCGAAACCGAGGCGATCAACGTATTCGCCCACAACCTGCACGACCTGCTGCTGGCCGCCCCGGCCGGCCCGCGCGCCACCCTGGGCCTCGACCCGGGCCTGCGCACCGGCTGCAAGGTCGCCGTGGTCGATGCCACCGGCAAGCTGCTGGACCACGCCACCGTATACCCACACGTACCGCACAACAAATGGGACCAGACCCTCGCCATCCTGGCCGCCCTGTGCGCCAAGCATTCGGTGGACCTGATCGCCATCGGCAACGGCACTGCCAGCCGTGAAACCGACAAGCTGGCCGCCGAGCTGATCAAAAAATACCCAGCCATGAAGATGACCAAGGTGATGGTCTCCGAAGCCGGTGCTTCGGTGTACTCGGCATCGGAACTGGCCTCCAAGGAATTCCCGGACCTCGACGTGTCGATCCGTGGCGCGGTGTCCATCGCCCGTCGCCTGCAGGATCCGCTGGCAGAGCTGGTTAAAATCGATCCTAAATCCATTGGCGTCGGCCAGTACCAGCACGACGTGTCGCAGCTGAAACTGGCGCGCGGCCTGGATGCGGTGGTGGAAGACTGCGTAAACGCCGTGGGCGTGGACGTGAACACCGCCTCCGTGGCGCTGCTGGCGCGTATTTCCGGCCTCAATGCCACCCTGGCGCAGAACATCGTCACGCACCGCGACGAAAACGGCGCCTTCAAAACCCGCGCCGCGCTGAAAAAAGTCGCACGCCTGGGTGAAAAAACCTTCGAGCAAGCCGCCGGCTTCCTACGCGTGATGAACGGCGACAACCCGCTGGACTCGTCCGCCGTTCACCCGGAAGCCTATCCGCTGGTGCAACGCATCGCCGCCGAGACCGACCGCGACATCCGCTCGCTGATCGGCGACGCCGCGTTCCTCAAGCGCCTGGACCCAAAGAAGTACACCGACGAAACCTTCGGCGTGCCGACCATCACCGACATCCTGCAAGAGCTGGAAAAACCTGGCCGCGACCCACGTCCCGAGTTCAAGACCGCCGAGTTCCAGGACGGCGTCGAAGACCTCAAGGACCTGCAACTGGGCATGATTCTCGAAGGCGTGGTCACCAACGTGACCAACTTCGGCGCCTTTGTGGACATCGGCGTGCATCAGGACGGTTTGGTGCACATCTCTGCGCTTTCGGAGAAGTTCATCAAGGATCCGCGCGAAGCAGTGAAGGCCGGAGATGTGGTCAAGGTCAAGGTCATGGAAGTCGACATCCCGCGCAAACGCGTTGGCCTGTCGATGCGCATGAGCGACACCCCAGGCGAGAAAATCGACGGCGCCCGTGGTGCACGCCCTGGCTCGTCGCCGCGCCAATCGCAGAACCGCTCTGAAAACAGCCAACCGCGCAAGGAAACCGCCACCGCAGCGCCAAGCAACAACGCCATGGCCTCGCTGTTTGCCAACGCCAAGCAGTTGAAGAAACGCTGATGGAAATCCCCGCCGGTTTGACCCAGAGCGCGTTCAGCGAACTGATCGGCTGCCGCCTGCAACGCCTTGAAGAAGGCGTTGCCGAAGTGGCCCTGACTCTGGAGCCGCACCTGCGCAACCGCGCGGGCAAGCTCCACGGCGGGGCGATTTTCAGTCTGGTGGACATCACCATGGGGCTGGCCTGTTCCAGCGCCCATGGTTTTGATCAGCAGAGCGCGACCATCGAATGCAAGATCAACTACATCCGCGCCGTGGAAGACGGTGATGTGCTGTGCACCAGCCGCGTGATTCACGCCGGCCGGCGCACGCTGGTGGTCGAAGCCGAGGTGTACCAGGACGAAAGGCTTGTCGCAAAAGCACAGGGCACCTTCGCTGTCCTATAGCTCCCCGCCCCCGATTTGAGTTAATTTCGGCGCTGCGACAACAGCGTCGGAATTTTCTTGCTGCGCCATAGCCCAATTCATGGAGTGAAGGAGGCTTTTTCAAAGCGAGTCAAATCGACTCAAAACCAGGCGATAACGCCAGTTTTAACTTCACCCTTGTAGACCGTCCTGCCCACCCCCATATTGGGGCGACTGACGCGTGAAGGAATCCAACTTGAGCGAACTTCTCAACCGCCGCCTGGCTCTGCTCGGCAAGCGCGAACACCTCTCCCTGCTAGAGCAGTGCTTGCACGGCATCGAGCGTGAATGCCTACGTGTCACCGGTGACGGTCGCCTGGCGCAAACGCCGCACCCCGAAGCCCTGGGCGCCGCGTTGACCCATGAACAGATCACCACCGACTACTCGGAATCGCTGCTGGAGTTCATTACCCCGGCCCTGCCCAACCCGGCCGATACCCTGAGCAGCCTGGAAAAGATCCATCGCTTTGCCTACACCAAGCTCGGCAGCGAATACCTGTGGAGCCCCTCGATGCCGTGCCCATTGCCGGCCGAGGAAGACATTCCGATTGCCTACTACGGCACCTCCAATATCGGACAGCTCAAGTACGTGTACCGCAAGGGCCTGGCCCTGCGCTACGGCAAGACCATGCAGTGCATTGCCGGCATCCACTACAACTTTTCCCTGCCGGAACAGTTGTGGCCGCTGCTCAAGGAGACTGAGGGCTTCGTCGGCACCGACCGCGACTATCAGTCCACCGCCTATATCGCGCTGATCCGCAACTTTCGCCGCTACAGCTGGCTGCTGATGTACCTGTTCGGGGCCTCGCCGGCCCTGGACGCGGGTTTCCTGCGCGGTCGCTCGCACCAATTGGAAGTGCTCGACGCCGACACCCTGTACCTGCCGTACGCCACCAGCCTGCGCATGAGCGACCTGGGTTACCAGAGCAACGCCCAGGCCGGCCTGACGCCGTGCTACAACGACCTGAGCAGCTACACCGACAGCCTGCGCGAAGCGGTGGCAACGCCCTACGCGCCCTATGTCGAAGTCGGCACCCATAAGGACGGTGAGTGGGTACAACTCAACACCAACATCCTGCAGATCGAAAACGAGTACTACTCCAACATCCGGCCCAAGCGCGTGACCTACACCGGCGAGCGGCCGATCCAGGCGCTGATGGCCCGTGGCATCCAGTACATCGAAGTGCGCTGCCTGGACATCAACCCGTTCCTGCCGATGGGCATCGACCTGCCGGAGTCGCGTTTCCTCGACGCATTCCTGTTGTACTGCGCGCTGAACGACAGCCCACTGTTCGCCGATAACGAGTGCGGCAACGCCACGTCCAACTTCCTCAGCGTGGTCAAGGAAGGTCGGCGCCCAGGCCTGCAATTGCAGCGCAAGGGCCAGGCCGTGGACATGAAGGAATGGGCTACCGAGCTGCTGGAGAAGATTGCCCCGTTGGCTGCGCTGCTTGATGAAAGCCACGGCATCACCGAACACAGCCAGGCGCTGGACGCCCAGTTGGCCAAGGTCAAGGACCCTTCCCTGACCCCTTCGGCCCAGGTATTGGCGGCGATGGCCGAGCGCAAAGAGAGCTTTGCACAGTTCTCCCTGCATCAGAGCGAGGTGCATGCCGAGTACTTCCGCCGCGAGCCGTTGCCGGCTGAAGAACAGGCCCGCTTTGAGGAACTGGCGCGCACCTCGCTGGCGCAACAGGCGGAGCTGGAGCAGAACGAAGTGGGCGATTTTGACGTGTTTGTCGGGTCGTACCAGGCGAGCATTCTGGCGATCAGCAACTAACCGAAGCCGAACCCGGCTCAAAATGTGGGAGGGGGCAAGCCCCTCCCACATTTGCCCTCATCAAGCTCAAGATTCGCTTCAACCTTTCGCCCATAAGCTAATTCGAAAATGTTATTTATTTTCGGATTCTTAGATCATTTAGTCTCCTCACACGCCGACCCTCGGCCGCCTGATTGAGGAGCTTCCCCGTGAAACTTTTAACCCCACTGCGCCTCTTGGCGGCGTTGTCCCTGGCCGGTGCCAGCCTGTTTGCCCAGGCGGCGGATGTGACCATCGCCTACCAGACCACCGTAGACCCGGCCAAAGTCGCCCAGGCCGACGGCGCGTATGAAAAAGCCACCAACGCCAAGATCGACTGGCGCAAATTCGATAATGGCGCCGACATCATCGCCGCCATCGCCTCCGGCGACGTGCAGATCGGCTACCTCGGCTCCAGCCCTCTGACCGCCGCGATCACCCGCAAAGTGCCGGTGGAAACTTTCCTGGTTGCCACCCAGATTGGCGGTGCCGAAGCCCTGGTGGCGCGCAATGGTTCCGGGATCAACAGCCCCCAGGACCTGATCGGCAAGAAAGTCGCCGTACCCTTCGTTTCCACCGGCCACTACAGCCTGTTGGCCGCGCTGAAGCACTGGAACATCGACCCATCGAAAGTGACCATCCTCAACCTCGCACCGCCGGCGATCATCGCGGCCTGGAAGCGCGGCGACATCGACGCCACTTACGTATGGGACCCGGCCCTGGGCGTGGCCAAGGAAAACGGCAAGGTGCTGATCACCTCCGGCGAGCTGGCCAAGTTCGGCGCGCCGACCTTCGATGCGTGGATCGTGCGTAAGGATTTCGCCGAGAAGCACCCGGAAATCGTCACAGCCTTTGCCAAAGTCACCCTGGATGCCTACGCCGCCTACCGCAAAGACCCACAAGCCTGGCTCGCGGACAAAGGCAACGTCGACAAACTGGTGAAACTCTCCGGCGCCAAGGCCAGTGACATCCCGCTGCTGCTGCAAGGCAACGTCTACCCACTGGCCGCTGACCAAGTCACTCTGCTGGGCGCACCGACCACCAAGGCCGTGACCAATACCGCTGCGTTCCTCAAGGAACAAGGCAAGGTCGACGCCGTGCTGCCGGACTACGCCCCTTACGTCAGCGCCAAGTTCATCACCAACTGATCCAGGAGTTCATCGCGATGGCCTTGCTACAACTGGAGCGCATCAGCGCACAGTACCCAGGCGCCACAGAACCGGTACTGTCCGATATTTCACTCGACCTGGGGCCCCAGCAGTTGCTGGTGGCTCTCGGCCCGTCCGGCAGTGGCAAGACTTCGCTGTTGAACCTGATTGCCGGCTTTGTCGAGCCTTCTGCCGGGCGCATCACCCTCGATGGCGTGCCGGTCAAAGGCCCCAGCGCCGAACGCGGCGTGGTGTTCCAGGACGACGCCCTGCTGCCCTGGCAGGACGTGCTGGCCAACGTCGGTTTCGGCCTGGAACTGGCCGGCGTGCCCAAGGCGCAGCGTGAAGTGCGCGCCCGGGAAATGCTCGCCCTGGTTGACCTTGCCGGCTTCGACAGCCGCCGTATCTGGCAGCTTTCTGGCGGCCAGAAACAGCGTGTCGGCCTGGCGCGAGCGCTGGCCGCCGACCCGCGCGTGCTGCTGATGGACGAACCCTTCGGCGCCCTCGATGCCTTCACCCGCGAACAGATGCAGGAACTGTTGCTGCAAGTCTGGCGACGCACGGCCAAGCCGGTGTTCCTGATTACCCATGACATCGAAGAAGCGGTGTTCCTCGCCACCGACCTGATCCTGCTGGCGCCCAACCCGGGGCAGATCGTCGAACGCCTGCACCTGGACTTCGGCCAGCGCTACGCCGCCGGTGAGGCGGCGCGGGCGATCAAGTCCGACCCGCGCTTTATCGAAACCCGTGAGCACGTGCTGGGCAAAGTGTTCTCGCAACGGCAGGTGTCCGCATGAGCAGCTACGAACTCCCCGCCACCGCCGCCAAGCCAGCGGCCCACACAGTTATCCCGGTGCGGCGCAGCCTGAGCACACGCTGGATCAGCCTGTTGACCCTGATTGCTCTGCTGGCCCTTTGGTGGGCCGTGACTGCCACCGGCCTGATCGAACCGTTGTTCCTACCACCGCCCTCGGCCGTGCTGCAAAAAGGCTGGCTGCTGGCGACCACGGGCTATATGGATTCCACCTTGTGGCAGCACCTGGGCGCGAGCCTCAGCCGGATCGGCCTGGGCCTGGGCTTCGCGGTGCTGACCGCCGTACCGGTGGGGATTGCCATCGGTTCCAACCGCATCGCCCGCGGCATTCTCGACCCGCTGATCGAGTTTTACCGGCCGATTCCGCCCCTGGCTTACCTGCCGTTGATCGTGATCTGGTGCGGTATCGGCGAGCTGTCCAAGGTGCTGCTGATTTACCTGGCGATCTTTGCGCCCATCGCCATCGCCACCGCGACCGGCGTGCGCACCGTCGACCCGGCCAAGCTACGCGCGGCGCAGTCGCTGGGCGCCACCCGTGCCCAGCTGATTCGCCATGTGATCCTGCCGAGCGCCCTGCCCGACATCCTCACCGGTGTGCGCATCGGCCTGGGTGTGGGCTGGTCGACCCTGGTCGCCGCCGAGCTGATCGCGGCCACCAGTGGCCTGGGTTTCATGGTGCAGTCGGCGGCGCAGTTCCTGGTCACCGATGTGGTGGTGCTGGGGATCCTGGTGATCGCCCTGATCGCCTTCGCCATGGAAATGGGCCTGCGTGCCCTGCAGCGTAAGTTAGTGCCCTGGCATGGCCAGGCACATTGAGTGAGAACCGCATGAGCAGCCTGACCGTTACCCCCTTGAGCATCGCCTTGGGCGCCCAGATCAGTGGCGTCGATATCACCCAGCCGCTGAGCGCCGAACACCGCGATGCCATCGAGCAGGCGTTACTCAGCCACTCGGTGCTGTTCTTCCGTGGCCAACCGATCACCCCGCAGCAACAGGCGCGGTTCGCGGCGAATTTTGGCGACCTGCACATCCACCCGATCTACCCCAACGTGCCGGAACAGCCCGACGTGCTGATCCTCGACACCGCCGTCACCGACGTGCGCGACAACGCCGTATGGCACACCGACGTGACCTTCCTGCCCACCCCGGCCCTCGGCGCGGTACTCAGCGCCAAGCTGTTGCCAGCGTTTGGTGGCGATACGCTGTGGGCCAGTGGCATCGCGGCGTATGAGGCATTGTCCGAGCCGTTGAAGCGGTTGCTCAATGGGCTGACGGCTACCCACGACTTCACCAAATCCTTTCCGCTGGAACGCTTTGGCAACACCGCCGAAGACCTGGCGCGCTGGGAAGAAACCCGCAAGAAAAACCCACCGCTGTCGCACCCGGTAGTGCGCACGCATCCGGTGAGCGGGCGTAAGTCGCTGTTTGTCAGTGATGGGTTTACCACCAGGATCAATGAACTGGAGCCGGCGGAGAGCGAAGCGATTTTGAAGCTGCTGTTCGCCCACGCCACTCGCCCGGAATTCACCCTCCGCTGGCGCTGGCAGGAGAACGACGTGGCCTTCTGGGATAACCGCGTGACCCAGCATTACGCGGTGGATGACTACCGGCCGCAACGGCGGGTAATGCATCGGGCGACGATTCTTGGGGATGTGCCGTTCTAAACCACACTGCAAATCAAATGTGGGAGAGGGCTTGCCCCCTCCCACATTGACCCAGCGGTGTCAGGTTATTCAGCGCTGGATGGCTTTTCCCACAAGTTGATTCCACCTTCCTGCGCAAACCGATCGATCTCCGCCAGTTCTTCCGCACTGAAGCTCAGGTTCTTCAACGCGCCGACGTTCTCGATGATCTGCTCCGGCCGGCTGGCACCGATCAGTGCGCTGGTCACACGTGGGTCGCGCAGGGTCCAGGCGAGTGCCAATTGCGCCAGGCTCTGACCGCGGCGCTGGGCGATTTCGTTCAGCGCACGTACGTGGGCGATGTTGGCTTCCGACAGGTGCTTGGCCTGCAACGAACCACCCCCCGGACGGTTGACCCGTGCGTCGGCCGGCACGCCGTTGAGGTACTTGTCGGTGAGCAAGCCCTGGGCCAGCGGCGTGAAGGCAATCACTCCGGCGCCGAGCTCTTCGGTGGTGTCCAGCAGGTCTTTTTCCACCCAGCGGTTGAGCAGGTTGTAGGCCGGTTGGTGGATCAGCAGCGGCACTTTCCACTCTTTGAGCAGGGCGGCGATTTCGCGGGTTTTCACCCCGGAGTAAGACGAGATACCGATGTACAACGCCTTGCCCTGTTGCACGGCGGTGGCGAGGGCGCTGGCGGTTTCTTCCAGGGGCGTGTCGGCATCAAAACGGTGAGAGTAGAAAATGTCCACGTAGTCGACGCCCAGGCGTTGCAGGCTCTGGTCGAGGCTTGCCAGCACGTATTTGCGCGAGCCGCCGCCCTGGCCGTAAGGGCCCGGCCACATGTCCCATCCAGCCTTGCTGGAGATGATCAATTCGTCGCGGTAGTGCTTGAAGTCTTCGCGCAGCAAACGACCGAAGTTGATCTCGGCGCTGCCGTAGGGTGGGCCGTAGTTGTTGGCCAGGTCGAAGTGGTTGATCCCCAGGTCGAACGCGGTGCGCAGCAGGGCGCGCTGGGTATCGATCGGGGTGCTGTCGCCAAAGTTGTGCCACAGCCCCAGGGACAGTGCCGGCAGCACCAATCCACTGCGGCCTACGCGGCGATACGGGATAGATTCATAGCGGTTTTCGGCAGCAATGTAAGTCATCGAATCCTCTCTTGGACGTAGGCAAATAAGGCCTGGGAATAACCATATTCCCAGGCCTTTTAACCAGCTGAATCGCTTAAGTCTGCCCTTCCGTTTTACAGCAATTTCCTACCCGAGTGGAACGACATAGCTGACATAGAAGCGGTTTTCATCCTGCCGTGGTACCACGGAACTTAACGCACCAAATGCAGGAACTGCAGGTGCCGTTCGTACTGATCGAGGATGTCGTTGATGATCTGCTCCTTGGTGTAGCCGACCAGGTCGTAGTCCTGGCTGCCCTCGCTCAAGTGCACTTCCGCCCGATAGTAGCGGCGATTGTTGAGCTGCTTGGAACCCATGCCGCCGCGTGCAAATGAGGGCGTGAAATAGCCGCGCATCTGCACCTGGTACACGAATGGATGCTCTTCGCCGTGACCGATTTCCAGGCTGACGCTGTCGTTGGACGGGTCCGGCTGGGTCACCACGTTGAGGCCTTTTTCGACAAACACCGCGGTCACTTCTTCAATCGCCGGACGCACCGTGGTCTCAAGGAAGCGGTACACCTCGTCCCGCGATGGGAAATGCACGGCCTGGCTCAAACGCTGGCGCCAACCGCCCGTGCCTTTGCGTGAGCCCGACACCGGCGCCAACGAATGCAACTGCGCAATCTGCTTTTGCGATTCGAGGTAGAAGGCCTTGTGCAGCCCCCACATCATCAGCAACAGGATCAGCGAGAACGGCAACGAGGTCAGCACCACCGCCGATTTAAGCGAATCAATGCTGCCGGCAAACAGCAGCGCACTGGTGACCAGCGCCGTCATTGCACCCCAGAACACTCGCAACCATTTCGGCCCGTCTTCGTCGGCATTGCCGCCCTTGGACGACAGGGTCGAGAGCACCACGGTGCCGGAGTCGGCCGACGTGACGAAGAACACGAAGCTGATAAACACCGTGACCGCGATGACCGTTTTGCTCCACGGGTAGGTTTCCAGCAGCAGGTAGAGGCTCATCGATGGATCATCGATGGCCGACTGACCGAGTGCGGTCATACCGTGGTTGAGCACCTGATCGATGGCGCTGTTGCCGAAGATTGACATCCACGCCAGGGTGAAGCCCAACGGGATCAGCAGCACGCCGAACACGAACTCGCGGATGGTCCGGCCACGGGAAATGCGTGCGATAAACAGGCCCACGAACGGCGACCACGCGATCCACCAGGCCCAGTAGAACACTGTCCAGCCGCCCAGCCAGTCGCTCGGTTTGTCGTAGGCGTACACATCGAAACTCTTGGTCGGCAACGCGCCCAGGTAGTCACCGATGTTCTGGATCAGGGTGTTGAGCAAGTGCTGGGTGGGCCCGGCGAACAACACGAACAGCAGCAGCGCACAGGCCAGCAGCATGTTGATGTCGGACATGACCCGCACGCCCTTGTCGACGCCCGCCACGGCGACGAGGATCGCCGCGCCCATCATCAAGGTGATCAAGCCGACCTGGATCCACTGGGTGTGGGCAATGCCGAACAGGTAGTCGAGGCCGGAATTGAGGTGCAGCACGCCGAAGCCCATGTCGGCACCGAGGCCGAACACCGTGGCAATGATGCCGAAGCCATCCACCGCATAGCCGATAGGGCCGTTGATGCGCTTACCAATCAGCGGGTACAGCGCCGAGCGCAACGCCAGCGGCAGGTTATGCCGGTAGGCGAAATACGCCAGCGCCATGCCGACAAAGGCAAACACGCCCCAGCCGTGCAGGCCCCAGTGCAGGAACAGCACCTGCATGGCCTGGCGTGCAGCGTCGGCATTCATGGCCTCGCCCTGGGGCGGTTGCACCAGGTGCGTCAGCGGTTCGGACACGCAGAAGAAGAACAGCGTGATGCTGATCCCGGCGGCGAACAACATGCCGGCCCAGGACAGGTAACTGAATTCGGGCTCGTCGTGGTCGGCACCGAGTTTTATCTTGCCGTAGCCCGATAGCGCGGTGACCACCACGAAGACCAGATACAGGGTCATCGCCAGCATGTAGTACCAGCCGACCGTATTGGCCGCCCAGTTTTGCGCCGCCAGCAGCCAGGCACCGGCCTGTTGCGGGATAGCGATGACAGTGATGCCGAACAGCAAAATGAAGCTGGCGGCAAAGTAGAAGACGGGCGCATTCATGCGCACCAGGCCACTGGATGGGGTAGACGATGCACTCATGAACGATGCACCCCGAGGATCAGGGATGTGGCTGTATAAAACGGACTCAGCAAAGGTAAGCCTCCTGTTGTGAGCGGGCAGCGAACCACCGGGTTTAACTTGAACGAACGTTCAAGTTAAACATAGGTAGGCGGTCTGGGACTAATCGCAGGGCTGAGTGGTAGATAATTCCTACACTAGCTCAAGGATTGGTATGACGGGTGGAAGAGGCAAATCGTTCAGCGGTTACTGACTGAAATACGGTTCAACGTTGGAATGCAATTCAATGTGGGAGGTGGCTTGCTCCCGATGGCGGTGGTTCAGCCAATTCATTTTTGACTGACACTCCGCTATCGGGAGCAAGCCCCCTCCCACAGGGTTTTGTGTGATTTTTAAGACCGGCGCTATTTTTGCGCCCCATCATCATGCTGCAAATTCGCCTGCGTAATGTTCGCCCCCACCGGCACACTGCGGGTCAGCCACACGTTACCGCCAATGGTCGAGCCCTTGCCGATGGTGATGCGCCCGAGGATCGTCGCCCCGGCATAGATCACCACATCATCCTCGACAATCGGATGGCGCGGATGGCCCTTCTGCAACTGTCCATCCTCATCCGCCGGGAAGCGCTTGGCCCCCAACGTGACCGCCTGATAGATACGCACGCGCTCGCCGATGATCGCGGTTTCGCCGATCACCACGCCGGTCCCGTGGTCGATAAAGAAACTCGGGCCGATCTGCGCACCGGGGTGGATATCGATCCCGGTGGCCGAGTGGGCGATTTCCGCACTGATCCGTGCCAGCAGCGGCAAGCCGGCGCGGTACAGGTGGTGGGCCAGGCGATGGTGAATCACCGCCAGGATCCCTGGGTAGCACAGCAGCACTTCATCCACACTGCGTGCGGCCGGGTCGCCGTGGTAGGCGGCGAGTACGTCGGTATCCAGCAGGCTGCGCAAGGACGGCAAGGCCAGGGCGAAATCCTGGATCAGGCGGATGGCATGGGCGTCGATCTGCCTGTCGTCCTGGCCGCCCTGACGCGCGGCATAACGCAACTCCAGACGCGCCTGGGCGAGCAAGGCATTCAGCGCGACGTCGAGGGTATGGCCGACGTAGAAATCTTCACTTTCTTCACGCAAGTCTGCCGGCCCCAGGCGCATCGGAAACAGCGCACCGCAGAGGGACTCGAGAATCTGGGCAACGGCTTCACGGGACGGCAATTCGCGGCCGCCATGCTCGCCGCTCAAACGGCCATTGCGCGTTCGCCACTGGTCACGGGCGCCGCGCAGTTGGCTGACAATGGTCTGTAATTGCCAATGGCTGGAACGCTCACTCACGGTATTCACTCCTGATGTAATGGCCATCACTTTACGGTATGCGCCCTGACTGCCCTTAAGAACCAATGGTGCGATGCTAAGAACCATCCGACATAAGCGATTGGCGGTTGCCCGATGAAAAGTGCCTGCCTATAGTCGCCTCATCCCTTAGCCACCGTGCGTAGCCATGATCAAGCAACAGCTCGACCGTTTTAACCGCCTGGAACTGCTCGGCGGCGCCACCGCCCTGGAAAAACTCGAACGGCTGTCGACCTGGTTGGGACGCGACATCTACGTCAAGCGCGACGACACCACGCCACTGGCCATGGGCGGCAACAAGCTGCGCAAACTCGAATACCTGGCAGCCGATGCCATCGCCCAGGGCGCCGATACCCTGGTGACCGCCGGTGCCATCCAGTCCAACCACGTACGCCAGACCGCCGCCCTCGCCGCCAAGCTCGGCCTGGGCTGCGTCGCCCTGCTGGAAAACCCCACCGGCACCGAAGACCCCAACTACCTGGGCAACGGCAACCGCCTGCTGCTGGAGTTGTTCGACGCCAAGGTTGAGTTGGTCGAAAACCTCGACAACGTCGACGACCAACTCAACGCCCTCGCCGATCGCCTGCGCAGCAACGGCAAGAAGCCGTACCTGGTGCCCATCGGCGGCTCCAATGCCCTCGGCGCTCTCGGTTATGTGCGCGCCGGTCTGGAGCTGGCCGGGCAGATCGAAGACAGCGGCATCGAATTCGCCGCCGTGGTGCTGGCCTCCGGCAGCGCCGGTACCCACAGCGGCCTGGCCTTGGCCTTGAGTGAAGTGCTGCCGCAACTGCCCGTGATCGGCATCACCGTATCGCGTACCGAAGAAGCGCAGTTGCCGAAAGTCCAGGGCCTGGCCGAACGCACGGCCGAGTTGCTCGGCGTGGACATCCCCGACGCGTTCAAGGTGATCCTGTGGGACGAATATTTCGCCCCCCGTTACGGCGAACCGAACGCCGGCACCCTTTCGGCGGTCAAGCTATTGGCGAGCCAGGAAGGCCTGCTGCTGGACCCGGTCTACACTGGCAAGGCCATGGCCGGTTTGCTGGACGGCATCGGGCGCCAGCGCTTTGAAGATGGCCCGATTATTTTCCTGCATACCGGTGGAGCACCGGCGTTGTTTGCCTATGACTCTGTTTTCAACTGAATAAACGCGGGCTAAATGTGGGAGGGGGCTTGCCCTAATGCCAGTCAGTTAAG
>NZ_JAFLXD010000068.1:0-20711 GCF_019891415.1 Pseudomonas sp. SH10-3B | reverse complement strand
CGCCAACGATAACGCGTGCTTTCTGATTTAACGCGGTATCTTTGCGTTCTTCGCGAGCAAGCTCGCTCCTACAGTAGATCTAGTCGAGGGCTTTCCAGATTTCAGTGGCGTACTCGCGGATCGTCCGGTCCGAGGAGAACCAGCCCATGCGCGCGGTGTTGAGCACCGCCGAACGCCACCACGCCTTGGAATCATGCCAATGCGCTTCGACCCGCGCCTGGGCATCCCAGTAGGAATCGAAGTCGGCGCAGACCAGGAAGCGGTCGTAGTCGATCAGCCCGTCGATCAAGCCCACATAGCGGCCCGGATCATCCGGCGAGAACACCCCGCCCCGAATCGCTTGCAGCACGTCGTTCAGACGATGGGAGGCCGCAATGTCCGGCCCGGCATTGAACTCACCGGCATGTTTACGCGCCTCGACCTGCTGCGCACTGAGGCCGAAGATAAACATGTGATCGGCCCCCACGCGCTCGTGCATCTCCACGTTGGCGCCGTCCATGGTGCCGATGGTCAGCGCGCCGTTGAGGCCGAACTTCATGTTACTGGTGCCCGACGCTTCAAAGCCGGCGGTGGAGATCTGCTCGGACAAGTCCGCCGCCGGGATGATGCTTTCCGCCAGGCTGACGTTGTAGTTGGGCAGGAACACCACCTTGAGCAAGCCGCGTACGGTCGGGTCGTTGTTGACGGTGCGCGCGATGTCGTTGGTCAGCTTGATGATCAACTTGGCCTGGTGATAACTGGCCGCCGCCTTGCCCGCGAAGATCTTCACCCGTGGCACCCAGTCGGTGCCCGGCTCGGCGCGGATTGCCTGGTACAGCGCCACGGTGTGCAGCAGGTTCAGCAGTTGGCGCTTGTATTCGTGGATACGCTTGACCTGCACGTCGAACATCGCCGCCGGGTTCACCGAAATGCCCAGGCGCTCGTGGATGATCTCGGCCAGCGCACGCTTACTGTGCAGACGCTGGTCGGCGAAGGCTTTGCGGAAGGCCTGTTTCTCGGCGAAGGTTTCCAGCTCGCCCAGGCGGGTTTCCATGGTGTCGAGAATGTCCGGCCCCAAAGCTTCCACCAGCATCTCGGTGAGCTTGGGGTTGGCTTGGTACAGCCAGCGGCGGAAGGTAATGCCGTTGGTTTTATTGTTGATGCGCTCCGGGTAGAGCTTGTGCAGTTCGGAGAACACGGTGCTGCGCATCAACTGGGTGTGCAAACCCGATACGCCGTTGACGCTGTGGGAGCCGAGGAACGCCAGGTTACCCATGCGCACACGGCGGCCGTTGTCTTCTTCGATCAGTGAGACGGCGCGCAGTACGTCGAAATCGTGGATGCCCTTGGCCCGCAGCGAATCGATGTGCTGGGCGTTGATCAGGTAGATGATCTGCATGTGCCGGGGCAACATGCGTTCCATCAGGCCGACCGGCCAGGTTTCCAGGGCCTCGGGCAACAAGGTGTGGTTGGTGTACGACAGGGTTTCAACGGTGACATCCCACGCGGCTTCCCACGGAATGTCGTGCAGGTCGACCAACTGGCGCATCAACTCGGCCACGGCGATCGAGGGGTGGGTGTCGTTGAGCTGGATCGCTGCGTGCTCGCCCAGGCTGAGGACCGAGCCGTGCATGTTCTTGTGGCGACGCAACAGGTCTTGCAAGGAGGCGGCGACGAAGAAGTATTCCTGGCGCAGGCGCAGCTCCTGCCCCGCTTCGGTGCTATCGGCCGGGTAAAGCACTCGGGAGATGCTCTCGGCGCGGGCCACTTCGGCGACGGCGCCCAAGTGGTCGCCGGCGTTGAAGCGCTCCAGGTGCAGGTCTTCCACCGCCCGGGCGCGCCACAGACGCAAGGTATTCACGCTGGCGCCGCGCCAACCGACCACCGGGGTGTCGTAGGCAACGGCACGCACGGTTTCGCTGGGCGTCCACACCTGGATCAGCTTGCCGGAAGCATCCGGCAAGGTTTCGACGCTGCCGCCAAAGCCGATGGGGTAAATCACCTCGGCCCGTTCAAATTCCCACGGGTTGCCGAAATCCAGCCAGCGTTCGGTCTGCTCCTGTTGCCAGCCATCGACGATGGCCTGGCGGAACAAGCCGTGTTCATAACGAATGCCATAACCATGGCCGGCGATGCCCAAGGTCGACATGCTTTCCATAAAGCACGCCGCCAGGCGGCCGAGGCCACCGTTGCCGAGCGCCGCATCGGGCTCCAGCAGACGGATGCGTTCGAGGTCCACCCCGAGTTCAGACAGCGCTTCGCGAGCGATCTCCAGCACACCGAGGTTACTCAGGCTGTCGTAGAGCAGGCGGCCGATCAGGAACTCCAGGGACAGGTAATAAACCCGTTTCTGGCCTTTGCGGTAGATACGCCGGGTGTGGTCCATCCAGTGGTCGACCATCTGGTCGCGGGCGGCCAGGGCAATGGCTTCGAACCAGTCATGGTCGAAGGCATGGTCCGGGTCTTTGCCCACCGCGTAGGTGAGTTTGGTCAAGACAGCATCGCGGAATGCGGCTACCTCTGCTTCTCGTGCAAGCGGTTCCTGAGACATCGGTGTGACCTCGGGCGAGATTGAAGGAGTTGCTAGAGCCTAGTCGGTCTGACAGACGGTAGACGCTCTGGTTCGGCAGTTTTTTAACTCATTCACCTTTGCAGGCATTTGATGCAGGGGTCGTGCCCAATCAGCCCAGGTTCGGGCCTTTGAGCTGAAATTCGCAAAATATTGTTCAAAAAACCACCAATCCCGGTATGATCGCGCGCCCGGATACAGCCCCACCTTTTGGAACCCTGATGAAGCCTCAACTGATCGCCGCCGCGGAACTTGACCGTCTCGAAACGTGGCAGAAATATTCCGCCCATATGTGCGGTGGCTGCGTGTCCAGCTGCTGCACGCTGCCGGTCGAGGTGAAGATCAAGGACCTGATCCGCATTGGCATCGTCGATGAATTCGAGCGTGGCGACCCGCCGAAGAACATCGCCAAGCGGTTGCAGAAGGAAGGCATCGTCGAGCGCTACAACAACAAATCCGAGATTTTTACCCTGCAGCGCATGAGCAACAACGATTGCCTGTACCTGGATCGTAAGACGCGCTTCTGCACTATTTATGACAAGCGCCCGGATACTTGCCGCAACCACCCGAAAATCGGGCCGCGGCCAGGGTATTGCGCGTATAAGCCGAAGGAAGTGGTGCGCGAGACTAAGTTCAAGACCCTCGACAAGTTCTGATCCGGATTTTGTGGGGCTCTCAAGGGCCCCATCGGGGGCAAGCCCCCTCCCACATTTTGATCTGTGAACACATTCAAAGGTGGGAGGGGGCTTGCCCCCGATGAGGCCAGTACAGCCACCACCAAAACTGCAGACATAAAAAAACGCCCCCGGCCTTTCGACCGGGGGCGTTTTTCATTCAGCCTGAGTTAACTCAGTTCTTGGCTTTCTTGGCAGCGCGGGTACGCTCGCCTTCGTCCAGGATCTTCTTACGCAGGCGGATCGACTTAGGCGTCACTTCGCACAGCTCGTCGTCCTGGATGAATTCCAGGGCCTGTTCCAGGGTGAAGCGAACAGGTGGAACCAGGGCGATGGTTTCGTCTTTACCCGAAGCACGCATGTTGTCGAGCTTCTTGCCTTTGGTTGGGTTGACGCCCATGTCGTTGTCACGGCTGTTCAGACCAACGATCTGACCGTTGTAGATCTCTTGACCGTGCTCAACGAACAGCTTGCCACGCGCCTGGAGGGTTTCCAGGGAGTAGGTCAGTGCCTTGCCGGTTTCTACCGATACCAGAACACCGTTCTGACGGCCGGACATGTCGCCGGACTTCATGGTGTCGTAGCGATCGAAGATCGAGGTCAGGATGCCAGCGCCGTTGGTCAGGGTCAGGAACTGGTTACGGAAACCGATCAGACCACGAGCAGGGATGTTGTATTCCAGACGCACACGGCCTTTGCCATCCGGCACCATGTTGGTCAGGTCGCCCTTACGCAGGCCCATCTCTTCCATGACCTTGCCCTGGGATTCTTCAGGGGTGTCGATGGTGACGTTTTCGAACGGTTCCTGCTTCACGCCGTCAACAGTACGGATGATCACTTCAGGACGACCAACGCCCATTTCGAAGCCTTCACGACGCATGGTTTCGATCAGTACCGAGAGGTGCAGCTCACCACGGCCGGAAACCTTGAACTTGTCAGCCGAGTCGCCTTCTTCAACGCGCAGTGCAACGTTGTACAGCAGCTCTTTGTCCAGACGTTCCTTGATGTTACGGGAAGTCACGAACTTGCCTTCTTTACCGCAGAAAGGCGAGTCGTTTACCTGGAAGGTCATGGAAACGGTTGGCTCGTCGACGGTCAGAGGCTTCATCGCCTCGACAGTGTCCGGCTGGCACAGGGTGTCGGAGATGAACAGCGAGTCCATACCGCTGACGCACACGATGTCGCCGGCGAAGGCTTCTTCAACGTCGATGCGGTGCAGGCCGTGGTGACCCATCAGCTTCAGGATACGACCGTTACGCTTCTTGCCGTCGGCGCCGATAGCGACAACCGGGGTGTTCGGCTTGACGCTACCACGGGCGATACGGCCAACGCCGATAACACCCAGGAAGCTGTTGTAGTCCAGTGCCGAGATTTGCATCTGGAACGGGCCTTCACGGTCAACCTTCGGTGGTGGAACGTGGTCAACGATCGCCTGGTACAGCGGGGTCATGTCTTCCGCCATGGCGGTGTGTTCCAGACCGGCAATACCGTTCAGTGCCGAAGCGTAGATCACTTGGAAATCAAGTTGCTCTTCGGTGGCACCCAGGTTGTCGAACAGGTCGAAGATCTGGTCCAGAACCCAGTCCGGACGCGCGCCTGGGCGGTCAACCTTGTTGATGCACACGATCGGACGCAGGCCGGCTTCGAAAGCCTTCTTGGTCACGAAACGGGTTTGCGGCATAGGGCCGTCTTGAGCGTCAACCAGCAGCAGAACGGAGTCAACCATCGACATTACGCGTTCTACTTCGCCGCCGAAGTCGGCGTGGCCCGGGGTATCCACGATGTTGATGTGGTAGCCGTTCCAGTTGATAGCGGTGTTTTTTGCCAGGATGGTAATACCGCGCTCTTTTTCCTGGTCGTTGGAGTCCATCACGCGCTCGTCGTTGAGCTCGTTGCGCTCCAGGGTGCCGGATTGACGCAGGAGTTTGTCTACCAGGGTGGTTTTACCATGGTCAACGTGAGCAATGATGGCGATGTTACGTAGATTTTCGATCACTTGTGTATCTCGATCAGAGGATTCGGTGTGCTGACAGGTCGTGGCAGCGATTAACAGTAGAGTCAGGCCTTGCCGTTACAGCTTGACGGCAGAGTCGGGGGGCCGGTGACGCAGGCCACAGGCAAACAGCCCCGGGCTCTTAGCTCGGTCGATAAACGCGCACATTGGCATGCCCCTCACTGAGCAAATGGTGGGCATGCAGGCGACTCATCACGCCTTTGTCGCAATACAGCAGGTACTGACGGCTGTTATCCAGTTCCTTGAAACGCGCGTTCAATGCATAGAACGGCAGCGTTTGTACGTCGATGCCAGCAATTTCCAGCGGCTCATCTTCAGCGGCATCCGGGTGACGGATGTCGACAACGATCTGGCCGGCCAGGGCTTCGCTGACTTCTTCGATCTGCACATCCTGGCCCAGTTCGTCGATAACACGATCGATCGGGACCAGCTTGGCGTTCTCGAGCGCACGCTCCAGAACCGCCATATCAAACTGTTGTTCTTCATACTCCACGCGGTTGCGCTTGGCGTGGGTCTTGGGGTTCACCGAAATGACCCCGCAGTATTCAGGCATATGCTTGGCAAAGTCGGCGGTGCCGATTTGTTCTGCCAAGTCGATGATGTCCTGTTTGTGGCTGGCGATCAGCGGGCGCAATACCAGCTTCTCAGTCACGCAGTCGATCAGCGACAGGTTTGGCAGCGTCTGGCTGGAAACCTGGGAAATCGCCTCACCGGTCACCAGCGCGTCGATCTGCAACTGATCGGCGATTCGGGACGCAGCGCGCAACATCATACGCTTCAATACTACGCCCATATGACTGTTATCGACTTTGCCGAGAATTTCGCCCAGCACTTCCTCGAACGGTACGCTCACAAATAGCACGCGCTGGGAGCTGCCGTACTTCTTCCAGATAAAGTGCGCAACTTCCATCACGCCCAATTCGTGTGCACGCCCGCCCAGGTTAAAGAAGCAGAAGTGGCTCATCAGGCCGCGGCGCATGATCTGGTAGGCCGCCACCGTGGAGTCGAAACCGCCGGACATGAGGACCAGGGTCTGTTCCAGGGCGCCCAGCGGGTAGCCGCCGATGCTGTCGTGCTGGCTGTGAATCACAAACAACCGTTGGTCGCGAATTTCCATGCGCACTTCAATTTGCGGCGCCTTGAGGGAAATTCCGGCGGCGCCGCACTCGCGACGCAGCTTGCTGCCGACGTATTTCTCGACGTCCATGGAGCTGAATGGGTGCTTGCCGGCACGCTTGCAGCGCACCGAAAAAATCTTGCCTTCAAGGCTGTCGCCGAAGTGCCGTTTGCATTTTTCGGTGATGTCGTCGAAGTCGCCCAGCGGGTACTCATCCACCTGCAGGAAATGCGCGATACCCGGCATGCAGCTCAGGCGCTCGGTCATATCCTTCAAGGCTTTGGCGTCGGTCAGGCGGGTTTCCAGTTCGAGGTTGTCCCACACACCGTTCACCACCACAGCCGGGTCCAGATCGCGGAGCACGGCACGGATATTCTTGGCCAACTGACGGATGAAACGCATCCGTACCGGTCGGCTCTTGATGGTGATCTCGGGGAAGACTTTAACGATTAATTTCATGGAAACAGCGCGCGCAGGGCCTGCCGAAAAAGGGGGGCGCGGATTATAGCGGAAATCGCTCAAGGTTTAACCAGTTAATATGCACAACTCTCGACTCGCACTAAAGAGGTGCATTTACAACCAGAAGCGCCACATTGCGGTGCGCCATTTTCGCGCTTTTGTCGCAATGCACCTTTATAGGGGCGTTTTTGGAGCAAAAAACCCATGTTGGCGCACTGGCATGCAATTTGCTCTCTTGTGAGGCAGGTTGCCATGGCGGACTATCCGCGCCGGCATCACCCACATTCTAAGGGCTAACTCCACTACCCCAGCCCGAAGCCACCCGGAGGACACTATGTCGAAGTCGGTTCAACTCATCAAAGATCATGACGTTAAATGGATTGATCTGCGCTTCACGGACACCAAAGGCACTCAGCACCACGTGACCATGCCGGCTCGCGACGCGCTGGATGATGCTTTCTTCGAAGAAGGCAAAATGTTCGACGGTTCCTCCATCGCTGGCTGGAAAGGCATCGAAGCCTCCGACATGATCCTGATGCCGGACGACAGCACTGCCGTCCTCGACCCATTCACCGAAGACCCAACGCTGATCATCGTCTGCGACGTGATCGAGCCTTCGACCATGCAAGGCTACGACCGCGACCCACGTGCGATCGCCAAGCGTGCCGAGGAATACCTGAAGTCGACCGGTATCGGCGACACCGTATTCGTAGGCCCAGAGCCAGAATTCTTCATCTTTGATTCGGTCAAGTTCAAGTCCGACATCTCCGGTTCGATGTTCAAGATCTTCTCCGAACAAGGTTCGTGGATGTCCGACCAGGACGTGGAAGGCGGCAACAAAGGCCACCGTCCAGGCATCAAAGGTGGCTACTTCCCAGTTCCGCCGTTCGACCACGACCACGAAATCCGTACCTCCATGTGCAACGCCATGGAAGAAATGGGCCTGGTCATCGAAGTTCACCACCACGAAGTGGCGACTGCCGGCCAGAACGAAATCGGTGTGAAGTTCAACACCCTGGTTGCCAAGGCTGACGAAGTCCAGACCCTGAAGTACTGCGTACACAACGTGGCTGATGCCTACGGCCGTACCGCTACCTTCATGCCTAAGCCGCTGTACGGCGATAACGGTTCGGGTATGCACGTTCACCTGTCCATCGCCAAAGAAGGCAAGAACACCTTCGCTGGCGAAGGTTATGCCGGCCTGTCCGACACCGCCCTGTACTTCATCGGCGGCATCATCAAGCACGGTAAGGCCCTGAACGGCTTCACCAACCCATCGACCAACTCCTACAAGCGTCTGGTTCCAGGTTTCGAAGCACCGGTAATGCTGGCCTACTCGGCTCGCAACCGTTCCGCCTCGATCCGTATTCCTTACGTGTCCAGCCCGCGCGCTCGCCGTATCGAAGCTCGCTTCCCGGATCCAGCAGCCAACCCATACCTGGCTTTCGCTGCCCTGGTCATGGCCGGCCTGGACGGTATCCAGAACAAGATCCACCCTGGCGACGCCGCCGACAAAAACTTGTACGACCTGCCGCCTGAAGAGGCCAAAGAGATCCCACAAGTGTGCGGCAGCCTGAAAGAAGCCTTGGAAGAGCTGGACAAGGGCCGTGCGTTCCTGACCAAAGGCGGCGTATTCAGCGACGACTTCATCGATGCCTACATCGAGCTGAAAAGCGAAGAAGAAATCAAAGTACGCACCTTCGTACACCCACTGGAATACGAGCTGTACTACAGCTGCTGATCCGGTAGCGCTGCTTGACGTAGCGTGCTGAAAAAGGCCTCCTTCGGGAGGTCTTTTTTTGCCCAGGAATTAACCCGCTCCCCCTCCCATAAGGAGATCAGCATTGAAACGTCGACTTGCATTCGCTTTAGTGTTTTTCAGCGCCAGTGCATTGGCTGCGCCACCCACTCTTGAGCCGCTGCTCAACAGCATCGCCGAACGCCTGGAGATCGCCGACCAGGTGGCCCTGAGCAAATGGGACAGCAAAAAACCTGTAGAAGACAAAAAGCGCGAACAAGAGGTGATCGCCAGCGTCATGACCCAGGCACCGAGCTACAAATTGGCGCCCGCCACCGCCGAGCAATTTTTTTCGGCGCAGATCGAGGCGAACAAACTGGTGCAGTACACCCACCTGTCCGACTGGCAGTTCCAGGGCAAGGCACCGGACGATCCGCGCCCGGACCTGGTGAAGCAGATACGCCCGCAATTGGATGAGCTGCAGAAACGCCTGCTGCAGCAATTGGCTGACTTCACCCCGCAGCGTACCGACCCGCAGTGCCCTCAATGGCTGGCCGAAGCAGTGCATGAGCCGCTGAACGATCCGCTGCGGCAACTGGCGATGATCCGCGCTACGGCCGAGCTGTGTATCCGCACAGGCGAATAACGGATGACACCCACATCATTTTAGGCACCTTCCGGCATCCCTCCCCGAACAGCGATCGTAGCCTGACCGGCCACTCAGCGAACGGGATGAAACCCAACCATGGAAGCCCTCAAATGCTTGATCGCAACAGCGACCTGCCTGTCTGCCCTAGGCTGCAGCAGCCAGCCGAAAGACGTCGTGCAAATCGAAAAGGAGATCCTGCTGCAGAGCAGCGCATCATGGGACGGAACACCTTACCAGGCTTACCCCTCCAGCCCGCCGGAACTCACGCTGTTGCGACTCAAGATCCCCGCGAATACGCAGTTACCCTGGCATAGCCACCCAATGCCGAATGCAGCGTATATCCTCTCGGGCGAGCTGATCGTTGAAGCCCGTAAAGGCGGGCAAGCCCTCACCCTGACACAAGGGCAAACCCTGGCCGAGATGGTGGGCACAGTCCATCGCGGCAGAACCGGATCCACACCGGTGGAGCTGCTGGTCTTTTACGCCGGCAGCGCGGGCATGCCGCTCTCCCAGCCGCATTGATAAAGCCCACCACGGAGATCGCTCTCGCACATCCGCCGAGAGCACTCTCTCATCACTTCCTGAACAACCTTCACAAAACAGCACTATATTGGTGCAATAGCCTGCACCCTTCCCACTGCCTCACACCATTTTGGTTCGAAACTTCGCGAAGAAGCTGGCAGAACGCCACAGTTTCGCGCCTTAAACGCCTATTTCAGGGCCTGCACGCTTCTTTTCGGAGCCTTGGTTTGGTTTTTGCATTTTCCTTGTATCAGCGTGTGCCTCAAGCCCGCGCCTTGCTCCAAAAGAGGTCCCGATGACCATCAGCGATGCACTGCACCGTTTGTTACTCGACAACCTGACCACCGCGACCATCCTGCTCAATGACGACCTGCGCCTTGAGTACATGAACCCGGCGGCAGAGATGCTCCTGGCCATCAGCGGCCAGCGCAGCCATGGGCAGTTCATCAGCGAATTGTTCACCGAGTCGGCCGAAGCCTTGAGCTCGTTGCGCCAGGCAGTGGAGCAGGCGCACCCGTTCACCAAGCGCGAGGCGATGCTCACGGCCCTGACCGGCCAGACACTGACTGTCGACTACGCCGTAACCCCGATCCTGAGCAACGGCGCCACCCTGCTGCTGCTCGAAGTACACCCGCGCGACCGCCTGTTGCGCATCACCAAGGAAGAAGCCCAGCTGTCCAAGCAGGAAACCAGCAAGATGCTGGTGCGCGGCCTCGCCCATGAGATCAAGAACCCGCTGGGCGGCATTCGCGGCGCGGCGCAGTTGCTGGCCCGCGAGTTGCCGGACGAGAACCTCAAGGACTACACCAACGTCATCATCGAAGAGGCCGATCGCCTGCGTAACCTGGTGGATCGCATGCTTGGCTCCAACAAGCTGCCGTCGCTGGCGATGACCAACGTGCACGAAGTACTTGAGCGCGTCTGCCATCTGGTGGAGGCCGAAAGCCAGGGCTGCATCACCTTGGTGCGCGATTACGACCCGAGCATTCCCGACGTGTTGATCGACCGCGAGCAGATGATCCAGGCGGTGCTCAATATCGTGCGCAACGCCATGCAGGCCATCAGCAGCCAGAACGAGTTGCGCCTGGGCCGTATCAGCCTGCGTACCCGCGCCCTGCGCCAGTTCACCATCGGCCACGTGCGCCATCGCTTGGTGACCAAGGTCGAGATCATCGACAACGGTCCGGGCATTCCTGTGGAACTTCAGGAAACCATTTTCTTTCCCATGGTCAGCGGCCGCCCGGACGGTACCGGGCTGGGCCTGGCCATTACCCAGAACATCATCAGCCAGCACCAGGGTCTGATCGAATGTGAGAGCCATCCTGGCCACACCACGTTCTCGATCTTTCTGCCTCTGGAACAAGGAGCCCCATCGACATGAGCCGTAGTGAAACCGTCTGGATCGTCGATGACGACCGTTCTATCCGCTGGGTCCTTGAGAAAGCCTTGCAACAGGAAGGCATGACCACCCAGAGCTTCGACAGCGCCGACGGAGTGATGAGCCGCCTGGCGCGCCAGCAGCCCGACGTGATCATCTCCGACATCCGCATGCCCGGCGCCAGTGGCCTGGACCTGCTGGCGCGGATACGCGAGCAACACCCGCGCCTGCCGGTGATCATCATGACTGCGCACTCCGACCTGGACAGCGCTGTCGCGTCCTATCAGGGCGGCGCCTTCGAATACCTGCCCAAGCCGTTCGACGTGGACGAGGCCGTGGCGCTGGTCAAGCGCGCCAACCAGCACGCCCAGGAACAGCAGAACCAGGAAGCCCCGCCGGCCCTGACCCGCACGCCGGAAATCATCGGCGAAGCGCCGGCGATGCAGGAAGTGTTTCGCGCCATCGGGCGCTTGAGCCATTCCAACATCACCGTGCTGATCAACGGCGAGTCGGGCACCGGCAAAGAACTGGTGGCCCACGCCCTGCACCGTCACAGCCCACGGGCGGCCTCGCCGTTTATCGCGCTGAACATGGCGGCGATTCCCAAGGACCTGATGGAGTCCGAGCTGTTCGGCCATGAGAAAGGCGCGTTCACCGGCGCAGCCAACCTGCGTCGCGGCCGTTTTGAACAGGCGGACGGCGGCACGCTGTTCCTCGATGAAATCGGCGACATGCCGGCCGACACCCAGACCCGCTTGCTGCGTGTACTGGCGGACGGCGAGTTTTACCGCGTGGGCGGACACACACCGGTCAAGGTCGATGTACGCATCATCGCCGCGACTCACCAGAACCTGGAAACCCTGGTGCACGCCGGCAAGTTCCGTGAGGACTTGTTCCACCGTCTCAACGTGATCCGCATCCACATTCCACGGATGTCGGACCGCCGCGAAGACATCCCGACCCTCGCCCGCCACTTCCTCAGCCGCGCCGCCCAAGAGCTGGCCGTCGAGCCGAAGCTGCTGAAAAGCGAGACCGAGGAATACCTGAAGAACCTGCCATGGCCCGGCAACGTGCGCCAACTGGAGAACACCTGCCGCTGGATCACGGTGATGGCGTCCGGGCGCGAAGTGCATATCAGCGACCTGCCGCCGGAGCTGCTGAGCCTGCCGCAGGATTCGGCGCCAGTGACCAACTGGGAACAGGCACTGCGCCAATGGGCCGACCAGGCCCTGGCACGCGGCCAGTCGAACCTGCTGGACAGCGCCGTACCGGCCTTTGAGCGGATCATGATCGAAACCGCCCTCAAGCACACCGCCGGTCGCCGTCGCGATGCCGCCGTGTTGCTGGGTTGGGGTCGCAATACCCTGACGCGCAAGATCAAGGAGCTGGGCATGAAGGTGGATGGCGGTGATGACGATGAGGGCGACGACGCCTGATCTCCAATCTACTGAGGTCCAAATGTGGGAGGGGGCTTGCTCCCGATAGCAGTAGATCAGTCACAACATCTGTGCCTGATACACCGCCATCGGGGACAAGCCCCCTCCCACATTTGGACCGTCACAAAGCTTCAGGATCGTGCACCGCTTCAATGCACCATGAACCGGCATCGGGCATGGATCCAACGCCTGAAACCTCAGAGCCGCTGAAAAAAACCTGAATCCCGAAAACACCAAAGCCCCGTACTCCGGGGCTTTGCGCTTACTGAAGAATTTTTTTGTCACAACTTAGCCACTCTGGCACGCGCCCTGCAATAACCCCAGTACAACCCAGTTTCGGGGACCTTGGTACAGGCAGGCCGAGAATCCCCTCTTTACACCCGGGGTGCTTGATGCGAACCGCGTCGCGCTCCACACCGCTTTCGGGAACCTCGGTACAGGCAGGCCGGGGATTCCCTCTTTAACACCGAAGCCTCTGGCTTCACCCCGTTTTGGGAGCCCTGGTACAGGCAGGCCGGGAACTCCCTCTTTTATTGCTCTTGGAGATGGATCTCCAGCCGCCAGCGGTCATCGACCTCCTCGCCCTTCCACTCCCCGCGCAATGGCCGAGCCGCCACCAGGTTCAGCAGCAAGCCCGCATCGGTCTTGCGCACGCGCCAGTTCACATCCTTGTCGTTGACCTTGAGCTGCCCACTGGCGGCCTTGCCTTGCGCGTCGAACAACAGCGCCACGGTGCCGTCGATATGCTCGCCGTGCAGCTTGGGTTCGCTGTTGAACCACACCACCACACCGTCCGCCGCCGTTTCTATCTGCTGCAGTTCGACCGGGTCAGGGGTGGTCAGGCGACCGATCATCAGGCCCACCATCAGGCCGACAATCGCCAATGAGCCCATGACCTTCGGCATTAGCTTCGGTCTTGGGTCTTCTTCAGGGGTAGAATGCAGCGCATCTTTGCCTTCGGAGCCGTGCATGTTTCACGTCATCCTTTTTCAACCAGAAATTCCGCCGAATACCGGCAACGTTATCAGGCTGTGCGCCAACAGTGGCTGCCACCTGCATTTGATCGAGCCCCTGGGCTTCGACATGGACGACAAGCGCCTGCGCCGCGCCGGCCTGGACTACCACGAGTACGCCACCCTGCAGCGCCATGCTGACCTGGCCAGCTGCCTGGAAAGCCTGGGCCACCCACGGCTGTTCGCGTTCACCACCAAGGGTTCGCGACCGTTCCATGATGCCAGCTTTGCCGAAGGCGACGCCTTCCTGTTCGGCCCGGAAAGCCGTGGCCTGCCGGCCGACGTACTCGACGCCCTGCCTGACGGGCATCGCCTGCGCTTGCCGATGCGCGAGGGCTGCCGCAGCCTGAACCTGTCGAACACCGTCGCCGTTGCTGTCTACGAAGGCTGGCGCCAACTCGGTTTCAAGTAACACACATAGCAAATGTGGGAGGGGGCTTGCCCCCGATGGCGGAGTGTCAGTCGACATCTATCTGACTGATCCACCGCTATCGGGAGCAAGCCCCCTCCCACATTGGGTTCGAGATTACTGAACCGTCGGTGCGCCTTCCTGTTGCATGCGCTGCAGCTCTTGGGCGTACAGGGCATCGAAGTTCACCGGAGCCAGCATCAGCGCCGGGAACGAACCACGGGTGACCAGGCTGTCCAGGGTCTCACGGGCATACGGGAACAGGATGTTCGGGCAGAACGCACCCAGGGTGTGGCTCATGGACGCTTCGTCCAGGCCCTGGATCAGGAAGATACCGGCCTGTTGCACTTCAGCGATGAAGGCCACTTCTTCGCCATTCTTGACGGTGACCGACAAGGTCAGCACGACTTCGTGGAAGTCGCCTTCCAGTGCCTTTTGACGGGTGTTCAGGTCCAGGGCAACGCTTGGGGTCCATTCCTGGCGGAAGATAGCCGGGCTTTTCGGCGCTTCGAACGACAGGTCCCGCACGTAGATACGTTGCAGCGAGAACTGTGGGCCTTGGGCTTCTGCTGCTTCGGTGTTCTGTTGGTCAGTCATCGCAGATCCTTCTTGATCTTGGGGTCTTTTCGGGGTTGGGAGTCAGACGAGCAGCAGCGCATCGAGTTTACCGGCGCGCTCCAGGGCAAACAGGTCATCGCAGCCACCGATATGCTTGGCGCCGATCCAGATCTGCGGCACGGACGTGCGCCCCGCCTTCTGGGCCATTTCGGCACGCACCTGGGGCTTGCCGTCGACCTTGATCTCTTCGAAGGCAACGCCCTTCTTCTCCAGCAGGGCCTTGGCCCGCATGCAGTAAGGGCACCAATCGCTGGAATACACGACAACCTGGCTCATATCACTTCACCAGCGGCAGGTTATCGGCGCGCCAGCTGCTGATGCCACCGGACAGCTTGGCGGCGGTGAAACCAGTCTTGAGCATTTCGCGGGCGTGGGTGCCGGCGTGCTGGCCCTGGGCGTCGACCAGGATGATGGTCTTGGCCTTGTGCTTTTCCAGCTCGGCCAGGCGCGCGATCAGCTTGTCCTGAGGAATGTTCAGGGCACCGACGATATGGCCGGCGGCGAAATCCTTGACTGGGCGGATATCCACCACAATGGCCTCATCCTTGTTGACCAGCGCGGTCAGCTCCGACGTGCTCAGGCTGCGGCCACCACGGCTCAATTCGTGAGCGATCAGCAGCGCCAGCAGGATGACGAAGGCACCCACGAGCAGATAATGGGCAGTGGCAAATGCAATCAGGTGATCAACCATCAAGGAGGTTCCAGGGCGTTAAAATGGCGGTAAGTATACACAGCCGTCAGGGGGGGCCAACCCCCGTAAAGCGGTGACGTGGTCGGAACTTCGCTTTAAACTGCCACTCCCTTTTCAATTGCCTTCCTTTATTACCGCCGCGAGAGGATCTATGACTACCACGCCTAAACCTTTGGTCCTGATAATTCTCGATGGCTTCGGACACAGTGAAAGCCACCACGACAACGCCGTATACGCGGCCAAGAAGCCCGTACTCGACCGACTGACTGCGACAGTGCCCAACGGCCTGATCTCCGGCTCGGGCATGGACGTGGGCCTGCCGGACGGCCAGATGGGCAACTCGGAAGTCGGCCACATGAACCTCGGCGCCGGACGAGTGGTATATCAAGACTTCACTCGCGTGACCAAATCGATCCGCGATGGCGAGTTCTTCGAGAACCCGACCCTCTGCGCAGCGGTAGATAAAGCAGTGGCCGCCGGCAAAGCCGTGCACTTCATGGGCCTGCTGTCCGACGGCGGCGTACACAGCCACCAGGACCATCTGGTGGCGATGGCTGAGCTGGCCTTCAAGCGCGGCGCCGACAAGATCTACCTGCACGCTTTCCTCGATGGCCGTGACACGCCGCCAAAAAGCGCGCAATCCTCCATCGAACTGCTGGACGCCACTTTCGCCGCCCTGGGCAAGGGCCGCATCGCCAGCCTGGTGGGCCGCTACTTCGCCATGGACCGCGACAATCGTTGGGACCGCGTGTCCCAGGCCTACAACCTGATCGTCGACGGCCAGGCCGAATTCCACGCCGCCACCGCCCAGGAAGGCCTGGAAGCCGCCTACGCCCGTGGCGAGAGCGATGAATTCGTCAAGGCCACGACCATCGGCGACCCGGTCAAGGTCGAAGACGGCGACGCCGTGGTGTTCATGAACTTCCGCGCCGACCGTGCCCGCGAGCTGAGCCGTGTGTTTGTCGAAGACGGTTTCAAGGAATTCGAGCGTACTCGCCAGCCAAAAGTCCAATTCGTAGGCCTGACCCAATACGCCGCCAGCATCCCGGCCCCCGCTGCCTTTGCTGCCGGCAGCCTGGACAACGTGCTGGGCGACTACCTGGCGAAGAACGGCAAGACCCAACTGCGTATTGCCGAAACCGAAAAATACGCCCACGTGACCTTCTTCTTCTCCGGCGGTCGCGAAGAACCGTTCCCGGGTGAAGAGCGCATCCTGATCCCGTCGCCAAAAGTCGCCACCTACGACCTGCAGCCGGAAATGAGCGCGCCGGAAGTCACCGACAAGATCGTCGACGCCATCGACCACCAGCGCTACGACGTGATCGTGGTCAACTACGCCAACGGCGATATGGTCGGCCACAGCGGCAACCTGGAAGCTGCGACCAAGGCCGTGGAATGCCTGGACCTGTGCGTCGGGCGCATTGTCGAGGCGCTGGAAAAAGTCGGCGGCGAAGCGCTGATCACCGCCGACCACGGTAACTGCGAGCAGATGTCCGACGAATCCACCGGCCAGGCTCACACGGCTCACACGACCGAGCCGGTGCCGTTCATCTACGTCGGCAAGCGCGACTTCAAAGTGCGCGATGGCGGCGTACTGGCGGATGTGGCGCCGACCATGCTGATGCTGATGGGGTTGGAGAAGCCGAAAGAGATGACTGGCACCTCAATCCTGGTCTGATCTAAACAACAGTGTGGGAGGGGGCTTGCCTCCGATAGCAGTGGGTCAGCCAACACCTATTCAGCTGACACGCCGCAATCGGGGGCAAGCCAGCCCCCTCCCACATTGGATCTCCGGCGTTTGGTAGATGTCTTTTTGCCATACCACCGCCACTCGGCACCTATCTTGCCTTCCAGGCCGAATTGGGCGTTTTTTTTGCGACGCTTGGCGGGCATACTAGGCCGTCCCTTTCCCTGGTGTCGCCCGCCTCTATGCTTCGCGCCTTGATTACCCTTGCTCTTGTCTGCCTGCTCCAACCGGCGTTTGCCGACGAGCGCGCACAAACTCAACAACAGTTGGACGCTACGCGTCAGGACATTACCGAGCTGAAAAAACTGCTCGGCAAGCTCCAGGAAGAAAAATCCGGGGTGCAGAAAGACCTGCGCGGCACGGAAACCGAAATGGGCAAGCTGGAGAAGCAGGTCCAGGAGCTGCAAAAAGAATTAAAGAAGAGCGAGTCGGAACTGGAGCGACTCGACGCTGAGAAAAAAAAACTCCAGAGCGCGCGCGTTGAACAGCAACGCTTGATCGCGATCCAGGCCCGCGCCGCCTACCAGAGCGGCCGCCAGGAATACCTCAAGCTGCTGCTCAACCAGCAGAACCCGGAAAAATTCGCGCGTACCCTGACCTACTACGACTACCTGAGCAAAGCCCGCCTGGAGCAACTTAAAAGCTTCAACGAGACCCTGCGCCAGTTGGTCAACGTCGAACAGGAAATCGCCAACCAGCAGTCGCAGTTGGAGGACCAGAAAAGCGCCCTCGACACCCAGCGCGACGAGCTGGACAAAGTCCGCAAGGAGCGCCAACTGGCCCTGGCCAAGCTCAATGACGATGTGAAGGCCCGTGACGCCAAGCTCCAGGCCCGCGAGCAGGACCAGGCCGACCTGGCCAAAGTGCTCAAGACCATCGAAGAAACCCTGGCACGCCAGGCACGCGAGGCCGAAGAAGCGCGACAGAAAGCGCTGATCGCCCAGCAGGAAGCGGAAAAAAAGCGCCAGCGTGAGGCCGAACTGGCAGCCACCAGCGATGCCCCGGCACCGCGTAAACCGGCACATGCCGCCCCTGGCCCGCTGGTTTCCAGTGCCGGCGAGTCCTTTGGGGGGCCTTTTGCTTCGGCGCGCGGCAAACTTCCATGGCCAGTTGATGGTCGACTACTGGCGCGCTTCGGTGAAACCCGAGGCGACGACACCCGCGCCAAGTGGGATGGGGTGATGATCAGCGCGTCTGCCGGCAGCCAGGTCCACGCCGTTCACGGCGGGCGCGTAGTGTTTGCCGATTGGCTGCGGGGCGCCGGTTTGTTGGTGATTCTCGACCACGGTAATGGCTATTTGAGCCTTTACGGCCACAATCAGACTTTACTCAAGTCGGCAGGTGATGTTGTAAAAGCCGGTGAATCCATCTCCACTGTCGGTAACAGTGGTGGTCAGGACACCCCGGCGCTGTACTTCGCTATTCGTCAGCAGGGTCGCCCGAGCGATCCCGCACAATGGTGCCGGTCCCAAGGATAGGGTCGCATCTACATTAGGAGTTCGTTCGACATGCTGCATTTGTCCCGCCTCACTTCGCTGGCCCTGACGATCGCCCTGGTGATCGGCGCGCCTCTGGCTTTTGCCGACCAGGCCGCTCCGGCTGCACCCGCCGCCACGGCCGCGACCACCAAGGCGCCGTTGCCGCTGGACGAGCTGCGCACCTTTGCCGAGGTCATGGACCGGATCAAGGCAGCCTATGTCGAACCCGTAGACGACAAGACCCTGTTGGAAAATGCCATCAAGGGCATGCTCAGCAACCTCGACCCGCACTCCGCGTACCTGGGTCCGGAAGATTTTGCCGAGCTGCAGGAAAGCACCAGTGGTGAATTCGGCGGCCTGGGCATTGAAGTCGGCGCTGAAGACGGCAACATCAAGGTCGTTTCGCCCATCGACGACACCCCGGCATCCAAGGCCGGCATCCAGGCCGGTGACTTTATCGTCAAGATCAACGGCCAGCCGACCCGTGGCCAGACCATGACCGAAGCCGTCGACAAGATGCGCGGCAAGATCGGCCAGAAAATCACCCTGACCCTGGTGCGCGACGGCGGCAACCCGTTTGACGTGACGCTCACCCGCGCGACCATCGTGGTCAAGAGCGTGAAGAGCCAGCTGCTGGAGTCGGGCTACGGGTACATCCGCATCACCCAATTCCAGGTCAAGACCGGCGACGAAGTGGCCAAGGCCCTGGCCAAGCTGCGCAAGGACAACGGCAAGAAACTCAGCGGCATCGTACTCGACCTGCGCAACAACCCAGGCGGTGTGCTGCAAGCGGCGGTGGAAGTGGTCGACCACTTCATCACCAAGGGCCTGATCGTCTACACCAAGGGCCGGATCGCCAACTCCGAACTGCGCTTCTCGGCCACCGGCAACGACCTCAGCGAGAACGTGCCATTGGCCGTGCTGATCAACGGCGGCAGCGCCTCGGCCTCGGAAATCGTCGCCGGCGCCCTGCAAGACCAGAAGCGCGGCGTGCTGATGGGCACCACCAGCTTCGGTAAAGGCTCGGTACAAACCGTGCTGCCGCTGAACAATGAGCGTGCGTTGAAGATCACCACCGCGCTGTACTACACGCCGAACGGCCGCTCGATCCAGGCCCAGGGCATCGTGCCGGACATCGAAGTGCGCAAGGCCAAGATCACCAACGAAATCGACAGCGAGTACTACAAGGAAGCCGACCTGCAAGGTCACCTGGGCAATGGCAACGGCGGTGCCGACCAGCCAACCGGCAGCAGCAAGAAAGCCAAGCCGATGCCGCAGGACGATGATTACCAGCTGGCCCAGGCGCTGAGCCTGCTCAAGGGCTTGAGCATCACGCGCAGCCGTTGATATGCGTGTTGCCCTGATCATCGCTGTGCTGTGCAGCCTGGCAGGGGTCGCCCAAGCGGCCCCTGCCAGCGAGTCCCACAAAGCCTACCTGACCCTCATCATCGACGACCTGGGGCAAAACCTGACCCGGGATCGTCGCGTGCTGGCCCTGCCTGGGCCGGTGACCACGGCGATCATGCCCGACACGCCTCACGCCGCCGAATTCGCCCGCGAAGCGCACAAGGCCGGCAAGATCGTGATCCTGCACATGCCCATGGACCCGGCCACCGGCCCGTTCGCCTGGCACCCCGAGCTGCCCATCGAAGAGCTCGGCAAGCGTCTGGACGCGGCCTTCAACGCCGTGCCCTACACTGCCGGCATCAACAACCACATGGGTAGCCGCATGACCGCGCAACCGGCCGCCATGGCCTGGTTGATGGCCGAGCTGCAACGGCGCAACAAGTTCTTCGTCGACAGCCGCACCAGCGCAAAGACCGTGGCCGCTGCCGAGGCGCAGAAGATCGGCCTGGCTCATGTCTCGCGGGATGTGTTTCTCGACGATGAACGCACCGAAGCCGCGATCACCACGCAATTACAGACGGCGATCAAACTGGCGCACAAACAGGGTTCGGCGGTGATGATCGGCCACCCCTACCCACAAACGCTGGCCGTACTGGAACGCGAGCTGCCCAAGCTCAAGGCCCAGGGCATCGACTGGATAGACATCAAGTTGATGATCAGCGTACGCAGCAACCAGGCCATGGCGGGGCACGGGAAGGACGGCGTTTACCGCTAGGAGCGGGCTTGCCAGCGATAGCCATGGGTATCTACACAACTTTTCAGCCCCTGACAAATCTCCCTGTGGCGAGCGGGCTTGTCCCGCGTTGGGCTGCG
>NZ_JAFLXD010000067.1:0-22884 GCF_019891415.1 Pseudomonas sp. SH10-3B | reverse complement strand
CCAACGACATGGTCGGCCCGAAGGCCGCCACGGAAGCAAGCTCCCTCGCCACAGACCGCTGAAAAAATTGTGTAGATACCGATGAGCCCCTCAACCCCAGCGAAGATCAAAGCCCCTCCAACTCCGCCATCAAATCACTCAACCGATCCACCTTCTCCGCGCTGATCTCATTGGCCGCCAACCCCTCGATATACTCAGCCAACTCCGCCACGGTGCTGCACTCGAACATCGCCCGCAGCGGCACATCCCGCTGCAGGGTCTTCTGCACGCGCGAGGCAATCTGCGTGGCCAGCAACGAGTGCCCGCCCAGTTCGAAGAAGTTGTCCTGCACCCCTACCCGTTCGACTTTCAGCACCTCGGCCCAGATCGCGGCCAATGTGCCTTCCAGTTCGTTGCGCGGCGCCAGGTAGTCCTGGCTGTGCAACTGGCCGATCTCCAGTTCCGGCAAGGCCTTGCGGTCGAGTTTGCCGTTGGCGTTGAGCGGCAGGTGCTCAAGCCATAGCCAGTGCAGCGGCACCATGTATTCCGGCAGTTCGGCGCGCAGGCGTTGCTTGATGCGGTCCAGGCGTTCGCTGGGGTTGAGGGCTTCATCGGCGGCCACCAGGTAACCCACCAGATGCTTGCCGTTGACGCCTTCCTGCACGCCCACCGCCGCATCGCGTACCTCCGGTTGTTCATGCAGGCGCGCTTCGATTTCACCCAGTTCGATGCGGTAGCCGCGAATCTTCACCTGATGGTCGATACGCCCGACGTACTCCAGCACGCCATCGCTGCGCCGCCGTGCCAGGTCGCCGGTGCGGTACAGGCGCTCGCCGGGTGCGCCGAACGGGTTCGGCACAAACACCTGGGCGGTGCGCAGCGGATCGCTGACATACCCGCGGCCGACCCCGGTGCCGGCCACGCACAGTTCACCGACCGCCCCTTGGGGCACCAATTCCAGTGCGCCATCGACCAGGTACAAGCGGTTATTGTCCGTCGGCGTACCAATCGGCAGGTAAGTGCCACGAGTGGACGCCAGGTCGACGCAGAAGAACGCCACATCGTCCGAACATTCCGCCGGGCCGTAGGCGTTGACCAGGCCGATGTCCGGGTAACGCAACAACCACTGGTGCGCCAGTTCGGGCGGCATCGCTTCACCGGTCGGCAGCATCCAGCGCAAACCGTCCAGGCTGATGCGATCCTGGGCGAGCATGCCCTGGATCAGCGACGGCACGCTTTCCAGCACGGTGATGCCGTGTGCCTGCACATGCGCCAGCAGGCCCTGCGGATCGTGGGCGATGGTGTTCGGCACAATGTCCACCCGCGCACCGAACAGCGGCGCGGCGAGGAATTGCCAGACGGAAATATCGAAGCTTTGCGAGGCCGTCTGGGCGATCACATCCGTCGCGCTCAGTTGCAGGTACGGCACCTTGCTCAATTGGTTGTTGAGCATGCCGCGCTGTTCGACCATCACGCCTTTGGGCAAGCCGGTGGAGCCCGAGGTGTAGATCACATAGGCAAGGTTGTCCGGACCGCTGTAGATGCCCGGATTTTCCCCACGGGCAGGCACTTCGTCCCACACCAGCAACTGGCAGTCGACGCCGTCCAGCAGCTCGACGGCCTGCTCGCGGCACGCCTCGGTGCAGACCAGCAACGGTGTGCGACTCAGGTCGATGATGCGGCTCAGGCGCTGGCTCGGCAGCCCCGGGTCCAACGGCAGGTAACCGGCACCGGCCTTGAAACTGCCGATGATCATGCCCAGCAGGTCAAGGCTGCGCTCGGCCAACAACGCCACCGGTTGGTCCAGGCCAACGCCCGCCGCAATCAGCGCATGACCCAGGCCGTTACTGCGGCGGTTCAACTCATCATAGGTCCATTGCTGGTCCAGGCAACTGGCGGCGATACGCTGCGGATCCGCGCTTACCTGGGCTTCGAACAACTCGACATAGCTGCGTTCCAGCGGGTAGGCGTGTTCGCTCTGGTTGCACCCCTCCACCAGGAACGCCCGCTCCTGCTCGCCGATCAGCGGCAGGTCGGCCATATCACCGTGGAAGCCCTGCACTAGCGCCAGCAGCAGGCGCTTGAACTCGCCGAGCATGCCTTGCACCGTGGTTTCGTCGAAGTAACGCTGGTCGTAGGACAGGTGCAGGCCGAGGTCATCCCCCGGGTAGCACACGGCGGTCAGCGGGAAGTTGGTGTGGGTGCGGCCTGAGTCCGAGGTGGCATTCAGGCTGTGGGCGCGGTCCAGCACCGAGACTTCCACCGGCGCGTTTTCGAACACGAACAGGCTGTCGAACAGCGGCTGGCCCTTGGGCAACTCGCTGTGTTCCTGGATCGTCACCAGCGGCAGGTATTCGTACTCGCGCAGCTGCATATTGCTGTCGAGCAGGCTGTTCAGCCACTGGCGCACGCTGCAACGCTGGTCGTCCTCGGGCAGTTTCACCCGCAGCGCGATGCTGTTGATAAACAGGCCAACGGTGCGTTGCATCGCGGGCATTTCCACCGGGCGCCCGGCCACGGTGACGCCGAACAGCACGTCACGGTCGCCGCTCAAGCGCCGCAGCACCAGCGCCCACGCCGCCTGGGCAAAGGTATTGACGGTGAGTTGATGGGCCTGGGCCAATTCGCGCAGTTGCGCACCGTCGCGAACATCGAGGCGGGTGTAGCAGTCACCCACCACCATGCCGCCGCTGTGGCCGGCATGTTCGCGCAGGAACGGCCGGTCGCTCGGGATCGGCGTGGTGCGCTCGAACCCTTGCAGGTTCTGCTGCCACCACTGGCATGCTTCGGCGAGGTTCTGGCGTTGCAGCCAGGCGATGTAGTCGCGATAACGCGGCGGCGTGGCCAGCTGTGCCTCGCGGCCTTCGCCGAGGGCCATGTAGATATCGAAGAAGTCATTCATCAACAGCGAACGGCACCAGGCATCGATCAGGATGTGGTGGTTGCTCATCATGAACCAGTAGCGCGCTTCACCGACGCGGATCAGGCGCAGGTGGAACGGCGCCTGGTTGAGCAGATCAAAACCGGCTTCGCGCTCGGCCTTGAGCAGCGCTTGCAAGCGCGGTTCCTGTTCGCTCTCCGGATCGGCACTCCAGTCCAGGTACTCGATCGGCGTGCTGCCCGGCTTGTGGATCACTTGCAGCATGTCCTCGCCGACGTTCCAGCAGAACGAGGCGCGCAAGGCTTCGTGACGGGCAATCACCGCTTGCCAGGCCTGGGCGAAACGCACCGGGTCGAGGGCGCTGTTGATGCGGTAGCGGTCCTGCATGTAATAGAGGCCGGTGCCCGGTTCCAGCAGGGTATGCAGCAGCAGGCCCTCTTGCATCGGCGTCAGCGGGTACACGTCTTCAATGGCGCTGGCCGGTACCGGCAAGCTGTCGAGTTGCGACTGGCTCAAGTGCGCCAGCGGGAAGTCGGACGGCGTGAGGCCACCGGCGTTGTCCGCAAGGCAATGGGCGACCAGGCTGCGCAGTTCGGCCAGGTAGTCTTGCGCCAGGTCCTGGATCGTCTGCGGGTCGTGGCGTTCGCGGCTGAAGGTCCAGCGCAGCACCAGTTCGCCGCCATATACCTGGCTGTCGACGCTCAGCTCGTTGGGCAGCGGCGCATCCGGGTCATGGGCCTGACCGGCGGATTCGTCCAGCGGATGGAACAACGCATCCTCGCCAAAGCTCTGGTCGAACTGGCCGAGGTAGTTGAAGGTGATGTCGGCGCCGGGCAGCGCGGCCATGCTGCGCTGGCACAGGTCATCGGCCAGGTAGCGCAGCACGCCATAGCCCAGGCCCTTGTGCGGCACCGCGCGCAGTTGTTCCTTGATCGCCTTGATCGAGTCGCCTTGCCCGGACGCTTTTGCGACGGCCGGCGGGGTCAGGCGCAGCGGGTAAGCACTGGTGAACCAGCCGACGCTGCGCGTCAGGTCGATATCGTCGAACAGGCTCTCACGGCCATGGCCTTCGAGTTGGATCAACGCCGAATCATGCCCGCTCCAGCGGCACAGCACACGGGCCAGGGCGGTCAGCAGCAGGTCGTTGACCTGGGTGCGGTAGGCGCTCGGCGCTTGTTGCAGCAACTGGCGGGTGTGTTCGGCATCCAGGCGCACGCTGACGGTGTCGGCATCACGATTGCGCCGCGAACCGTGCGGGCGGGCCACAGGCAATGCCGCGTCAGGACCGGCCAACCGGTCCTGCCACACGCTTAACTCTTCACGCAGGGATTCGCTGCCGGCGTACGCCTGCAAGCGCGCGGCCCAGTCACGCAGGGCGCTGGTCTTGGCCGGCAGGCTGACGGACTGGCCGTCGCTGAGCTGGCGATAAACGTTTTGCAGGTCTTCAAGCAACACACGCCACGAGACACCGTCCACCACCAAGTGATGGATCGCGATCAGCAGGCGTTGCTGGCCGTGGGGGCCATCCACCAGCAAGGCACGTAACAGCGGGCCGTGTTCCAGGTCGAGGCTGCGCTGGGTGTCGGTGAACAGCGCGGTGCACTGCGCCATGTCGCGCACTTGCGCCTGCATCAGCACGCCGCCCTGGGGCACGGCCAGGTGTTCGGCATGCCACTGGGCATCGCGCCGGGTGAAGCTCAGGCGCAGGGCGTCGTGGTGTTCCAGTACCGCCAGCAGCGCTTGCTCCAGGCGATGAGGTTCGAGCAGTTGCAGCGGTTTGAGCACCAGCGCCTGGTTCCAGTGCTGACGCGCAGGAATATCGCTGTCGAAGAACCAATGCTGGATCGGCGTCAGGCCCGAGGGACCGGTGAGCACGCCTTGCTCGGCGATGACCTGCTCGGAGCGCGTGGCGACCGCAGCCAGGGTTTGCACGGTCTGGTGCTGGAACAGGTCACGAGGGCTGAAATGAATCCCCGCCTGCCGCGCGCGGCTGACCACCTGGATCGACAGAATCGAATCGCCGCCCAGTTCAAAGAAGTTATCGTCGAGGCCGACTTGCTGCACGTTCAACACCGCGCACCAGATCGCTGCCAAAGTGCTTTCCAGCTCATTGCGCGGGGCCACGTAGTGTTGGCGATTGGCCTCGGGGTCGGGTTGCGGCAAGGCGCGGCGGTCGAGCTTGCCGTTGGCGGTGAGCGGCATGCTGTCGAGCACGATCAGGTGCGCGGGCACCATGTAATCCGGCAGTTGTGCCTTGAGATGGGCCTTGAGCGCATCACGCAAGGTGGCGTGGTCGGCGTCGCTGACCAGGTACGCCACCAGCTGTTTGCCACTCGGCGAATCCAGTGCCAGCACCACCGCTTCGCGCACCGCAGCATGTTCCAGCAGGCGGGTTTCGATCTCGCCCAGCTCAATCCGGAAACCGCGAATCTTCACCTGATGGTCGATACGCCCCAGGTACTCCACCAGGCCATCGGCGCGTTGGCGCACCAGGTCGCCGGTGCGATACAGACGACCGCCATGGCGGGCAAACGGGTCGGCGACAAACCGCTCGGCCGTCATCCCCGGACGTTGGTGGTAACCCTGGGCCAGACCGGCGCCGCCGACATACAACTCGCCGGTCGCCCCTTGCGGTACCAACGCCAGGTCAGCGTCGAGAATGTAGGCCACGCGGTCGCCGATGATGCTGCCGATCGGCACGCTGCCGGCGCCCTCCTCCAGTTGCTGCGGCGCGAGGCTGGCCAGCGGCATGACCACGGTTTCGGTCGGGCCGTAGGCGTTGAAAAACACCTCGGGCTGGAACGCTGCGCGGATACGCTGCAAGTGTTCGCCGGTCAGCGCTTCGCCACCGGTGATGCACATGCGCACCGGCAAGGTCTGGTGCTGGGTCGCCAGCCACTGCGCCAACTGGCTGCCGTAGCTCGGGGTAAAACCGAGGATGTTGATGCGATGGGTACGGATCAGCCCGCAGATTTCCTCGGCATCCCACTGGCCCTGGGCGCGCAGGACCACCTGGGCACCGCTGAGCAGCGGCACCAGCAAACGCTCGGTGGCGGCGTCGAAGTTGATCGAATAGAAATGCAGCTCGCAATCGTCCGGGCGCATGCCGAAGCGCTCGATCACAGCCTGGCAATGCATGGCGATTTCACCGTGGGACACCACCACGCCCTTGGGTTTACCGGTGGAGCCGGAGGTGTAGATCAGGTAGGCCTGATGCTGCGGCAAGCTGATAAACGGCAGCTCGTCGGCCGGGTAATTCGCCAGCACCGGCAAGTCATCTTCCAGGCACCAGCAGGCCACGGTCGCCGGCAATTCGCCGAGGGCTTCGAACATCGCCGCATCGCTGAGCAACAGGCCGACGCCGCTGTCTTCGATCATGTAGTGCAGGCGGTCCAGCGGGTATTCCGGGTCCAGTGGCACATAGGCGCCACCGGACTTGAGGATCGCCAGCAGGCCGATGACCATTTCCAGCGAGCGCGGCAGCGCCAGGCCGACACGCACCTGCGGGCCGACGCCGCGCTCGCGCAGCATCCACGCCAGGCGGTTGGCGCGGGCGTCCAGTTCGGCATAACTGAGGGTGACGCCGGCAAAGGTCAGCGCCGGAGCCTGCGCACGCGTGAGCGCCTGTTGGCTGAACAGTTGCTGGATGCACTGGTCGAGACGATGCTCGCCGGCTTCCACACCCAGGCTGTCCCGCAACGCACGTTGCTCGGTGGCGCTCAGCAACGGCAGTTCGCTGAGGCGTTGTTGCGGGTTGGCGATCAACGCTTCGAGCAGGTTGCGCCAATGCTCGGCCATGCGCGCGATGCGTGGCTCATCGAACAAATCAGTGCTGTAGGTCAGGCAGCAACCCAGGCGATGGTCGAGGTCGGTGACTTCCAGGTTGAGGTCGAACTTGGTCGCGCGGGCATCGTTGGCCAGGTATTCGACGGTCATGCCGGCCAGTTGGCGGCTCTGCTGGAATTCCCAGCGCTGCACGTTGCACATCACTTGGAACAGCGGGTTGTACGCCGCGCTGCGCGGCGGTTGCAGGGCTTCTACCAGATGGTCGAACGGCAGGTCCTGATGGGACTGGCCTTCGATCACGGTGTGGCGCACCTGCTCGAACAGCTCGGCGACATTCATCTGCCCAGCGAGCTGGCAACGCAGCACCTGGGTGTTGAGGAACGCGCCGATCAGCCCTTCGCTTTCCGGGCGAATGCGGTTGGCCACCGGCGCGCCGATGCGCAGGTCGGTCTGGCCGCTGTAGCGATAGAGCAATACGGCCAGGGTGGCGGTCATGGTCATGAACAGGGTCAGGCCATGTTCGGCGTTGAAAGCACGCACACGGGCGGCGAGATCGTCGCTGAGGTCGAAGCGGTACAGCTCGCCCTGGTGACTTTGCACCGGTGGCCGTGGACGGTCGCTGGGCAGTTCCAGCAGCGGATGCTCATGGCCAAGCTGCGCGGTCCAATAGTCCAGTTGGCGTTGGCGCTCGCCAGACTCCAACCACTGGCGTTGCCACACGCTGTAGTCCAGGTATTGCACCGGCAACGGCGCCAGCGGTGACAGGCGCTCATCGATAAACGCTTCGTACAGCGCGCTGAGTTCACGGGCAAAAATGTCCATGGCCCAGCCTTCGGTGACGATATGGTGCAGGGTCAGCACCAGGTAGTGCTCCCGCTCACCGGCCTTGACCAGGCACGCGCGCAGCAGTGGCCCGGTTTCCAGGTTGAACGGGGTGTGCGCCTCGTGGTCGGCCAGTTGCTGCAAACGCTGCTCGCGCTCGCCTTCGTTCAACGCCGACATATCCTGCCAGTCCATGCGCAGGCCGGTCTGCGCCGAGACCTTTTGATAGGCCACGCCGTCGACACTCGGGAATGTAGTGCGCAGGGTTTCGTGGCGCATGATCAAGGCCTGCAACGCCGCCTCGAAACGCCCCACATCCAGCACACCGCGCAGGCGCGCCATGCCACCGACGTTGTAGGCCGGGCTGTCCGGTTCCATCTGCCACAGGAACCACATGCGTTGCTGGGAATACGACAACGGCACCGCTTGGCTGCGGTCGACCTTGGCGATTGCGGTTTGCTGGTTGCGTTGGCCGCTGGCCTGGATCAGGCCGACTTGCTCGGCAAAAGCCCCCAGCTCACTGGCGTCGAACAAGGTGCGCAACGGCAACTCGACGTCGCAGGCCTGGCGGGTGCGGGAGATGATTTGCGTGGCCAGCAACGAGTGGCCGCCGAGGGCGAAAAAGTCATCGCGCAGGCCGATTTGCGGCAGGCCGAGCACCTCGCGCCAGATCGCTGCAATCTGCTGCTGCAAGGGTGTTTCGGGTTCGATGTGTTCGCGGGTTTGCCACACCGGCGCTGGCAATGCGCGACGGTCGAGCTTGCCGCTGGGGCTCAGCGGCATCGCGTCCAGGCGCATCAGTTGCGCGGGCACCATGTACTCCGGCAACTCGGCGGCCAGGGCGGCTTTGACGTCCTGTTCGTCCAGTGCGCTATGTGCGGTGTAGTAACCGATCAACTGCGCATCGCGCACCAGCACCACGGCCTGGGCGATACCGTCCAGGGCCAGCAGGCGCGCTTCGATTTCTTCCGGCTCCACCCGGAAGCCGCGCAGCTTGACCTGCTGGTCGAGACGGCCGAGGTATTCAAGCACGCCGTCCGCGCCCCAGCGTGCGCGGTCACCGGTGCGATACAGGCGCGCGCCCGCCTCGCCCAGCGGGTCGGCGACAAAGCGCTCAGCGGTCAAACCGGCACGCCCAAGGTAACCGCGCGCTAGGCCGATACCGCCAATGCACAGCTCACCCGGCACACCGGCCGGCAACGGGTTGAGCTGCTCGTCCAGCACGCGGCAGATCACATTGCCCAGTGGTCGGCCAATCGGCGAACGCTCGCCATCGTCGGCAGTGCAATGCCAGTGGGTGACGTTGATCGCGGTCTCGGTCGGGCCATAGCGGTTGTGCAATTGCACCGTCGGCAACTGCGCCAACACGCGATTGCGCAACTCGGCGGGCAAGGCCTCGCCACCGGAAAACAGGCGACGCAGGCTGGTGCACTCGGCCACCAGCGGTTCGTCGATAAACAGCTGCAACAGCGGCGGCACAAAGTGCAGCGTGGTCACACCGTAGGCCTGCACCAACTGCGCGATGCGGTGCGGGTCGCGGTGTTCGCCAGGGCCGGCCAGCACCAGGCGGCAGCCGGTGATCAGCGGCCAGAAACACTCCCACACCGACACGTCGAAACTGATCGGCGCCTTTTGCATCAGCACGTCGCTGTCATTCAGTTGATAGGTGGCCTGCATCCACTGCAAGCGCTCGGCCAGGGCCGCATGGGTATTGCCCACGCCCTTGGGCTGGCCGGTGGAGCCGGAGGTGTAGATCACGTAGGCGAGGTTGTCACCGTGCAGGTGCAGGCCCGGTGGCTGGGTCGGCCAACCGTCGAGGTGCAGGCTGTCCATGGCAATCACGCACACGCCGTCGGCCGTCGGCAAGTGTTCTAGCAAGGCGGTCTGGGTCAGCAGCAGGTGCACGCCGCTGTCCTTGAGCATGTAGGCCAGGCGCTCGGCGGGGTAATCCGGGTCCAGCGGCACATAGGCACCACCGGCCTTGATGATCGCCAGCAGGCCGACCAGCAACTGCGGCGAACGCTCGGCGGCGATGGCCACGCACACGTCCGGGCCGACGCCTTTGTCGCGCAGGTAATGGGCCAGGCGGTTGGCCTGGGTGTGCAGTTGGGCGAAGGTCAGGCTGCCGTCCTGCCAGACCAGCGCGGTGTTGTCCGAGGTGTGTTGGTTGAGCAGTTCGGGCAGCCAGTGTCGAGCGGGCGCGCACGGTGCCTGGCTCCACGCTTGCTGTTCGTCCTGCTGCATCAGCTTGAGGTCGCCGAGGGCGAGTTGCGGTTGCTCGCACACAGCCTGCAGCAGGTGGATGTAGTGCTCGGCCAGGCGCTGGATGGTCGTGCTGTCGAACAGTTCATCGGCGTAGTCGAAGGACAGGCTCAGGCGCCCGTTGCGGTCTTCTTCACTGTGCAGTTGCAGGTCGAACTTGGCTTCGCGGCTGTGCCATGGCAGCTCATCGGCGAGCATGCCCGGCAGGCGCCGCAAGGCGCTGAGGTCACGTTGCTGGTGATTGAACATGACCTGGAACAGGCCTTGTTCACGGGCTTGCGGGAAGGCTTCCAGCAGTTGCTCGAACGGCAGGTCCTGATGGGCCTGAGCGCCCAGTGCCGTCTGGCGGGTGGCGGCCAACAGTTGATTGAACGGCAGGCGCCCGTCCAGCTCGGCACGCAGCACCAGGGTGTTGATAAAGAAGCCGATCAGGCCCTGGGTTTCCTGGCGCGGGCGGTTGGCATTGGGCACGCCGATACGGATGTCGCGCTGGCCGCTGTAGCGGTAGAGCAAGGTCTGGAACGCCGCCAGCAACAGCATGAACGGCGTGGACTCGTGGGCCTGGGCGGTCTGGCGAATTGCTTCGCTGAGGCTGACACTCAAGCGCGCAGTATGGCGCGACGCGCTGTGGCGTTGCTGGGCCGCACGCGGGTGGTCGGTGGCCAGGCTCAGGGTCGGATGCTCGTCGCCCAACTGCGTTTTCCAGTACGCCAGTTGCCGCTGGCCTTCACCGTCGGCCAGCCATTGGCGCTGCCAGCTGCCGTAGTCGGCGTACTGCAAGGCCAGTGGCGGCAACGTCAGGCTCTGGCCCTGGCTTGCGGCGGCGTACAGGCGCGAGAACTCGTCGAGGAGGATATTCAGCGACCAGCCATCGGCAATGATGTGGTGCAGAGTCACCAACAACTGGTGATCTTCATCGTCCAGGCGCACCAGGGTCACCCACAGCAGCGGGCCTTTTTCCAGGTCGAACTGGGTACGGGCTTCGTCCTCACGGATCTGTTGCGCGCGCGCTTCACGCTCGGCGGCGGGCACGTCGCTGAGATCGATGACCTGCAGGTCAAAATCGCCGTTGGCGTCCACACGCTGGAAGGCCTGGCCATCGCGTTCATAGAAACGAGTGCGCAGGGCTTCGTGGCGCTGGATCAGGTGCTGGAAGCTTGAGCGCACCGCGTCTTCATCCAGCTCGCCGCGCAAACGCAAGGCGCCGGGGATGGTGTAGGCGCTGCTCTGCGGGTCCAGTTGCCAGGTGATCCACAGGCGGTTCTGGGCCAGGGATTGCGGCAGTTCTTCCTGGCGTGACAGCGCATGAATGGCGCCTTGGGCGATGCCACCGTCCTGTTGCAGTTGCGCCACGTTGGCAGCAAATGCAGACAGCGTCGGCGCCTCGAACAGCAGGCGCAGGTTCAGCTCCAGGCCGAGGGTTTCGCGTAGGCGCGCGACCACTTGGGTGGCGGTGATGGAGTTGCCGCCAAGCAGGAAGAAATGGTCATCGGCCGCCACCGTGGCGACCTGCAGCTGCTCGCACCAGATCGCGGCGATCTGGCTTTGCAGTTCGGATTCCAGCGCCACTGTACCTGCCTGCGCGTGCAGGTCGGGGAACTGCGCATAGCAGTCGAGGCTGCCATCGGCATGCCGAAGCGCACACGCCGCACGCTGCACCTTGCCGCTGGAGGTCTTGGGCAAGGCGCCGGGGTTGAGCAGCACCACCACGCACGGCGCCTCTTGGTAGGCCTCGGCCACCGCCTGGCGGATGGCGTTGATCAACGCTTCAGGCGGCAGGATCTTCTGCACGCTGCGGCTGATTTCTGCGGCGATGCCGATGCCTTCCAGGCCGTTGTCATTCACCGCAAACGCCGCGACCCGGCCCTTGCGCACCACTTCCACTTCGCGCTCGATGGTCTGCTCGATGTCCTGAGGGTAGAGGTTGTGCCCGCGCACGATCAGCAGGTCTTTCAGGCGGCCGGTGATGTACACCTCGCCCTCGCGGATAAAGCCCAGGTCACCGGTGCGCAGCCAGGTGCGGCCGGCATGTTGCACGAAGGTCTTGGCACTGGCTTCGGGGTTGCGCCAGTAGCCGTGGGCGATGCTCGGGCCGCTGGCCCAGAGTTCACCGACGTGGTTGTCGGCCAGCTCGGTCAGTGTGTGCGGGTCGGCGATCAGCACCGCGTGTTCAGGCTGGCTGGTGCCGCAACTCATGATCGCACTGCCCTGCCCCGGCTCGGCGCGGTTGGCGGCCAGGGCCTGCTCGTCGACACGCAGTGCCGGGATGCCGTGGCCACGCCGGCCGCCGGCGACAAACAGGGTGGCTTCGGCCAGGCCGTAGGAGGCGAAGAAATTATTCGCGGTAAACCCGCAGGCAGCGAACTTCTCGGCGAAGCGCTCCAGGGTGTCGAGGCGGATGGGCTCGGAGCCGGAATAGGCCACGCGCCAGTTGCTCAAGTCCAGGCGCTCCAGGGCCGTCTCACTGACCCGCTCGCTGCACAGGCGGTAGGCGAAATCCGGTCCGCCGCTGATGGTGCCACGGTATTCGCTGATCGCTTCGAGCCAGCGCAACGGCCGGCCGAGGAAGTAGGCCGGCGACATCAACACGCACGGCACGCCGCTGAAGATCGGTTGCAGCAGGCCGCCGATCAGGCCCATGTCGTGGTACAGCGGCAGCCAGCTGACGATCACGTCGTCGGGGTTCAGGTCGATGCCAAAGCCGCGTCGGATCAGCACTTCGTTGGCCACCAGGTTGCCGTGGCTGACTTGCACGCCTTTGGGCAGCGCGGTGGAGCCGGAGGTGTATTGCAGGAAGGCAATGTCGTCGGGTTGCAGGTCGGGGGCGCTCCAGGCGCTGGCGATCTGCGCGTCGAGGGTGTCGACACTCAGCACCGGCGGCGCGTTTTCGATCTGCGCGAGGCCATCGCCCAGACTGGCGATAGTCAGCAACAGACGTGGTTCGGCGTCACCGATAATCGACAGCAAACGCTCCTGGTGATGACGGCGGGTGGACTCCGGTGGGTAGGCCGGCACCGCGATCACCCCGGCGTACAGGCAACCAAAGAACGCCGCGACGTAGTCCGGACCGCTGGGGAACAGCAGCACCGCGCGGTCGCCCTGTGCCGCATTGGCCTGGAGGGCGGCGGCGATGGTGCGGGCGCGTTGGTCCAGGTCACGGTAACTGAGCACCACGTTGTGCTCGGCCGACTCGGCGAGGAAGCGCAGGGCGACCTGGTCCGGGGTCTGCGCGGCGCGACGTTGAAGGGACTCGACCAGTGTGCGGGGAAGTTCGAAGGCGTCCATCATGGGGTTCCTGCCTGAAATCGGCTTACGGGAAATTCGGGAATTGAAGTGCGATCAGCCGACGGCCAATGACCGCGCCGCGCCATTGCGCCAGCGGGCAAGGTGTTCGTCGGCGTAGCGCCGCAGGCAGCGCAGTACGGCGCTTTCGTGCTGGATAAGGAAGAAGTGGTGGCCGTCGAACATGTCCAGGGAAAAGCCGCTGGCGGCATCGAGCTGCCAGTCGAGCAACTGGTCGGCGCGCACGCTGTCCTGCTTGCCGCCAAACACATGGATCGGCATCCCCAGCGGCTCGCGCTCGCCGTAGGTGAAGCTGCCGCAGAGCAGGAAGTCGGCGCGCAGGATCGGCAGCATCAACTGCATCAATTCGGGGTTGGCCAGGGCCTCTTCGGCGGTGCCTTGCAGTTCGCGCAGGCGAGCGATCAGTTGCTCGTCGGTCTTTTCGATGGCGTATTCGCTGACATCGCGGCGGGCCGGGCCGGCTGTTCCGGAGGCGAACAGCGCCAACGGTGCGGGGAGATTTCGCGCGTTTAACGCATGGGCCAATTCAAAGGCCAGCAGGCCGCCGAGGCTATGGCCGAACAACGCGTAAGGGCCGCTCAGGTCGCGGCTGATTTCCTCCGCCAACTGCGCCGCCAAGGCCTTGATATCACGCTGTAGGGGCTGGTCCATGCGCATGCCACGGCCGGGCAATTCCAGCGGACACACCTGCAACCATTCCGGCAGCGTGCGACGCCAACGTGCGTAAACCATGGCACTGGCGCCCGAGTAGGGCAGGCAGAACAGGCGCAGTCGAGTCGACGTAGTCATCCAGCGACGACTCCAAACTGAAACACGCTGTGTGCACGGTAAAAACCCATTTCGTCCTCCTGCGGGTGCTGATCCTTGGCCGCTTGACTAACGGACCTGTCACCCAGAAGAACGGACGGCAACGGCAAATAATTAGTCGCCGGGTTGCCGCGAGAGGTGGTTCACAGCGAACAAGAAAGCATAAGATTAGTTCGTCTTCTCATTTGACAATAATTATCATTAAGCATAATTTGTTGCCCGATGTGTAGGAGGCCTCAGCAAGGAAGCCCTCCCCTAACCTCTTTTGCAACAAGGTGATTTCCATGACGGAACAAGTATCCACAGGCAGGTGCGACTCACCGCTTCTCCAGGCATTCGTAGACAATCGACTGATTCTGGTGAAGATCGCGGCGCGCATTACCGGGTGCCGCTCCCGCGCCGAGGACGTCGTGCAGGACGCCTATTTCCGCCTGCAATCAGCGCCGACGATCACGTCATCGTTCAAGGCCCAATTGAGTTATCTGTTCCAGATCGTGCGCAACCTGGCGATCGATCACTATCGCAAGCAGGCCCTGGAGCTCAAATATTCCGGGACGGAAGAGGAAGGCTTGAATGTGGTTATTCACGGCGCTTCACCAGAAACCTCCCACATCAATTTCAACACCCTGGAAAACATCGCCGACGCCCTGACGCAACTGCCCCAGCGCACCCGCTACGCGTTCGAGATGTACCGCCTGCACGGCGTGCCGCAAAAGGACATCGCCAAGGAACTGGGGGTTTCACCGACCCTGGTGAACTTCATGATCCGCGACGCGCTGGTGCACTGCCGCAAGGTATCGGGCAGCCATAGCGATACGTTTGCGCGGCGGGTTTGACCTCAGGGTACCGCCATCACATCAATGCGATACGGCTCGAAAATCTTCAGCATCTCGCCACTCTCGCGCAGTCGCTTGAGCAACGCCGAAAACGCCTCACCCGTGATCGGCGCCTTGGGCCGTAGCAACGCGTAATGGTGATAGACCTGGTCGATACGCTCCGAGACCAGGAACTGTCCGGCCATATCCGCATTGCGCACCATGAAATCGCTCAGGTACGAACGGGTCACCAAGGCGATGTCCGCACGCCCGCGCGCGACCATCAGCAGGTTGCTGTCATGGGAGTAGGTCAACGTGGCGTTGAAGTGTGCGGCCATGTACTTGGGGTCGGGGTTGAAGTTGGCGAAGGCGTAGTGGTAACCGCTGAACACCGCCAGGCGCTTGCCGGTCAGGTCGGCGAAATAGTGCTGGTCACGGTCGGGCTCTCGCTGGGCGACGAAGATCTCCGCATCTTCAAGGCCCATATCAACGCTGGTGTGAGCAATCTTCTGCCAGCCCCAGGCGGGATTTTCGAAGATGGCCATGTCGATACGGCCCTGCTCGAAATCGCGGAAACGCCTGGGGATGGAGGTGGGCACCAGCACAAACTGGTAATCGGTTTGCGAGGCGTTCAGGGCCTCCACCAGTTGCGGCAACAAACCGGTGTCGGCGCCCTGCTCCGGGCGCACGGTGTAGGGCGGAAAATGCGCCGCGCCGATGCGCACCAATTGCGCAGCCGAAGCCGGCAACCATGCTGCGGTGCCGAGTGCCCATAAAGTAAGTCCTGCAGCCAACCGCCATGGCGATAACATCAAGGCACACACCGTTCAATACATCGATGTCGATAAGCTAGGCGTTTTTGTCCAGCGAGACAACTTTCCACCGGCAAATTAATAGCTTGCGCCTCAATCGGCCTTTAAAACCATCAGCAAGGCCTCTTCGGCCAATTGCTCCAGGGTCAGGCTGCCCTCGGCGCGAAACCAGGTGGTGGTCCATGACAGCGCCCCGGTGAGGAAGCGTCGCGCAATAAACACATCACCCTTGATGTACCCCGCCGCCTTGGCCTCGCCCAGTACCTGCAGCCAAAGCTGTTCGTACACGTCGCGCAGGGCCAGCACCTGGGCCTGGCCGTCGGCCGACAACGAACGCCATTCGTACACCAGCACCGCCATGGCCTCGCCGCTGCCGCCCATGATCGACTGCAACTCGCAGCGAATCAGTGCCAGCACACGTTCGCGCACGTTGGTCGCCTCCTCGAGCGAGGCGTGCATCAAGGCCGTGTTGTAGTGGATGGTTTCCTCCATCACCGCGCGCAGGATCTCGTCCTTGCTCTTGAAGTGGTGAAAGATGCTGCCGGACTGGATGCCCACGGCGCTGGCCAGGTCGCGCACAGTAGTGCGTTCAAAGCCTTTGTTGCGAAACAGGTGAGCCGCGGTTTGCAGCAACTTGCCCCGGGCACTGTCGGGGTCGGTCAATTGGCCGTCGTCGACCATGGTGCGCATCACCCGCAGGGCTTTGTGCTCATCCATGCTGCTCTCCTCTACTTCTACTGACGTCTTGGCCGGCAATTTAGGCCGTGCCAGCCACCCAAGCAAGCGCTTGGCTAAAACTTGTGACTGGAGTTTACAAACCAAGCGCTTGCTTGGTAGTCTCGTCACCAGCCATTCGAGGAAGGATTTCTCATGAGCAAGACGGTTCGTATCGGCTGTGCCAGCGCCTTTTGGGGTGATACCTGCACCGCCGCCGCCCAACTGGTGCACGGCGGCCACCTGGATTACCTGGTGTTTGACTACCTGGCGGAAGTCACGATGTCGATCCTCGCCGGTGCACGCATGAAAGATCCCCAGGCCGGCTACACCACAGATTTTGTCGAGGTGCTCGCGCCGCTGCTGGCCGACATCCAGCGCCAGGGCATCCGTGTCATCAGCAATGCCGGCGGCATCCACCCCCAGGCCTGCGCCGCCGCCCTGCAAGCCGCCTGCGATAAAGCCCGGATCCCGCTGAAAATCGCCGTGCTGCTGGGCGATGACCTGCAACCCCAGCTCAAGCACCTGCACGGCATCACCGACATGTTCAACGGCGCGCCGCTGCCGCCCATGTGCGTCTCCGCCAATGCCTACCTCGGTGCACCGGGCATCGCCCAGGCGCTGCAATTGGGCGCGGACATCGTCATCACCGGCCGCGTGGTCGACAGCGCAGTGGTCAGCGCGGCACTGGTGCATGAATTCGGTTGGTCATGGCAGGACTACGACCGCCTGGCCCAAGCCGCCTTGGCCGGGCATATCATCGAATGCGGCGCCCAATGCACCGGCGGCAACTTCACCGATTGGCGCGACGTGCCGGACTACGAGCACATCGGCTTTCCCATCGTCGAAGTCAGCGCGGACGGTCAATTCACCGTCAACAAGGTCGAGGGCAGCGGCGGACTGATCAGCGAGCTGAGCGTGGCCGAACAACTGCTGTATGAAATCGGCGACCCGCACGCGTATCTGCTGCCCGATGTGATCTGCGATTTCAGCCAGGTAAAGCTGCAGCAACAAGGCAAACATTGCGTACGCCTGCACGGTGCCAAGGGCCTGCCGCCGACCGCGCAATACAAGGTCAGCGCCACCTACCCGGAGGGCTTTCGCTGCACTGCCAGTTGCCTGATCGCCGGGATCGATGCGGTGGCCAAGGCCGAGCGGGTCAGCCAGGCGATCATCAACAAGACCTCGGAACTGTTCAGCCAACGCGGCTGGGCGCCCTACACCGAAGTGAATATCGAACTGCTCGGCAGCGAAGCGACGTATGGCGCTCACGCCCTGCGCCACGACTGCCGCGAAGTGGTGGTCAAGCTCGCGGTGCGCCATCCGAGCAAGCAAGCGCTGGTGCTGTTCGCCCGCGAGATCGCCCAGGCGGCCACCGGGATGGCGCCGGGGCTGACCGGGATTGTCGGCGGGCGGCCAACGGTCTACCCGCTGATCCGCTTGTTCTCGTTCCTGATCGATAAGACCGCCTGCGAGGTGGTGATCGACTTCCAGGGCCAACGCCACGTCTGCGCGCTGCCTATCACCGATGCGCCGATCCTGCCTGCCGCGCCGCTGAATCCACCCAAACCCCAAGGCCGCGCCGACGCCAGCGTCGCGCTGGTGAAACTCGCCGTGGCGCGCTCTGGCGACAAGGGCAACCACAGCAATATCGGAGTCATCGCCCGCGCCCCCGAGTACCTGCCGTGGATCGCCGAAGCACTGACCCCGGAGGTGCTCGTCGACTGGATGGGCCACGTGCTCGACCCCGTGCACGGCCGCGTCGAACGCTGGTATTTGCCCGGCAGCCACAGCCTCAACTTCCTGCTGGAAAACGCCTTGGGTGGCGGTGGCATCGCCAGCCTGCGCATCGACCCCCAGGGCAAGGCCTTCGCCCAGCAACTGTTGGAAATCCCCATCGCCGTGCCGCAACACATCGCCGATCAACTCACTTAAAGGAACGTTGCCGTGGCCTTCGACTCGATCTTCAAAGCCGGCCTGTTCCAAGGCCACACCGTGATCGTCACCGGCGGTGGCAGCGGGATTGGCCGCTGCACCGCCCATGAGCTGGCAGCCCTGGGTGCCCGCGTTGTCCTGGTTGGACGCAAGCCGGAAAAACTCGCCAAGGTCGCGGCGGAAATTACCGAAGACGGCGGCACCGCCCATTGGCAGGCCTGCGACATTCGTGACGAAGAGGCGGTGAAGGCGCTGGTCACCCAGCTCATTCACGCGCATGGGCCGATCCATGGCCTGGTGAACAACGCCGGTGGGCAGTATCCGTCGCCGCTGGCCTCGATCAACCAAAAAGGTTTTGAAACCGTGCTGCGCACCAACCTGGTCGGCGGTTTCCTGATGGCGCGGGAAGTGTTCAACCAGTCGATGAGCAAGCACGGTGGGGCCATCGTCAATATGCTCGCCGACATGTGGGGCGGCATGCCCGGCATGGGCCACTCCGGTGCGGCGCGGGCGGGCATGGACAACTTCACCAAGACCGCCGCCTTCGAGTGGGGGTGCGCCGGGGTGCGGGTCAACGCCGTGGCACCGGGCTGGATCGCGTCCAGCGGCATGGACACCTACGAAGGCGCGCTCAAGGCGGTGATCCCCACCCTGCGTGAACACGTGCCGCTCAAGCGCATCGGCACCGAGTCGGAAGTCAGCGCCGCCATCGTGTTTCTGCTCAGCCCCGCCGCCGCGTTTATCAGTGGCAGCACCCTGCGCATCGACGGCGCCGCCAGCCTCGGCAGCCGCGCCTGGCCGCTGCACAAGGCGCAACCGCCGAGTGAAGCGTTCAACGGCTTCCACCGCGCCTACCTGCCCGATGTGCTCAAGGCGGAGCAATAAACCATGCCGCTGATTGAAAGCCTGATCGATCCCCACAGTCCGCAGTTCGCCCAGAACCGCAGCGCCATGCTGGACGCCATCCAACACCTGCGCCAGCTGGAACAGGCTCTGCTGAGCAAGGCCCAGGAGGCCAAGCCCAAGTTCGACAAACGTGGCCAACTGCTGCCGCGCGAGCGCCTCAACCTGCTGCTGGACCCTGGCGCGCCGTTCCTGGAACTGGCGAGCCTGGCCGGCTACAAGCTGCACGATGACAAGGACGGCAGCGCCGCCGGCGGTGGGTTGATCGCCGGCATCGGCTACGTCAGCGGCGTGCGCATGCTGGTGGTGGCCAATAACAGCGCGATCAAGGGCGGCACCATTTCGCCCTCCGGCCTGAAAAAATCCGTGCGCCTGCAACAGATCGCCATGGAAAACAAACTGCCGGTGGTGACCCTCGCCGAAAGCGGCGGCGCCAACCTCAACTACGCTGCGGAGATTTTCGTCGAAGGCGCGCGCAGCTTTGCCAACCAGGCGCGCATGTCGGCCATGGGCCTGCCGCAGATCACCGTGGTGCATGGTTCGGCCACGGCGGGGGGCGCGTACCAGCCAGGGCTGTCGGATTACGTGGTGGTGGTGCGCGGCAAAGCCAAGCTGTTCCTCGCCGGCCCGCCGCTGCTCAAGGCGGCGACCGGCGAAGTCGCCACCGATGAGGAATTGGGCGGCGCCGAGATGCATGCGCAAATCGCCGGCACCGCTGAATACCTGGCGCAAAACGACGCCGACGGCGTGCGCATCGTGCGCGAGATTGTCAGCCTGTTGCCCTGGAACGATCGCCTGCCACAGGCGCCAAAACGCACTTACGCCGAGCCGCTGTACCCTATCGATGACCTGTTGGGGCTGATCCCCGATGACCCGAAAAAGCCCTACGACGTGCGCGAGATCCTCGCGCGCCTGGCCGACGGTTCGCAGTTCCTCGAATTCAAGGGTGAGTTCGACGCCCATACCGTCTGCGGTCATCTGCACATTCAGGGCCGCGCGGTCGGCGTGATCGGCAACAACGGCCCGATCACCCCCAAGGGCGCCAGCAAAGCCGCGCAGTTTATCCAACTGTGCGACCAGAGCCGCACGCCGCTGCTGTTCCTGCACAACACCACCGGGTTCATGGTGGGTACCGAATCGGAGCAACAAGGCGTGATCAAGCACGGCGCGAAGATGATCCAGGCGGTGGCCAACGCGCGGGTGCCTAAACTCACGGTGGTGGTCGGCGGCTCCTACGGCGCCGGCAACTATGCGATGTGCGGTCGCGGCCTGGACCCGCGTTTTATCTTCGCCTGGCCCAACAGCCGCACAGCGGTGATGGGCGGTGCGCAGGCGGGCAAGGTGCTGCGGATTGTCACCCAGGCCAAGCAATTGAAGGACGGCCTGGTGCCGGATCCCAAGGTGCTGGACATGCTCGAACACGTCACCGCGCAGAAACTCGACAGCCAGTCCACTGCGCTCTATGGCAGCGCGAATCTGTGGGATGACGGGCTGATAGACCCTCGGGATACCCGCACCTTGCTGGGGTTTCTGCTGGACACCTGCCACGAGGCCGAGGTGCGGCAGTTACAGCCGAACAGCTTCGGTGTAGCGCGCTTCTAACAGGAGAACAAGAACAATGATCTTCACCCAGGAACACCAGGAACTGCGCCGCACCGTCCGCGCCTTCGTCGACCGCGAGATCAGTCCCCATGTGGACGAATGGGAAAAGGCCGGGCGCTTCCCCATCCACGACATCTTCCGCAAGGCCGGCGACCTCGGCCTGCTGGGGATTTCCAAACCGGAGCAATTCGGTGGCATGGGCCTCGACTACAGCTACTCGATCGTCGCCGCCGAAGAGTTCGGCAGCATCCGCTGCGGTGGCATCCCCATGTCCATCGGCGTGCAGACCGACATGTGCACCCCCGCCCTCGCCCGCTTCGGCTCCGATGCATTGCGCGACGAATTCCTGCGTCCGGCCATCAGCGGTGAGCAGGTCGGTTGCATCGGCGTCTCGGAGACCGGCGCCGGTTCCGACGTGGCCGGGCTCAAGACCCATGCGCGCAAGGACGGCGACGACTACGTCATCAACGGCAGCAAAATGTGGATCACCAACTCGCCCAGCGCTGACTTTATCTGCCTGTTGGCCAACACCTCCGACGATAAACCGCATATCAACAAGTCGCTGATCATGGTGCCGATGAACACACCCGGCATCAGCGTCAGCCCGCCCCTGGAAAAACTCGGCATGCACAGCTCCGAGACCGCCCAGGTGTTCTTCGACGACGTGCGCGTGCCCCAACGCAACCGCATCGGCCACGAAGGCGCGGGCTTCATGATGCAGATGCTGCAGTTCCAGGAAGAACGCCTGTTTGGCGCGGCCAATATGATCAAGGGCCTGGAGTACTGCATCGACAGCACCATCGACTACTGCAAGGAGCGCCAGACCTTCGGCAAGGCGCTGATCGACAACCAGGTGATTCACTTTCGCCTGGCCGAACTGGCCACCGAAATCGAATGCCTGCGCGCACTGGTCTACCAGGCCACCGAGCAATACATCAAGGGCCAGGACGTGACCCGCCTGGCCTCCATGGCCAAGCTCAAGGCTGGGCGCCTGGGCCGCGAAGTCAGCGACAGTTGCCTGCAATACTGGGGCGGCATGGGCTTCATGTGGGACAACCCGGTGGCCCGCGCTTATCGCGACGTGCGCCTGGTGTCGATTGGCGGCGGCGCCGACGAAATCATGCTGGGCATCATCTGCAAACTGATGGGCACTTTGCCTGGGAAAAAGCCATGAATACCTTGCTGCTCGAACCGCATAACGGCGTGTTGCACATCACCCTCAACCGCCCCGAATGCCGCAATGCCATGAGCCTGGAGATGGTCAACGAACTGCGCGCGGTGCTGGCGGGATTGGACAACCAGGTGCGCGCGGTAGTGATCAGCGGCGCAGGCGGACACTTTTGCGCCGGTGCCGATGTGAGGGATCTGGTCAGCGCAGGCAATCAATTGCAGGCACTGAACCGGGCCTTTGGCACGCTGCTGCAAGAGGTGGAATCCGTGTCACAAGTGGTGATTGTGGTGCTGCAAGGCGCGGTGCTGGGCGGAGGGTTCGGCCTGGCTTGCGTGAGCGACATCGCGATTGCCGATCACCAGGCGCAGTTCGGTTTGCCGGAGACCAGCCTGGGGTTGCTGCCGGCACAGATTGCGCCGTTTGTGGTCAAGCGTATCGGCCTGACCCAAGCGCGGCGGCTGGCACTCACCGCCGCGCGCTTTGATGGGCTGGAAGCTGAACGGCTGGGGCTGGTGCACTTCACCGAGCGCGATCCGCAGGCGTTGGCGGAGCGTTTGGATGAGGTCCTGGGGCAGGTGCTGCGCTGCGCACCAGGTGCCAACGCGCGCACCAAGGCGCTGTTGCTGGCCAGTGTGGAGCAGCCCTTGGGGCCGCTGTTGGACCAGGCGGCGCAGTGGTTTGCCGAGGCGGTGACCAGTGCAGAAGGGATTGAGGGGACGCAGGCGTTTGTGCAGAAGAGAAAGCCTGGGTGGTGCAAATGACGCCCGCTGAGCATGGGTATCTACACAATTTTCTGTGGTCTGTGGCGAGGGCGCTTGCTGCCGTGGCGGCCTTCGGGCCGACCATGTCGTTGGCTTTGAGCGAGTACATATCCGTTGCTGCGGTCACGGCGGCTATTGGTTCCGCCCTTACGGCGGGTCACTTTGGAAAAGCCCCAAAGTAACCAAAAGGCTCTTGCCCCACCACTCGGTACCTCGCCTAGGCTCGGTATGCCCGAACGAAGGCTTGAATCCGTGGGCCGCCGTCATGGGCCATCCTTGGCCCAGGACGGCTAACCCGGCGTCCTGCCGGGTTACCCACGGATTCAAGCCT
>NZ_JAFLXD010000066.1:0-23522 GCF_019891415.1 Pseudomonas sp. SH10-3B | reverse complement strand
CAAAAACTGCCAACTCGGTTTACCTGAAGCAACGCATTTATCTTGCTGGGGCTGCTGCGCAGCCCAACGCGGGGCAAGCCCGCTCGCCACACAGAATATTCCGACAAGGTTTTCAGCCGGACGCTCAACGTGCCATGACGTTAACCACTACATGCAAAATGAACGCAGGCCCGTAACAAGGTTTCCCCTGCTCATCCTCGATTCTCCAGACTGAAGCCACCGTGCAGGTCTCCTTGGGTGCTGCAAACTCCACACTGATATGCACCGGCTGGCCCGGCAGCGTATCGGCAATGGGGAGCTCGCTGTGCAGGCTACGCAGATGAATATCCATCACAACCTCCAACTGGCCTTGTGGATCTGCGCGGCGGGCAATCACATATTCCCTATCAACACGCACCAGTCGTCGCCCGCGCCAGGGTCGTGTGCCCAGGTTCTGAATCTCCCAGGTTTTCTGAAAAACTTCCCCCGGCAACACGACGGCTTGATCAGGCGTCGTGACATCGGCATTGAACACCGCAACGTCCTCCGGATCATCAATACCTGCAGCCCGATTGGTGGTAGCCATCGAGCACGCATTATCGGGCGCGCCTGTCAGGTCAGCGAAGTAGCGAAACAGCAACAAGGGAGAAACCTGCAATGCCTTTGCCAGCTTGATCAGCGTACGCACCGACGGGTCCCTGGAGGCTCCAGCAGCTAGACCGTACAGGTAGGTTCTGGAAATTCCCGCCTCCTTGGCCAGCGCAGTCAGAGGCTTGCCCAACTCTCGGCTGCGCCGTGCAACCAGTGACCTGAGGGTATCTCGCGTTCTTATATTCATACGAAATTTGCGGTTCCCATTTTTAGGTGAACGTCATTTCTTTGTCCGCCAAAAAAGACAACCTGTCCGCCGCCACGTGTCTTGAACCATGCACACTCGCCACCTGCTGGCGATGTTGTGAAGGACATGGATGGGGCCCTTTTAGTCGGTCATATCCAGTGTCGTAGTTTCTCGCATGCTTGCGAACCTAGTGTTTGTTGCATTCCTTTACATCTACCTTTGGATATAGCCATGAACCACATCAAAGCGTGCTGTGAATCCGTTGCTCAAACAGGCTTTGGGACCCTGCAAATATCAGAAGCGATGCTGCTGGATTACAAAAAAATCGTTGATGGATACTCCGCAATATCGCCAGCCACCAAGGCCTCGTTTTCCTTCGCGAAAGACACCGATGGATTTTTCCCCTTTGGCGCTGAGTACTCGAGCCTTGAGGATCAGCCAGACCTGTGTGAGCGATTTTGTTATTGGCCTGCGCATTCATCAAAACGAAGAGCTTTTGAATTCACACAAAGTGAATTTTTTGCCGCCGTTAATGCTTTTGAACAACAGATCAGCGAGCTTGCCCAGGAATTGATGGACGGAATTTGCGCGGAGTTTGGAGCCACTTCGTTGAACTCTCTGCGTGCAGCGTCCTATCTGCAACTGTGTGTCTATGGAGCTAATTCGGGGTTGGGTCAGCGCCAGTTCGCTCAGGACCCTCACGAGGATGGTCATCTGTTGTCATTTATCAAGCCTACTCGTGATGGCCTCGTCCTGGTTCGAGGCAGCTCGCTGGAGCCGGTACGCCTCTTGGAGAACGAGGTTGCAATCTTGGCCGGATCGTTACTGACTGATCTCTCAGACTATGCGATTCCCGCTGCATACCACGCGGTTCTGACTCCTCGGAGACCAATGCCACGCAGCTCTCTCATTTACTTCGTCAACCCTGATGCAGAGCAGGAACTGACAGGCTTTTTCCGCCACCAACCGATCGACTTGAAAAGCGCCGTCAACGCGCGCCATACCGGTTTCGGTAATCAACCCCTTCAATTGAACTGATACCCAAGCAGTCGAGCACTTCATGACTCCAGACCTCAACGCCTTTTATCTCGAAGGTCTTCTACTGGGCATCGGACTGTTCGCCGCTCCTGGACCGAAGGACACCCTGGTTATTCGCCAGGGTGTCAGTCGCAGCCCTGTCTGGGGTGTGGTGGCAGTATGCGTGTTCGCCGATATCATCCTCATCGCTCTTGGGGTCATGGGCTTGGGCTCGTTGCTCGGCAGCAAGCCAAGTCTGGTGGCGTTCCTGCTTCTATCGGGAGCGGCTTATCTGCTGTGGTTTGGCTGGCAGCGGTTATTGGCTTGTGTGCGTAACCAGTCGATGCCAGATACTCAAAGCAACCTCAACTCACAACAGGGATTGCTGCGCACGGCGGTGATACTTGGATTTGCCAATCCGTATGCTTGGCTGGATACCGTAGTGCTAATTGGCTCTATTGGTGCAGCAAAGCCCGTCAGCCAACAGGCGTTCTTTGCCGGCGGAGCAATGACCGCGTCGCTGGTGTGGTTTGTGGTTTTGGCGTTGGGATGCCAAAGGTTGACGGGGCTATTTCGTTCGGCAAAGGTCTGGCGTTTATTGGACGCGGGTGTGGTGATTTTGATGGTGTACCTGGCGGGTATGCTGATTGCTGATTTTCATCTGCTGCAGCGTCTCTGAACGGGAAAGCGCCCTCACCACAGGTGCCTTTCATTTCTCATGGAGAAGGCGCCGCTCAGGCCAACCCGGACTCCACCAGCAGCGCCTCGAGCCCCATCAAATCCGGCACCTTCGCCACCTGCTCCCCCACCTGCACCGCCGCCAGTTCCAGCGGGCACAGCGGCACGTCCACATAGCTCAACTCGCTATCGAGCTTGTACGAGCGCGGAATCCCCTGGATCACCAGCGCAATGAACTTCAACGTCGGCCGCCCGCCCAGCGCATTCAACACCACGATCCGTGAGCGTTCGCCGGTCACGCTGGCCTCGCCGCACACCGCTTCAAAGCTGATCAACGGGATTTGCCGATCCCGCCACGTCACTTGCCGCAAATACCACGGCGGGGCGTCGCTGGCCGGTTCGCCGCGTTGGAAGTCGATCAACTCGGCGATGGCGACGTTGGGCAGTACCAAGTGGCGGTCGGCCAGGGGCAGGAGCAGGCCGGTGAGTTGGCTGGTGCGGTGGTCAAGCACGGGATTTGCTCCAGTAGGCGATGCTTTCGAGCAGCACCGATTCCTGGTACGGCTTGCCCAGGTAGTCGTTGACGCCGATGGCCATGGCGCGGTCGCGGTGTTTCTGGCCGGTGCGGGAGGTGATCATGATGATCGGCAGGCGCATCAGACGGGGGTCGTTGCGCACCTGGATGGCCACTTCGAAGCCGTCCATGCGCGGCATTTCGATGTCGAGCAGCATCAGGTCCGGGGTGTGTTCTTCAAGTACGGCCAGGGCATCGATGCCGTCTTTGGCGGTGAGCACGTTCATGCCGTTGCGCTCCAGCAGGCGGCTGGTGACTTTGCGCACGGTGACCGAGTCGTCCACCACCAGCACCAGCAGCGGGCGTTTTTTCAGCGGGTCGTTGAGGATCAGCGGAGCATCCACCGACTGGTCCGGCAAGGCCGGTTGCCGGGCGCGGATATGCGCGAGCAAGTCAATGATCAACACCACGCGCCCATCCCCCAGGATGGTCGCGCCGGATAACCCCTGCACCCCGGAAAATTGCGGACCCAGGCCCTTGACCACAATCTCCCGGGTGCCGGCCATGGCGTCCACATGTACCGCAACGCGGCGCTCGTTGCACTGCACCAGCAACACCGGCACGGGTTGATACTGACCCAATAATTTAGGCCGGCCGACGGTGTGCAGCAGGTCACCCAGGTAAAACAACTCGTAGCGTTGGCCGGCATATTCATAACGCGGCGGATCCTGCTGGTAGTGCCCCGCCAGTTCATGGGGCAGCACCCGCACCAGCCCTTCGATGGTGTTGAGCGGGATCGCATATTGATCGTCTGCACACTGCACCATCAACGCCCGATTGACCGACACGGTAAACGGCAGGCGAATGCGAAAGTGCACGCCCTCCCCCGGTGTCGAGTCAATGACCATCGAGCCGCCGAGCTGGCGCACTTCTTCATGCACCACGTCCATGCCCACGCCACGCCCGGAAATCTGCGTGATCTTTTCCGCAGTGGAGAACCCCGGCTGCAGGATGAACTGCAACACATCGCGGTCGCTCATCTCTTGATGAGGGGCGAGCAACCCGCGCTTGATCGCCTTGCGCCGCACCGCTTCCAGAGGCACGCCGGCACCGTCGTCGCGCATGTCGAAAACGATATCGCCGCCTTCGTGGGTCAGGTCCAGGGTGATGCGGCCCTTCTCCGGCTTGCCGGCCAGCAACCGCACATCGCGGGATTCCAGGCCATGGTCGACGGCGTTGCGCAGCATGTGTTCGAGCGGCGCCGCCATGCGCTCCAGCACGTTGCGGTCCATCTCGCCCTCGGCATTGCCGACGATGAATTCCACGTCCTTGCCCAACTCGCCCGCCACCTGGCGCACGATGCGTTTGAGGCGCGGCAGCATGCGTTCAAAGGGCACCATGCGCGTGCGCATCAGGCCCTCCTGCAACTCGGTGTTGATGCGTGCCTGTTGCTGCAACAGGTCGTGGGCATCCTCATTGCGGCGGTCGAGGGTGTCCTTGAGGTCGAGCAGGTCGGAGGCCGATTCGGACAGCGCCCGGGACAGTTGCTGCAACTGCGAATGACGGTCCATTTCCAGCGGGTCGAATTCTTCGTAGCCCAGGCGCTCGGCCTCGGCCTGTTGACGACTGAGGATGCGGCCCTGGGTTTCGGTGTCGAGGCGGCGCAGTTGGTCGCGCATCCGCTCGATCGTGGTTTCCACTTCATGCAGGGCGGTGCGCGCGTCGTTGACCTGCTGCTCGATACGGCCCCGAAAGATCGAAGTCTCGCCGGCCAGGTTGACCAGGTCGTCGAGCAAATCGGCGGAGATTTTCACCATGTCGGCGCCAGGATCAACCGCCACTTCGGCCTTGCTCGCTGGCAATGCCACCGGCACCACCGGCTCGTCGCTCGGATGCACCAGGCTTTTTATCCGTTCGATCAGCTTGTCCACCGAGCCCACCGGCAGTCCATCCGCCACCGCGTCAATCATCTGCGCCAGGCGGTCGTGACAGCCTTGCAGCAACGCAAACAGTTCGGCGGACGGCAGCAGCAACCCGGCGGAAAGCCCTTCGTAGAGAAATTCCAGCTCATGGGCCAGGTCACCAATCGGCCCGATCTCGACCATGCGCGCGCCACCCTTGAGGGTGTGCAGGTCGCGCAGCAAGGTTTCCACTTCCTGGCGATTGTTCGGTTCGGCTTGCCAGCGCAGCAAGGCGCTGCCGGAGCTGTCGAGGATATCGGCGGCTTCTTCAAGGAAAATATCCAGCAACTCAGGGTCGGCGCCCGGCGTTTCCGTCGCGGTTACGGCCGGTGCGGCAGGCAGGCCGCCTTGGCGCAATGCGCGCAACCTAGCGACCAGCTCGGCGCTGTCGCTCAAGGGTTGATGGTGCTGCAGCTCCTCCAGTTGCAAGGCCAACCGTTCATGGCTGGCCATCAGCACTTGGGACAGCTCGCTGGAGTAGCTGTAGCGGCGATCCACCAGGCCTTCGTACAGGCACTCCAACTCCTGGGCCAGGTCGCCCACCGGCCCGATGTCGGCCATGCGCGCGCCGCCCTTGAGGGTGTGCAGGTCGCGCTGCAGTGACGACAACGGCGCGGCACTCTCTGGGTCCAGCAGCCAGCGTTTCAGGGACTGTCCGGCACTGTCGAGGATATCCACGGCTTCTTCGAGGAAGATCTCGACGATCTCATCGTCCATCGCCGTTTCATGATCCAGTTTCGCAGTGGCGGCGCCCAGTTCAGCGATGCTCAGGGCACGGCTGCCGTCGCTTTTGATCAGGCCGGTGGCGGAGGGGTCCAGCGCGTCGTCGAGCAGTTCGCGCAGGGCCTGTACCCGCGCCGGTGCCGGGCTGATTTCCTGGCCGGCCGCCAGTTGATCGAGCATGCTGATCAGCGCTTCATGGGCCTGTTCGGCCTCATGGAAAAACCGCTCGCTGACCGCCAGGCTGCTCTCCTCCACAGCGCCGTAGAGGTCGAGCAAGGCTTCGCACAAGGCGTCGATGGGGAGCAGGTCTGCGATGTGAGCGCCCTCCCCCAGGGTGGTCAACTCATCCAGCAGCGCAGTGAGTTCCTGGCGTTCGCCGGGGTGTTGCTGCCAGCGGCGCAGCAGGCTTTCGGCGTCGAGCAGGATGTCCATGCCCTGGGCCAGGAAGTTGGCGATCAGTTGCGGGTCACGCTTGATCCGCAGGCCCGTGTTGGGGGCATCGAGCAGCGCAGCCAGTTGATGGTCGAGCAGGGTTTGGGTACGGCGGATCAAGTCATCCGCGCCCTTGATCGGCACCAGGGGATCGCGGTCCAGCTGGCGCAACCCGCGCTGGAACAGGCCTTCGGCTTCCAGCAGCAACTCGACTTCGTCCAGGTCCAGCGGCAGGCGATGGGCTTTGTATTCGCGGGTCAGGTGATCCAGTGGGCGCACCAGCTCGGCGACGGGCAACACACCGGCCATGTAGGCGCTGCCCTTGAGGGTGTGCAGGGCGCGTTGCAGTTCATCACTGACTTGCAGCGGCACATGCTCGGCGGCCTGTTGCAGGAAGTGGTTGAGACTGTCCAGATGGCTCTGGGCTTCGTTGCGGAAGATCTCCAGCAACATCGGATCGTGGGGTTCGCCGGCCGACGCTGCGGCGCCGTTGGCCCAGGCGTGGGCGCGGGCGGCCAGCGCGTCGACCTCATCGCGCTGGTGTTGGTCGTCAGTCGCGAAGTCGGCGATCAATGCCGGCAAGAGGGCCACGGCATCACCCAGCACCTGTTGTATTTCCGGGCCGAGGGCGACGCTGCGCTCCAGCACACGGTTGAGCAGGTTTTCCACGGCCCAGGCCAGCTCCGCCAGCACCAGGGCGCGCACCATGCGGCCGCTGCCTTTCAAGGTATGGAAGGCACGGCGCATTTCGCCTTGGGCCGTTTTGTCCGCGCTGTTGGGCAGGTGGCGGTGCAGCACCTCAAGGACTTCGTCGGTTTCTTCGAGGAAGACGTCGCGCAGTTCATCGTCGATGGGCGCTTCATCGGCCGGAGGCGGCAGCAGGCTACCGGGGCGTTGCAAGGCCGGCGGATTGAGGCGCGACGTCGGGTTGGCCAGTGCGTCGAACTGGGACTGGCTGGGTGCAACCTCACTCGACAGCACGCCATCAGGGGCTACCAGTGCCTGACGCCAGGGCTTCTCGGCGGGCAGGTAACCCAGCGCAGCAAGGCTCTGGGTGGCCAGTTCCAACACCCGTTCACCGGCTGCGTCGGGGTCCAGGAGCATGCGTTCGAGGTAGTACTCCAGACTGCTGATCACATCAGCGAAATGCCCCAACTGTGCCTCGGACGGCGGGCTGTCGTTGACCATCAACTGTTCGTCGACGTAATCGGTGCAGCCGCGCATCAGGCTGGCCGCGCGAGGCAAGGGGATCATCGCCAGCGCGCCGCGCACCTGGCTCAGCAGTTCCGGCAGGGACTCCAGGCGCTGGCGGTCCCAATCGGCTTCGATACAGTCGATCACCAGCTCCTTGGCTTGCCGCAGGCACTGGCAGGATTCGCGGACGACCAACTGGTGAATCTGGGTCAGGTCGGTGGTGGGAAGACGGCTTTCTTCGTGGCCTTCCGGCTCGACGGTGCCGACCATTCCCGCCAGCGTGGCCTCCACATAGAGCAGCGCGCCAGCGACGTCCATCAGCACCGCGTCGTTGGGCTCGCGATGCCCCTGGGCCAGGCTCAATACCACGGCCAACTGGTCGATGATGACTTTGCGCGGCTGGCCAAACCCCAGTACCGCGAGGGTATCGGCAATCTGGCGCAGGGGCGCCAGCAGCGCGTCGAGGTCGCTCGTGTGCTGGCGGTCGCTGCGCACGAACAGGTCGAGGCGCTCTTTGACCCGCACCAATTCTTCACACAACGCACCGAGCACTGAGCCCATGGCATTGCGATCCGGCCCGGCGAGGCGCGCACGCTCGGCGTCCACCACCGCGCTGTCGGGCAAGGCCTCATCCAGGCTGTAGCGTTCTTTCAAACTCTGCATGCGCGGGGTCGGCCGGGTGACTTTGGCGACGTAAAACAACAGGCTCTTGAGCAGCTCATCCGGTGCCGGATGGTTGATCCCGCCGATACCCTGTGCCAGCAGGCGCTTGAGCTGCTTGTCGCTGGCCTTGAGCAGGCTGCGCAGTGCCGGGCTGTTGGCGACCACGCCGGTGAGCATGCCCTCGACCAGCGCCGACGCCACTTGCCACAGCGGCAACAGCGGCGCGCCCTGGCACAGCGCCTCAAGGCGCGCGAACACCCGCGCCATGTCTTCCAGGTTGCTCGGGCCGTGGTCTTCACGCAGCAGCCCGGCGAGGGCTTGTTGCAGCAGTTGGTGCCACTGGCGCAGTTGCTCTTGAAGGTCGGCCGGAGAGCGTTGGGCCAGGGCGTTATCGGCAAGCGGCGCAATCGACAGCAGTTGTGGGCTGAACAAGCTGGTTTCCGACAGCAGGCTTTCACCGCGGGCACTGCGCAGGTCGTTGAGCAGCGGCAGCACCACCAGCGGTAAATCACGGCGGGCGCTGTGCACGCGGTCGAGGTACAGCGGCAGTTGGCCGAGGGCCTGTTGCAGCAGGCGGATGCTTTCGTCGTGCTGGCTGACACGCCCGGCCTGGAGCGCCAGGGCCAGTTCTTCGATCTCTTCGGCCAGCAGCGCCGCGCCGTAGAACTCGACCATTTGCAGCGCACCATGCACCTGGTGGATAGCGGCCAGGCATTGGCTGATCACGCCCTCGTCGTGGGTCTCGACAAACGCATCCAGCGCCGAACGGGCCTGTTTCAGGGTTTCGGCAATGTCGCCCTTGACCCATTCGAGGGCCACGTAGTCGTGCCGATCAACCATAACTGCTCCGCTTAGAATTCGTGGGTTGCTGGTGTTCTTGAAACAAATGGAGATCAAATGTGGGAGGGGCGGTGCGACGATTCGACTTGCCCCCTCCCACATTTGGATCGCATTTCAATCATCAGCCTGCTTAGCCGCAGGCAAGGTGAAACCCGACACCGACCTGCGCAACTGGCTCGCCATCTTCGCCAGGTTGCCGATGCTTTCGGCGGTGGCGGTGGAGCCCGATGACGTCTGCGTGGTGATCTGCTGGATCACGTTCATGGTCAGGGAGATCTGACCCGCCGACGAGGTCTGTTGCTGCGCCGCGTTGGAGATGCTCTGGATCAGCGCGGCCAGGGTTTTCGACACGCCTTCGATTTCCTCCAGGGCCACTCCGGCGTCCTGGGCCAAGCGCGCACCGCGCACCACTTCGGTGGTGGTCTGTTCCATGGAGATAACGGCTTCGTTGGTGTCGGCCTGGATCGCGCGCACCAGGGTTTCAATCTGCCGCGTGGCCGCCGATGAACGCTCGGCCAGCCGCTGCACTTCATCGGCCACCACGGCAAAGCCGCGTCCGGCATCCCCGGCCATGCTGGCCTGGATCGCGGCGTTGAGGGCGAGGATGTTGGTCTGGTCGGCAATGTCGTCGATCAGGCTGACGATGTCGCCAATCTCCTGGGACGACTCGCCCAGGCGTTTGATGCGCTTGGCGGTGTCCTGGATCTGTTCGCGGATGTTGTCCATGCCGTGGATGGTGTTGTGCACCACCTCGTTGCCCTTGTTGGCGATTTCTACCGAACGCTCCGCCACCGCCGAGGATTCGGCCGCGTTGGCCGATACCTGGTCGATGGATTGGGCCATCTGGTTGATCGCGGTGGAGGCTTCGGCAATCTGTTGGGCCTGATGTTCGGAGGCCTGGGCCAGGTGCATGGCGGTGGCTTGGGTCTCTTGCACGGCACCCGCCACTTGCCCGGCGGTGAGGTTGATGGTGGCCACCAGATCGCGCAGTTGGTCCACGGAATAGTTGATGGAGTCGGCAATGGTGCCGGTGAAGTCTTCAGTCACCGAGGCGGTCACGGTGAGGTCGCCGTCGGCCAGGTCTTCGATTTCATCCAGCAGGCGCATGATCGCGTTCTGGTTGCGCTCGTTCTTCTCGGCGGTCTCATGCAGTTGGCGGTTGGTTTCGCGCACCATCACCAGGCCGATCAGGATGATCGAGGTCAGCGCCAACAGGCCCAGCACATAGCCGCCGATGGTGTCGAAACTGCGTCCGCTGGCCAGGTTTTCAAAGCCGGTGGCCAGGTGTGAGGCTTCATCGAGCAAGGTTTGCGACAGGTTGAAAATATTGCTCGCCGAGGCGCGTACCTGGAACAGCTGCGGCGAGGTTTCGAGGATTTCATCCACGGAGCCGGAGACAAACTCGAACAGCTCGGCGATTTCCGCCAGCCGCGCACGGGCATCGTGGTCTTCGACCTGGGTGATGCGCAGCCCGGGGTTGCCGTTGAGCATGCCATTGAGCACCTGCCCGAAGCGATTGGCGTCGCGGCCAAAGGTGTCGGCGGCCTGTACGGCGGTTTCATCGCCGGCCAGCACGGTGTTGACCGCCCCAAGAATACGCTCGGCCAGCAACGACTGGCGCTGGGCCAAGGCCACCTGGCTGGCCGGCGCGCCGCGTTGCAGCAGGATGTCGACGACCTTTTCCGACTCCATCTGCAATTGCGGCACGGTTTCGGCGAGGGTCGCGGCCACTTGGTGCAGGGACAGCACGGTCTGCTCGCTGGCGAGGATCGCGTCGGTGTTTTTCAGCAGCGCTTCCCAGTCCGTCTGCACCGCGCGCATTTCAGCGCGGACCGCACTGGGCGCAGCGGGCAGTCCGGTTTCCGGGTCGCCTTTTTTCAGGTAGCCCCAGCGTTGGGCAAAATCGTTGCGCGCTTCGCCCAACAGCTTGAATGCGGCGGCCTTGCCGGCGGCGGCCTCGGTAGCGTTCTTGGCGATACGCTGGGACAGCACACGCAGTTCACCGGCGTGGCCGATGTACTGTTTGTCGTAGGTGGACTGGGTGTTGAGGTAAGCAAAGTTGGCGAACAGCAGCATGATGAACACGATCAGCGCGATAAACAGCACGATGATCTGTGAGCGGCTGCGCGAGCCGGCCTGGGGTTTGGGCGTGGTAGCGGTGGTCATGCGGCGACATCCATGAAACCAGGGGCCTGGGCCAGGGCGAAGGGGCTGAAGACCTGCCACAGCGGCTCACCATCGAAGTGACCCTGGATAAACGGCGCGCTGGGGCTGGTGTTCGCCAGCAAGGCGTCTTGTGCAAAATGCTGCATCCCCACCACCTCGTCTACCAGCAGCCCGACAAACAGATCGTTGTATTCCACCACCAGCACCCGCCGTTGCTTGCGCGCCTTGGACAGCTCAAGGCCAAGGAAACCGCCCAGGTCCATCACCGGCAGCAAACGCCCGCGCAGGTTAGCAACACCCTTGACCCAGGCCTTGACCCCGGGCATTAAAGTGCAGCGCGGCTCATGCAGGACTTCGGCGACTTCGCCCATGGGCGCGACATACCAATGCTGACCCAGGCGAAAGCCAATCCCGCTCCAGCGTTGCAGGCGGGTTTCCTGGGACGGCAGGTCGGCGGCCAGCAAGCGGCAGCGGCGGTCGATGTCCAGCAGCAGCTCGAAGGCGGTTTGCGACTCGGTCATGATGGCGTGCCGTCAGCCGGCCAGCACCTTGTTCAGGGTGGCGATCAGGGTTTCCTCGTCCACCGGCTTGGTCAGGTAGTCCTTGGCACCCTGGCGAGTACCCCAGACCTTGTCGGTTTCCTGATCTTTGGTGGTGATGATGATCACCGGGATGTGCTCGGTTTCTTTGTCTTTGGTCAGTTGGCGCGTGGCCTGGAACCCATTGAGGCCCGGCATCACGATGTCCATCAATACCGCGTCAGGCTTTTCCTGGCGGGCGAGCGCTACACCATCGCCGCCGTTGGCGGCCTTGAGAACCTCGTGACCATGCTTTTCGAGCATGCCGGTCAATTTGTACATTTCGGTCGGCGAATCGTCGACGATCAGAACTCGTGCCATGGTTTTCCCCACTACATTAGTCAGCGCCGGCCCTTGTGAGGCGGCGTCAGTGTGCTTGTTCCACTGCGGCGAACCCTGGCACATAGGCCTTGATCGCACTCAGCAGCTCTTCCTTGCTGAAAGGCTTGGTCAAAAACTGATCGACACCCACGATGCGCCCCTTGGCCTTGTCGAACAGGCCGTCCTTGGAGGACAGCATGATTACCGGGATCGACTTGAACACCGGGTTGTTCTTCACCAGGGCGCAGGTCTGATAACCATCCAGGCGCGGCATCATGATGTCGACAAAGATAATGTGCGGGTGATGATCCACAATCCGGGCCAGGGCATCGAAACCGTCGATGGCCGTGATGACATCGCAGCCCACGTTCTTCAACAGCGTCTCGGCGGTGCGGCGGATCGTTTTCGAATCGTCGATCACCATCACTCTCAAGGCGTTGGAATGCTGTTCCATATCTGCTCTACCATCGCCACAGCGAATCGGTTTTCGGTGTGTACTGCCTGATGTTGCACAGGATGAGCGCCGCAGGCCTTGGAATTCAAGGGCTGCTGCGCCGTGGCAGTCTTTTTAGCACAGTCTCGGGGAGCAATCTATCGAGGCACCCGCGCAGTGGTTTTTCCTTGACCCACAACAGCCGCAGCGCCACTCTGACGCCACTTTTATGCGCCCTAATTTGCTAGAGGAAATCCCCCATGAGCGTTCGCGTCGGCATTGTCATGGACCCTATCGCCAGCATTTCCTATAAAAAGGACAGCTCGCTGGCCATGCTCCTGGCCGCCCAGGCCCGGGGCTGGACGCTGTTTTATATGGAGCAGCGCGACCTTTACCAGGGTGACGGCGAGGCCCGCGCACGCATGCGTCCGCTGCAGGTGTTTGCCAACCCTGAGAAGTGGTTCGAACTGCAGGACGAAATCGACAGCCCCCTGAGCGATCTGGACGTGATCCTGATGCGCAAGGATCCGCCGTTCGACATGGAATTCGTCTATTCCACCTACCTGTTGGAGCAGGCCGAGCGTGCGGGCGTGTTGATCGTCAACAAGCCGCAAAGCCTGCGCGACTGCAATGAAAAGCTATTTGCCACGCTGTTCCCACAGTGCACACCGCCGACCGTGGTCAGCCGTCGCGCCGATGTACTGCGTGAATTCGCCGCCAAGCACGGTGATGTGATCCTCAAGCCGCTGGACGGCATGGGCGGCACCTCGATCTTCCGTCACCGCGCCGGCGACCCGAACCTGTCGGTGATCCTCGAAACCCTGACTGCCCTGGGCACCCAGCAGATCATGGGCCAGGCTTACCTGCCGGCGATCAAGGACGGCGACAAGCGCATCCTGATGATCGACGGCGAGCCGGTGGATTACTGCCTGGCGCGTATCCCGGCAGCCGGCGAAACCCGTGGCAACCTGGCAGCCGGTGGTCGTGGTGAAGCGCGGCCGTTGTCAGACAAGGACCGCTGGATCGCCAGTCAAGTTGGCCCGACGCTCCGGGAAAAGGGTCTGCTGTTTGTAGGCCTTGACGTAATTGGTGAAAACCTCACCGAAATCAATGTCACCAGCCCGACCTGTATTCGCGAGATCGACAATGCATTTGGCACGAACATCGGCGAAATGTTGATGGCAGCCATCGAGCGTAAGCTGCAAGCCAAGTGACATAGAACAGCCGGACACACACCAACATTGCGTTATCATGCGCGACCTGTGAAACGCGCGATGTTGGTTTTTTTGTCATGACACTCCCGTCCGATCTGCCCCCCGAACTCTCCCACAGCGGCGTGCGCCCGGCTGATCGGCTCGGATTTACCCTGTTCCTGGCCGCGTTGATTCACCTGGCCTTGATCCTCGGCGTGGGTTTCACCATGGTCGAGCCCAAGCAGATCACCAAGACCCTGGAAATCACCCTCGCCACGTTCAAAAGTGAAAAGAAGCCCGAGAAGGCGGATTTTCTCGCCCAGAACAACCAGCAGGGCAGCGGTACGCTGGACAAGAAGGCCATCCCCAAGACCACTGAAGTGGCGCCTTTCCAGGACAACAAGGTCAATAAGGTCACACCGCCGCCGGCGCCCAAGCCCGAAGTCAAACAGGCCACGCCCAAGCCCACCGTGACCACCGTCGCACCCAAGCCGCAAAAAGCCCCGGTCCAGCGCGAGAAAACCAAGACCGAACCACAGCCCGAGCCGGTGAAGCCGGCACCGACGTTCGATAGCTCGACACTCTCCGACGAAATTTCCAGCCTGGAAGCCGAACTGGCCCATGAGCAACAGCTGTACGCCAAGCGCCCGCGCATCTACCGGCTGAATGCGGCCTCGACCATGCGTGACAAGGGCGCCTGGTATAAGGACGAGTGGCGTAAGAAGGTCGAACGCATCGGTAACCTCAACTACCCGGAAGAGGCACGGCGCCAGCAGATTTACGGCAATTTGCGTCTATTGGTGTCGATCAACCGCGACGGGACGCTATATGAAGTGCAGGTGCTGGAATCATCCGGCCAGCCGCTGCTGGACCAGGCTGCCCAACGCATCGTGCGCCTGGCTGCGCCCTTTGCCCCGTTCAGCGGCGACTTGAACGACGTGGACCGCCTGGAAATTATCCGGACCTGGAAGTTTGCCAAGGGCGACCGCCTCTCCAGCAACTGAAAGCGCCCTCCTACAGAAAAGCCAACAGCACTGTATTCGGGTCACGTCCAGCTTGTCAGTTCGCCCCTCCAACGCCACACTAGCGGACATGAAAAATGTCAGCCCGACCTACCTCAAGCACCAATTCCTGATCGCCATGCCCCATATGGCCGACCCGAACTTTGCGCAGACCTTGACCTACATCGTCGAGCACACCGCCAATGGTGCCATGGGGTTGGTGGTGAACCGCCCGCAAGCACTGAACCTGGCCGATATCCTTGAGCAACTGCGCCCAGAGGTCGACCCACCGGCCCGTTGCCAGGGTGTGCCGATCTACATCGGCGGGCCGGTACAGACCGATCGCGGCTTTGTGCTGCACCCGACCGGACCGAAGTTCCAGGCCACCGTGGACCTGGAGGGTGTGTCGCTGTCCACTTCCCAGGACGTGTTGTTCGCCATTGCCGACGGCGTGGGCCCTGAGCAAAGCGTGATCACCCTGGGATATGCCGGCTGGGAAGCCGGGCAACTGGAAGCCGAACTCGCCAGCAATGCCTGGCTCACCTGCCCGTTCGATGCCGACATCCTGTTCAACACCGCAAGCGAGCTGCGCCTGGAAGCGGCGGCGGCCAAGCTGCGGGTCAACCTCAGCCTGCTGACCAGCCAGGCGGGGCACGCCTGATGGCCTTGCGTCTGATCCTCGGTTTTGACTACGGCACCAAACAGATCGGCGTAGCGGTCGGCCAGGTGATCACCGGCCAGGCCCGCGAACTGTGCACCCTCAAGGCCCAGAACGGCATACCGGACTGGAACCAGGTCGAAGCCCTGATTAAAGAGTGGAAGCCTGACGCCGTGGTGGTCGGCCTGCCCCTGAACATGGACGGCACCCCCAGCGACATGTGCCTGCGCGCCGAGAAGTTCGCCCGCCGTCTTAACGGCCGCTACAACCTGCCCTTCTATACCCACGATGAACGCCTGACCACCTTTGAAGCCAAGGGCGAGCGCCGCGACCGTGGCGGACAGAAGGGCAGCTACCGCGACAACCCGGTGGACGCCATTGCCGCCGCCTTGCTGTTGCAAGGCTGGCTGGACGAAAACACCGCTTTATTTGAATCCTGACTGACGCGGCTTGCCTGTCGCTTTTTGTAGGAACGAGCTTGCTCGCGAAAAACGTCAACGATAACGCATGAAACCTGGATGAACACGGTGCCTGTGAGTTCTTCGCGAGCAAGCTCGCTCCTACACACTATCGCCTGCCTTGAAGGAGCCACCATGAGCCTGCCGAACCCCGCCGAACTGATCCGCCAGATGGCGGTAAGCCTCAAGACGCACCTGGAACACCGTGCCATCAGCGAACCGCGCTTTATCGGGATTCGCACCGGCGGTGTGTGGGTCGCCCAAGCGTTGCTGGACGAACTGGGCAGCGACGCCCCCTTGGGTACCCTGGACGTGTCCTTCTACCGCGACGACTTCAGCCAGAACGGCCTGCACCCACAAGTGCGTCCTTCCGCCCTGCCGTTCGAGATTGAAGGCCAGCACCTGGTGCTGATCGACGACGTGCTGATGAGCGGCCGAACCATCCGTGCCGCGATGAATGAATTGTTCGATTACGGGCGCCCGGCCAGCATCACCCTGGTCTGCCTGCTGGACCTGGAGGCAGGCGAACTGCCTATCAGCCCGGACGTGGTTGGCGCCACGCTGTCCCTTGAGGCTAGCCAGCGAGTAAAATTGTCCGGTCCCACGCCGCTCGAACTCGAACTGCAAGACCTTGCCCTTTAAACCGCCTTGTAAAGAGTCCCCGCGATGACGCCTCTAGATGCCAAGCGCCCGCTGCAGCTCAATGCTCAGGGCCAGTTGCAACATTTCTTGTCCCTCGACGGTTTGCCCCGCGAACTGCTCACCGAAATCCTCGACACCGCCGACTCATTCCTCGAAGTTGGCGGCCGGGCGGTGAAGAAAGTCCCGCTGCTGCGCGGCAAGACCATCTGCAACGTGTTCTTCGAGAACTCCACCCGCACCCGTACCACCTTTGAACTGGCGGCCCAACGGTTGTCGGCCGACGTGATCACGCTGAACGTGTCCACCTCGTCGGCCAGCAAGGGCGAGACCCTGCTCGACACCCTGCGCAACCTGGAAGCGATGGCCGCCGACATGTTCGTGGTGCGCCACGGCGACTCCGGTGCCGCGCACTTCATTGCCGAACACGTGTGTCCGCAGGTGGCGATCATCAACGGCGGCGACGGCCGTCACGCCCACCCGACCCAGGGCATGCTCGACATGCTCACCATTCGTCGGCACAAGGGCAGCTTTGAAAACCTCTCGGTGGCCATCGTCGGCGACATCCTGCATTCGCGGGTAGCACGCTCGAACATGCTGGCCCTGAAAACCCTGGGTTGCCCGGACATCCGCGTGATCGCACCGAAAACCCTGCTGCCCATCGGCATCGAGCAATACGGCGTGAAGGTCTACACCGACATGACCGAAGGCCTCAAGGATGTGGACGTAGTGATCATGCTGCGCCTGCAGCGCGAACGCATGTCGGGTGGCCTGCTGCCGAGCGAAGGCGAGTTCTACCGCCTGTTCGGCCTGACCACCGCACGCCTGGCCGGCGCCAAGCCGGATGCCATCGTGATGCACCCGGGACCGATCAACCGAGGCGTGGAGATTGAGTCGGCGGTGGCCGACGGTAACCAGTCGGTGATTCTCAACCAGGTCACGTATGGCATCGCCGTGCGCATGGCGGTGTTGTCCATGGCCATGAGCGGGCAAACCGCGCAACGTCAATTCGAGCAGGAGAAGGCCCAGTGAAGCTCAGCATTCTCGGCGCCCGAGTCATCGATCCGGCCAGTGGCCTGGATCACGTTACCGATCTGCATCTGGAAGCCGGCAAGATCATCGCCATCGGCGCCGCACCCAGCAATTTCAGCCCCAGTGAGACCATTGATGCCAAAGGCCTGGTGGCCGCACCTGGACTGGTGGACCTGAACGTCGCGCTGCGCGAACCGGGTTACAGCCGCAAAGGCAGCATCGCCAGCGAAACCCGCGCCGCTGCGGCCGGTGGCGTCACCAGCCTGTGCTGCCCGCCGCACACCAAGCCGGTGCTGGACACCTCGGCCGTGACCGAGCTGATCCTCGACCGCGCCCGTGAAGCCGGCAACTGCAAAGTGTTTCCCATCGGCGCCCTGAGCAAAGGCCTGGAAGGCGAACAACTCGCCGAGCTGATCGCCCTGCGCGACGCCGGTTGCGTGGCCTTCGGCAACGGCCTGGAGAGCTTTCGCAGCACCCGCACCCTGTGCCGCGCCCTGGAATACGCAGCGACCTTCGACCTGACAGTGATCTTCCACTCCCAGGACCGCGACCTGGCGGAAGGTGGCCTGGCCCATGAAGGCGCCGTCGCCAGCTTCCTCGGCTTGCCGGGCATCCCGGAAACCGCCGAAACCGTGGCCCTGGCCCGCGACCTGCTGCTGGTTGAGCAAAGTGGCGTGCGTGCACACTTCAGCCAGCTGACCAGCGCCCGCGGCGTGGCCCTGATCGCCCAGGCCCAGGCCCGTGGCTTGCCGGTGACGGCGGATGTGGCGTTGTATCAACTGATCCTGACGGATGAGGCACTGATCGACTTCTCCAGCCTGTACCACGTGCAGCCGCCGCTGCGCACACTGGCCGACCGTGACGGTTTGCGGGCGGCAGTGAAGTCGGGCGTGGTCTCGGCGATTTCCAGCCATCACCAGCCCCACGAGCGGGATGCCAAGCTGGCACCGTTTGGCGCGACAGAGCCGGGCATCAGCAGCGTGGAGCTGTTACTGCCACTGGCGATGACGCTGGTGGAAGACGGTTTGCTCGACTTGCCGACGCTGCTGGCACGCCTGAGCAGCGGCCCGGCCGAGGCCTTGCGCCTGCCGGCGGGGAAACTGGCGGTAGGTGCGGCAGCGGACCTGGTCCTGTTTGACCCGGCCAGCTCCACAATTGCTGGGGAACACTGGCTATCCAAGGGTGAGAACTGCCCGTTCATCGGCCATAGCCTGCCGGCGACGGTGCGCTACACCTTGGTGGATGGACGCATCAGCTACCAGGCTTGAGCCACTAAAAACTGTAGGAGCGAGCTTGCTCGCGAAGAACGTTAACGATAACGCAGCGCTATCAGGTAGCCCGCATTGTCTATTCGTTCTTCGCGAGCAAGCTCGCTCCTACAGGTTATTGATGATCTAGCGGCCGCCGTTGCGCTCGGCATTGCGGATCGAAACCTGGGTATTCAAGGTCCAGAAGTCATACAGCACCCCCACCAGGAACAAACCACCGGTCAGCAGGTAGATCAGCCCGGTGATCCATTTGCCCTGGTACATGCGGTGCACGCCGAACACCCCCAGAAACGCCAACAGAATCCACGCCACGTTGTATTCGATAGGGCCAGCGGTAAAACGCAGGTCCGCTTCACGGTCCATGGCCGGGATGAGGAAGAGGTCGATCAGCCAGCCGATTCCAAGCAAACCCAGGGTGAAAAACCAGATCGTGCCGGTCACGGGCTTGCCGTAATAGAAGCGATGGGCCCCGGTAAACCCGAAAATCCACAGCAGGTAACCGATCACCTTGCTGTGAGTGTCTTGCTGCGGACCAACCTGTTGATAGGTGTTCATGGAGTACCTCATTTGCTTCAATAGATAAATTTTTTCACTTTCTTTGTGACTTTTTTACAGGCGCCCGACGTACGGCAAATGGTATCTTCCCTCCCCTGAAAGCCTTATGCCACCTGACTTGTGTAGGACAATCGCGGCGAATCGTCGCGTTTTTCCTGAGTTTGACCCCAAGGTTCAGTCGACAAACGGCCTGAGAACGACACAAAAAGCTGTTATAAAGTTGCGCGCAAACCCATAAGAGCCACGCCTAATGCGACCATTTTTCAAGACATGGCTAACCATTTGCCTATTAATGCCACTGGCCGCCCACGCCACCAATCGTGAGCAACGACTTCCAAACGTCAACGGTTTCACCCCTAAAGTCCACAGCACGCCAAGCACTGCCAAATCGGCAAAGCCGACCGTCAGCCGCCCGACTCAACTGAGCAAGGCCCACGGCAAAGCAGTTCCGGGCCTGGTGGCAGTCAACACCAAGCAGAGCAGCACCGTCCTCAGCCGCGCCGTAAACGTGCTCGGTACGCCTTATCGTTGGGGCGGCAGCAGCCCAAGTAAAGGGTTCGACTGCAGCGGCCTGGTGAAATATGCGTTTAACGACGTAGCCGCCGTGGATCTGCCGCGCACCTCCAACGCCATGGCCGCCGGCCACGGGCAGAAGGTTGAGCGCAAGGACCTGAAACCGGGTGACCTGCTGTTCTTCAAACTGAAGAGTCGCCAGGTGAACCACGTTGCCATTTACCTGGGCAATGACCGTTTTATCCACGCACCGCGTCGTGGCAAGGCTGTCAGCATCGACACGCTGAAAAAGCCGTTCTGGGACAAGAACTACGTGATTGCCAAGCGGGTCCTGCCGAAAGAGCAGAACACGTTGCGGGTAGTACAACGCTGATCTGAAGCTGGAATGCAGTAGTCAATGTGGGAGGGGGCTTGCTCCCGATAGCGGTGGATCAGTCAGCTTATCTGTACCTGACCCACTGCTATCGGGGGCAAGCCCCCTCCCACATTTAGACGTGCTTATATATCCCCAGGCACCCTCGCCTTCTCCCGTGCCTCTTCACGGCTGATCACGCCCTCCGTGACCAACGCCTTCAAGCTCATATCCAGCGTCTTCATGCCCAGCGCCCCACCGGTCTGAATCGCTGAGACCATCTGCGCCACCTTGTCTTCGCGGATCAAGTTACGAATGGCCGGGGTGCCCAACATGATTTCATGGGCCGCCACCCGCCCGCCGCCGATCTTCTTGACCAGTACCTGGGACACCACCGCCTGCAACGACTCGGACAGCATTGAGCGGACCATGGCCTTTTCCCCCGCCGGGAACACGTCCACCAGCCGGTCCACGGTCTTTGCCGCAGAGGTGGTGTGCAGGGTGCCAAACACCAGGTGCCCGGTCTCAGCCGCGGTCAGGGCCAGGCGGATGGTTTCCAAGTCGCGCAACTCGCCCACTAGGATCACATCCGGGTCTTCCCGTAACGCCGAACGCAGCGCGGTAGAAAAGCTATGGGTATCGCGGTGGACCTGACGCTGGTTGATCAGCGCGATTTTTGGCGTGTGGATAAATTCGATGGGGTCTTCCAGCGTGAGGATGTGCTGGCGCCGATGCTGATTGAGGTAATCGATCATCGCCGCCAGGGTGGTGGATTTACCGCTGCCGGTAGGCCCCGTCACCAGCACCAGGCCGCGCGGTAGCTGGGCGATACGCCGGAACACTTCTCCCAACCCGAGGCTTTCCAGGCTCTGGACCTCGGCCGCAATGGTGCGAAACACCGCGCCCATGCCGCGATCCTGCTGGAACACATTCACCCGGAACCGCGACACGCCGGGCAGTTCGAAGGCAAAATCCGTTTCGAGAGATGTTTCGAAATCCTTTTGTTGGTGGCTGCTGAGCAGCGGACTCAATAAATCCGCCACTTGCGCGGGTGAAAGCGCCGGCCAATCCAGCGGCCAGACCTCTCCATCGATCCGCAGCATGGGTGCCACACCGGCCGACAGATGCAGGTCGGAGGCGCCCCGATGCACGCTGGCCACCAGCAATTCAGTGATATCCATAGGGCTTTCCATTTCCAGTAGAATGCCGCGGACTCCATATCCACGGGCGCATCTTGAATGTCGACGATAGCAGACAACATCGGCCTGGTTAGCCAGCGCATCCGCGCCGCAGCCGACGCCGTGCAACGTGACGCAAACAGCATCCACCTGCTGGCCGTGAGCAAGACCAAACCCGCGCAAGCCCTGCGCGAAGCCTATGCCGCCGGGATGCACGAGTTTGGTGAAAACTATCTGCAGGAGGCCCTGAGCAAACAGGCCGAATTAACCGACCTGCCCTTGAGTTGGCACTTCATCGGCCCCATTCAATCGAACAAGACTCGCGCGATCGCCGAGAATTTCGCTTGGGTGCATTCCGTGGACCGCCTCAAAATTGCACAACGCCTGTCCGAACAACGTCCGGCCGACCTGCCAGCGTTGAATATCTGCATCCAGGTCAATGTCAGTGGCGAGGCCAGCAAGTCCGGTTGTACGCCTGCCGACCTGCCGGCCCTGGCCAACGCGATCAGCGCCCTGCCGCGCCTGAAGCTACGGGGCTTGATGGCAATTCCCGAGCCGACGGAAGATCGGGCCGAACAAGACGCAGCGTTCGCCAGCGTGCGCGACCTGCAAAACAGCCTGAACCTGCCGCTCGACACACTTTCCATGGGCATGAGCCACGACCTTGAGTCGGCCATCGCCCAAGGCGCTACCTGGGTGCGGATCGGTACCGCCCTGTTTGGCGCCCGCGACTACGGCCAGCCCTCCAAGGGCTGACTTCCCTCTGAATAAGGACCTGTCATGAGCAACACGCGTATTGCCTTTATCGGCGCCGGAAACATGGCGGCCAGCCTGATCGGTGGCCTGCGGGCCAAGGGCCTGGACGCCGCGCAGATCCGCGCCAGCGACCCGGGCGCCGACACCCGTGCCCGCGTCAGCGCCGAGCACGGTATCGAAACCTTCGCCGATAACGCCGAGGCCATCCAGGGTGTCGATGTGATCGTCCTGGCGGTCAAGCCCCAGGCCATGAAGGCCGTGTGCGAAAGCCTGCGCCCGAGCCTGCAGCCACACCAACTGGTGGTGTCAATCGCCGCAGGCATCACCTGCGCGAGCATGAACAACTGGCTCGGCGCGCAACCGATCGTGCGCTGCATGCCCAACACCCCGGCCCTGCTGCGCAAGGGCGTGAGCGGTTTGTACGCCACCCACGAAGTGAGCGCCGAGCAACGTGACCAGGCCCAGGAACTGCTGTCCGCCGTGGGCATCGCCCTGTGGCTGGAACAGGAGCAGCAACTGGACGCGGTCACCGCCGTTTCCGGCAGCGGCCCGGCGTACTTCTTCCTGCTGATCGAAGCCATGACCGCTGCCGGGGTGAAACTGGGCCTGCCACACGAAGTCGCCGAGCAACTGGCCGAGCAGACCGCCCTGGGCGCTGCGCAGATGGCCGTGGCCAGTGATGTGGACGCCGCTGAGTTGCGTCGCCGCGTAACCTCCCCGGGCGGCACCACCCAAGCGGCCATCGAATCGTTCCAGGCCGGGGGCTTTGAAGCCCTGGTGGAAAAGGCTCTCGGCGCCGCTGCGCACCGTTCGGCTGAACTGGCCGAACAACTGGGCCAATAGTCGTCCCTTACAAAGGAATAAATGATGCTCGGACTCAATGACGCTGTCATCTTCATCATCCAGACGCTGGGCAGCCTGTACCTGCTGATCGTGCTGATGCGCTTTATCCTGCAACTGGTGCGGGCGAACTTCTACAACCCGCTGTGCCAATTCGTGGTGAAGGCCACGCAACCGCTGCTCAAGCCACTGCGCCGGGTGATCCCGAGCATGTTCGGCCTGGACATGTCTTCGCTGGTACTGGCGCTGCTGCTGCAGATCCTGCTGTTCGCAGTCATCCTGATGCTCAAGGGCTACCTGCCCAAGACCCTGCTGTTGCTGCCGTGGGCACTGATCGGGATCTTCTCGTTGTTTTTGAAGATCATTTTCTGGTCGATGATCATCAGTGTGATCCTCTCCTGGGTCGCACCGGGTAGCCGCAGCCCAGGCGCCGAGCTGGTGTCGCAGATCACTGAGCCGGTGTTGGCACCGTTCCGTCGCTGGATCCCCAACCTGGGTGGCCTGGATATCTCGCCGATTTTCGCCTTCATCGCGATCCAACTCCTGCAAAGCTGGGCGATTCCAAACCTGGCGGAATTCGTCGCCATGCCGCCGCTGTTGTTCGGGCTGATCTGACTCTCCTCGGATGACCCTCTTGATCGTTCCCACGCCCTGAACTGACCCCCAAAGATTGGACACAACCTTTGGGGGTGTCATGGGTAAGTACACAGAGCAAGTAAAACTGGTAGCGGTGCAGGACTAT
>NZ_JAFLXD010000065.1:0-24290 GCF_019891415.1 Pseudomonas sp. SH10-3B | reverse complement strand
GTTCTCGGGTTTTTCGCGAGCAAGCTCGCTCCTACAGTTGATTTGTTTTGCGGAGGTAATCGCCTGTGAGCCGTCGCCGTCGCGAGCCTGAAGAACACGTCAACCACGAACGGTGGCTGGTGTCCTATGCGGACTTCATCACCTTGCTGTTCGCCTTTTTCGTGGTGATGTACTCCATCTCGTCGATCAACGAAGGCAAGTACAAAGTCATTTCCCAGGCGTTGATCGGCGTGTTCAATGACACCGACCGTTCGCTCAAGCCGATCCCGATTGGTGAAGAGCGGCCCAAGACCGTGACCCCGGCCAAGCCGCTGGTCAACGACAGCGACGAAACCGCTGCCGGCGTGGGCGGTACCAGCGACCCGCTGAAAAGCATTGCCGACGATATCAGCGCCGCGTTCGGCGACCTGATCAGCTCCAACCAGATGACCGTGCGCGGCAATGAGTTGTGGGTCGAGATCGAGCTCAATTCCAGCCTGCTGTTCGCCAGTGCCGATGCGTTGCCCAGCGACCAGGCATTCACCATCATCGACAAGGTGGCGGCGATCCTCAAACCGTTTGAAAACCCGATCCACGTTGAAGGCTTTACCGACAATGTGCCGATCAGTACCGCGCAGTACCCGACCAACTGGGAGCTGTCCTCGGCCCGTGCCGCGAGCATCGTGCGCATGCTTGCGATGCAGGGCGTGAACCCTGGGCGCCTGGCGTCGGTGGGGTATGGCGAGTTCCAGCCGGTGGCCAATAACGCCACGCTTGAAGGCCGCGCGCGCAATCGTCGGGTGGTGTTGGTGGTGTCACGCAACCTGGATGTGCGCCGTAGCCTGACCGGCACCGGTACGGCTAATGCAACACCGGACGCGGCCTTGAAGCGCGCTGGCACACAAACTGCACCGGCCCCTGCAAAGCCGCCGGTTCGGCAGAGTGCCGTCAATTCTCCGTCACCGGCTCAATAACCCTATGCAATGTCTCGGTCGCGCGCGTGCCCACCGGGAGGAACCATCCGAATGAGAGTCTGGGCAGTTGCCAATCAAAAAGGTGGAGTCGGCAAGACCACCACCTCCATCGCTTTAGCCGGCTTGCTGGCCGAGGCGGGCAAGCGTGTGGTCGTGGTCGACCTCGACCCCCACGGCTCGATGACCAGCTATTTCGGCTACGATCCGGATGCGCTGGAGCACAGCAACTACGACTTGTTCCTGCACAAAGGCAACGTACCGGCCGACCTGCCGGGGCAATTGCTGTTGCCTACCAGCAACGACAGTATTTCCCTGCTGCCGTCCAGCACCGCACTGGCCACCCTTGAGCGCCAGTCGCCGGGCCAGAGCGGCCTGGGCTTGGTGATCGCCAAGACCCTGGCGCAGCTGTGGCAGGACTTTGACTACGCGATCATCGACAGCCCGCCACTGCTCGGCGTGCTGATGGTCAACGCCTTGGCGGCCAGCCAGCAACTGGTGATCCCGGTGCAGACCGAGCACCTGGCGGTCAAGGGCCTGGAACGTATGGTCAGCACCTTGGCAATGATCAACCGCTCGCGCAAACAGGCGCTGCCCTACAGCATCGTGCCGACCCTGTTCGACCGCCGTACCCAGGCCTCCCTCGGTACCTTGCGCGTACTGCGCGACGCCTACCCGGAGACCATCTGGAATGGCTATATCCCGGTGGACACGCGTCTGCGCGATGCCAGCCGTGCCGGCCTCACGCCGTCGCAGTTCGACGGTAAAAGCCGTGGCGTGCTGGCTTACCGAGCGTTGCTCAAGCACCTGCTGTCCCAGCAGCTCGTGGCACAGGTAGCTTGATGATGAATCGTCCCGTCGAACTCAAGGTCAAGACCCGGCCGCAACTGGCACTGGAATCCTACCTGGATGCCTTGCTGCAGGACGCGACCGCCGAAGAATTGTCGGAACCGATCCTGGTGCTGGAGCCTGCGGTCGAAGTGCCGTCCTCGAGCAGCCTGGATGAGTTCCAGTTGGCTGTCCTGGAAGAACAGGCCCGCGATGCACATGTCGCGCCGGTGATTGTGCCGGTGGCCGTTCCGGTGGTCATGCCTGTTGCACCTGCGGTGGTCGAGCCGGTCGTGGAAGTGCACATGCCACCGAGCATCACGCCACCTCCGGTGAGCGGCGATGACCGGCCGGCCTGGGCTGCCGAGCCGTTCGAATGTTTGCTGTTCGACGTCGCCGGGTTGACCCTCGCGGTGCCGCTGGTGTGCCTGGGCTCGATCTATTCCCTGGAAGGCCAGGAGTTGACCCCACTGTTCGGGCAGCCGGAGTGGTTCCTCGGTATCCTGCCGAGCCAGGCCGGTAACCTCAAGGTGCTGGACACCGCGCGCTGGGTGATGCCCGATCGCTACCGCGATGATTTTCGCCAAGGCTTGCAATACGTGATTTCGGTGCAGGGCTACGAGTGGGGGCTGGCGGTGCATCAAGTCAGCCGCTCGCTGCGCCTGGACCCGAATGAAATCAAATGGCGCAGCCACCGGGGCCAGCGGCCTTGGCTGGCAGGCACCGTGATCGAACACATGTGCGCATTGCTGGATGTCGCCGAACTGGCCGAGTTGATCGCCAGTGGTGCCGTTAAAGCGATGCCGCTGAACAAACGCAGTTGATTGGACAATAAGGGCCGCACGCGCGTGCGGCCAAAAGACGTACACACGCCGCCTACATCGGCATTTGAAGGGGTCAGAGATATGAACAAGTCAGCGTCCGCACAAGGTTTGGATGATCCGATCCTGCAATGGGTTACCTTCAAACTGGACAACGAAACCTACGGCATTAACGTGATGCGCGTGCAGGAAGTGCTGCGCTACACCGAGATCGCCCCGGTTCCCGGTGCGCCAAGCTACGTGCTGGGTATCATCAACCTGCGCGGCAACGTGGTGACGGTGATCGACACCCGCCAGCGGTTTGGCCTGGACACGGTTGAAGTCAGCGACAACACCCGTATCGTCATCATCGAAGCCGACAAGCAAGTGGTCGGGATCATGGTCGACAGCGTCGCGGAAGTGGTTTACCTGCGCCAATCGGAAGTGGAAACCGCGCCGAACGTGGGTAACGAGGAATCCGCCAAGTTCATCCAGGGCGTGTGCAACAAGAACAACGAACTGTTGATTCTGGTTGAGCTGGACAAAATGATGAGCGAAGAAGAATGGTCGGAACTGGAGAGCATCTGATTGTTCCTTGAGGTCGCGGTGATTGTCCTGGCCCTGTTGTGGGCCGGGACCCTGGGTTTTCTGCTGCGCTATATGCGCCAGCAGCGCGAATTGGCGTTGCAGCAGGCCGAGCGTGATGCGGTGCGTGATCGGCGTGTGCTGGAGCTGGTCAAGCGGGTTGATCACTTCCAGCAGACGGCGGTGAAGGTCGGGGATGAGGTGCATGAACTGCGCGCCATTCTTGCGCCGTTGCCGGACAAGCTGGCGCAGATCGAGCAGCGTGACCCTTCCAGCCTGTCATTTGCCCAGGCGGCGAAGCTGGTGGGCATGGGCGCTACCGTGGATGAACTGACCCAGTCGTGTGGTTTGACCCAGGCTGAGGCGCAGTTGATGAGTAAATTACACAAAAGCTGATTGCACTGTGTATACCGTGCAAAACCTCTCTATCCCTTGAGCTAGAGCCTTCTGGCTTGAAGTTCCTGGGTGTCGGCTGCGGCTGATTGTGTCGAATGTGTCACAGTGCCATGTTTCTCCATGGCACTTTTACGTCTTTGTGATGACCAACCTGCGCATGTAGGAAGTTTCATTCACAAGGATGCGAAATGTCTGTCGACGCTCTACCTCGAACAAAACCCTCTGTTTTGCTGCAGTCTTGCGTCGCGACCTGCTCCCTTGTTGGTTTTCTAACCAGTTATGCGGCGCTGGCGGCTGAGCCCCAGGCACCTGCGCAACAATTGCTGTTGCAGCAACAGCGTGAGCGCGCCCAGCGCGAGCAGTTGGAGCCTTCGCCCGACGTGCGCCTGCAAGCGCCACAAGACAACGCCGGTGGCCTGCGCTTGCCGCGCAATGAAGCGCCCTGCTTCAAGATCGACCGCATAGTGCTCAGTGGCGATCAGGCCGAAGACTTCCAGTGGGCCCTGCGCGCCGCCAACCCGTCCGATGATCCGGTGCAAGGACGTTGCGTCGGCGCCGCCGGCATCAACCTGACGATGAAACGCATCCAGAACGCGATTATCGCCAAGGGCTTCATCACCACCCGCGTGCTGGCCCAAGCCCAGGATTTGAACCAAGGCACCTTGTCGCTGGTGTTGGTGCCGGGCCGCATCAAGCACATCCGTTTTGCCGAAGGCACCTCCGCACGCGCCCACTATTGGAACGCCATGCCCGCGTCCGCCGGTGACGTGCTGAACCTGCGCGACATCGAGCAGGCGCTGGAGAACTTCAAGCGCGTGCCCACCGCCGAAGCGGATGTGCAGATCACCCCGGCCGAGGGCGAGAACGCACAGCCTGGGGAAAGCGACGTGGTCATCGCCTGGAAGCAGGCGGTGCCGGTGCGGGTCAGCCTGTCGGTGGACGATTCCGGCAGCAAGCAGACCGGCAAGTATCAGGGCAACGTTGCCCTGTCGCTGGATAACCTGGCGACCCTCAACGATCTGTTTTACATCAGCTTCAACCACGACCTGGGCGGCGGCCAGAGTGGCGACCGCGGTTCCAAGGGCCACACCGTGCATTACTCGGTGCCCTACGATTATTGGCAACTGAGCCTGACCTCCAGCGAGTACGACTACCACCAGACGATTGCCGGGATTAACCAGGCGTATTCCTACAGTGGCCGCAGCCGTACCAACGAAATCCAGCTGTCGCGGGTGATCTATCGCGATGCCGTGCGCAAGACCACCGTGTCTGTCGGCGGGTGGAGCCGTACCTCCAGCAACTACATCGAAGACACCGAAATTGAACTGCAGCGCCGGCGCATGGCCGGCTGGCAGGCCGGGATCAATCACCGTGAGTTTATCGGCGCCAGCACCCTCGACCTTGGCGTGGGCTATCGCCGTGGCACCGGTGCCCGTGATGCACTGCGCGCCCCCGAGGAAGAGAACGGCGAAGGCACCTCGCGCTCGCAGGTGATTTCCGCCAACGCGCAATTGCAACTGCCGTTCACCCTCGGCGAGCAGCGGCTGCGCTACATCGCCGGCTGGCGCGGGCAATGGAACCGCACGCCGCTGATCCCCCAGGACCGTTTTTCGATTGGCGGGCGCTACACCGTGCGCGGCTTCGATGGCGAGCAGATTCTGTCCGCCGAGCGCGGCTGGACGTTCAGCAACGACCTGGGCCTGAGCCTGGCCAACACCGGTCAGGAACTGTACCTGGGGGTGGACTACGGCGAAGTCGGCGGGCATTCGACCCAGTACCTTTCGGGCCGACGCCTGGCGGGTGCGGTGGTGGGCCTGCGCGGCGGCTACAAGCAGTTTTCCTATGACCTCTACACCGGCAAACCCCTGGAAAAACCCAAGGGCTTCCAGACGGCCGACGTGACCAGTGGCTTCAGCGCCAACTGGTCATTTTGAAGGAGAACCCCATGCGCCACGACACCCTGCAAGTGCTGGCCCCGGAACAGGCCGACAGCCCCATCGATGAAGCCCAGGTACTGGGCTCGGCGGTCTGGCTGTGGATGCACTCGACCGCGCACCGGGATGCGCCGTTGCACAGCCTGTCGACCCTGTTATTGCCGGCCATCAAGCTGCGCCAGTTCATCTTGATCAGCGAAGACGGGCGGCCGGTGTTTTTCCTGTCGTGGCTGAACCTCAGTGCCGAGGCCGAAGCGCGTTATTTGCGCGAGCCGGCGGTGTGCCTGCCGCAGGAAGACTGGAACAGCGGCGAACGCATGTGGGTCAGCGACTGGGTCGCGCCGTTTGGCCACACGCCGCGCGTCATGAGCTTGTTACGTCGGCGCCTGTGGGCCAATCGTATTTGCCGTTCGCTGTACCACCGAGGCGATGAGCGCGGTATGCGCGTCATGAATTTCCAGGGTATCGCCGTCCTGGACCTGGAGGCGCAAGCCTGGTTCGCCACTCACCCGTTACCCAGCGACGCGCTCTGATCAGCCACCGCGCAAAGGACCTGCATGAATAAGCATCTATATCGAATTGTATTCAACAAGGCTCGCGGCCTGATGATGGTGGTGGCCGAGAACGTCAAGAGTGCGTGCAAGGCACCCGGCACCACGAGCGCCGTGTCCCAGCCCGGCACCGCCGTGGTGACCCTGACACCGCTGCGGTTTGCGCTGATGGTGGGGATGGGCTGGGTCGCACTGGTGATGCCGGCGCACGCCCAGGTGGTGGTCGACGGTTCTGCGCCGGCCGGTCAGCGCCCGACGATCGGCGCCGCCGGCAACGGCGCGCCCGTGGTGGATATCACCGCGCCGAGCGGGGCGGGCGTGTCGCGCAATACCTATACGCAGTTCGATGTGGACAAGCGCGGCGTGATCCTCAACAACGGTGCGACCAACAGCCAGACCCAACTGGGCGGCTGGATCGAAGGCAACCGGGCGCTGGCCAACGGCAGTGCACGGGTGATTCTCAACGAGGTCAATTCCAGCAACCCGAGCCAATTGCGCGGGTTTGTCGAAGTGGCAGGCTCCAAGGCCCAGGTGGTGATTGCCAACCCGTCGGGCATTGCCTGCGATGGCTGCGGCTTTATCAACGCCGACCGGGCGACACTGACCACGGGCCGCGCCCAGTTCGAGAACGGCCTGATCAGCGGCTATCAAGTCTCCGGCGGCAAGGTCAGCATCGGCGGGGCTGGCATGGACAGCACCCGCGCCGACTACACCGAGATCATCGCGCGTACGGTTGAAGTCAACGCTGGGATCTGGGCGAAGGACTTGAGCATCAAGGCGGGCGCCAGCGATAAAAATCAGGCAGGCGTTCCTGCCGTCGGCATCGATGTGGCGCAGTTGGGCGGCATGTATGCCGGCAAGATCACCCTGGTGGGCAACGGTGCTGGCGTCGGCGTGCGCAACGCCGGGCAGATCGGCGCCAGTGCCGGCGAGGTGGTGATTGGCAGTGACGGCCGCATCGAAAACAGCGGCCGGATCAGCAGCGCCACGCAGTTGACCGCCGAGGCCGCCAAGGGCATCGATAACAGCGGTACGCTCTTTGCCCAAGGCGACCTGGCATTGAGCTCTGCCGGGGATATCGACAACAAGGGTATTGCGTCCGCCCAGGGCAATGCGCGCCTGACGACCACCGGCGCGCAGTCGGCGATTCGCAGCCAGGCAGGTTCCGCACTGGCCGCTGGCGTTGACAGCACCGGCAAGCTGGGCAGCAGCGGCTCGCTGACCTTGACCTCGGCCGGCACCTTGACGGCTAAAGGCCAAAACCTCGCGGCACAACACTTGAGCGCCACCGCCGCAGCGGTCGACCTCAGCGACAGCCAGACCTCGGCCCAGAGCGTGGCGTTGACCAGCACTGCCGGCAACCTCGATGTGCGCCGCAGTCGCGTCACCGCAAGCCAAGCCCTGACCGCCAATGCCAACCAAACCTTGCTCAGCGATGCTGCGCAGGTGGGCGCGGCACAGATCACCGCCACCGCGGTGGACCTGTCCAACGTCGGCGGCAAATGGGTGCAGACCAGCAGCGCGGGCATGCGCATCACCGTCGCGCACGGTCTCGACAACAGCAACGGCACCCTCGCCAGCGGTGGCCGCCTTGACGTCAGTGCCGACACGCTGGGCAACCAGGGGGGCCTGGTGCAATCCGGCGGGCAGGGCGACTTGCACGTCAGCGCCCGCGAGCGCCTGGACAATCAGCGCGGCAAACTGGTCACCGCCGCGCAGCTGTCCCTCAACGGCGGCAGCCTCGATAACCGTAACGGGCAGATCACCGCCGGCGGTGCGCTGGACGTTGACGCCGGGCAGTTGAACAACGCCCAAGGCACCGTCGCGGCCACAAAGACGCTGACGGTCAATGCCGACAGTATTCTCAACCAGGGCGGCACCCTGGGTTCGGTGGACGCCGGGCTGATCCTCAACAGTCGCGGGCAACGCCTCGACAATCAGGGCGGCCGTCTTGAAGCCGCCAAGGCGCTGACCCTCAACGCCCTGGGCTTGAACAACCAAGGCGGCGTGATCACCGGCGCGCAGTTGCTGATCGACACCCAGGGTCAGCAGTTGGACAACGCTCAGGGCACGCTCAACGCCAGCGATACGCTGACGGTCAACAGCGGCGTATTGAACAATGATGGCGGCACCGTACAGGCCAAGTCGGGCCTGACCCTGGACACTCACGGCCAGTTGCTGAGCAACCGCAATTCCGGCACCAGCGGCGGCATTCTTGGCCAGGCTGCGGTGAATGTGCGCGCCGGGCAACTGCTCAACGACCAGGGTTTTATCGGCAGTGCCAAAACCTTGCAAGTCGACGTCCAGCACCTGAGTAACCAGGCCGGCCTGTTGCGCGCCGACGGCCATCTGGCGCTCACGGCAGCCAGTGTCGATAACAGCTCGACCCAAGGCGCCAACCAAGGCATCAAGGCGCAGTCGGTGAATATCGACGCCGATGACGTTACCAACCGCAGCGGCTCGATCGTCTCCGACGCGGCACTGAACATCACCGGCAGCGGCACCCTGGATAACGAGCAAGGCATCGTTTCGGCCGGCAGTGCGCTGACCGTGGCCGACCGTGACCTGGCCCAGAAACGCCAGACGGTGAGTAACACGGCGGGCACGCTGATTGGCGGGCAATCCCTGCTACTCGACAGTGCCCGTTACAGCGGCAGCGGCAAGGCCTTGAGTCTGGGTGACCTGACGTTTCGGCTGACCAATGACTTCATCAACAGCGGCGTGTTCCAGGCCAACGGCGGCCTGACGGTCGAGACCGGCGGGCGCTTGACCAACCAAGGCAGCTTCCAGGCCGGTGACCTGCTGCGCCTGAACGCCAGCACCCTCGACAACACCGCCAGCGGTCTGATCAGCGCGCGCCAGGTCGAAGTCAATGCGGCCAGCCAACTGGATAACCGGGGGTTGATCGACGGTGAGGTCACGCGGATCAACACCTCGACGCTGAACAACCTGGGCACCGGGCGTATCTACGGCGATCACCTGTCCATCGCCGCCACGACCCTGAACAACACCCTGGAAGGTGGCGTCGCCGCGACGGTTGCGGCGCGCAACCGTCTGGATATTGCCAGCCAGTCGGTGAACAACCGCGAGCACGGCCTGATCTTCAGTGCCGGCGATTTGGCGATCGGCGCGACCCTGGATGCCAACGGCAACGCCAGCGGCCAGGCGCAGGAATTGAACAATGCCAGTGCGACCGTTGAAGCGCTGGGCAGCCTGAATGTGAACGCCAAGGTTATTCGCAATACCAACGAGCACTTTGCTACCGAGAAGACGGTGGTATCCCGTGATGTGCTGCAGGAGTTCCAGCTGTCTGGCTCCACCAATCGCTACACGCCAGAGCAGGTCTCGACCTACAACAATGAGGTCCTGCACCTGGTCACTCCGGAGGGCTATGACGACCGCTGGAACCGCTATGACTACACCCGCGAGGTGACAGAAACGCGGATTACCCAATCCGACCCTGGGCAACTGCTTGCCGGCGGCAACCTCACCCTGATCGCCGACCAGGTGATCAACGACAAGAGCCGGATCATTGCCGGTCAGGCCCTGAACGCCAACGTCGGCAGCGTGATCAATACCGAAGTGGATGGCCAGCGCATCACCACCGACACCGGCACGCTGAGTAACTTCTATCGTATCCAGCGCAAGGGCCGCGACCGTCAGGGCCGCAGCACTACCGCGTATACGCCGGCACCGTTGATTCAGCAGATCAAGCTGACACCGACCGTGTTCAGCGAGTACGCGGCCATCAATGGCACGGGTACGCAGGTCGGCGCACTGGTGCTGGCCAAGGTCGCGGATAACACCGTCGGTACGGGTGATCTCTCCGGCGCTGGCAGAACCTACGCCGTCAGTCCGATCAGCCAGGTGCAAGCGCTGACCCAGCAGAATGCCGCCGGCGCGGTGGAGCAGATTCGTACCGGTGGTTTCAACCCGGACCTGCCCAACAGCAGCCTGTTCCGCACCAACCCTGGCAGCACCGCCGGCTACCTGGTGGAGACCGACCCGCGTTTCGCCAATTACCGCCAATGGTTGTCGTCGGACTACATGCTGCAACGCCTGAACCTTGATCCGGCGGCGACCCAGCAACGCCTGGGCGACGGTTTCTACGAGCAGAAGCTGATCCGCGAGCAAGTGGCGCAACTCACCGGGCGGCGCTTTGTCGACGGCTATGCCAGTGACGAAGAGCAGTATCGCGGCATGATCGACAGTGCCGTAACCCTGGCCGATCAGTGGAAGCTGATTCCGGGCGTGGCGCTGACCGCCGAGCAAATGGCGCAGTTGACCAGCGACATCGTTTGGCTGGTAGCCAAGGACGTCACCCTGGCCAGTGGCGAAGTCCGCCAGGTGCTGGTGCCGCAGGTGTATGTGCGGGTCCGCGAGGGCGATGTGGATGGCTCCGGTGCATTGATGGCCGGGCGCACGTTGAACCTCGATGTGCGCGGTGACCTGGTCAACTCCGGCAGCCTGTCCGGGCGTGACGGCGTGAACATCAGCGTGCAGAACCTCGATAACCTCGGTGGCCGGATCCAGGGCAACGAGGTGGCGCTCAGTGCCAGCCAGGACATCAACAATATCGGTGGCCTGATCAGCGCCAACAACCGCCTGTCCCTGAGTGCCGGCAATGACCTGAATGTGCGTTCGACCACCACCGACAGCCAGAGCGATCAGGGCACACGCACCGGCCTGTCGCGCGTGGCCGGGCTCTATGTCTCGGCGCCTGCCGCCAACCTGCTTGCCACTGCCGGCAACAACATCAACCTGCAAGGCGCGGAGGTCAAAAACACGGGCGCTGGCGGCAATACCGCGTTGGTGGCGGGTAACGACATCACCTTGAGCACCGTGAGTGAGTCCTATACCCAGGCTAACCAGTGGGACGGGAGCAACTGGCGCAAGGAAGCCGGGCGCAATGAAGTCGGGAGCGCCGTGCAAGGCGCCGGCGATGTTCGCCTGGGTGCCGGGCGTGACGTGAATGTGCGCGGCGCGCAAGTCGGCAGTGACGCCGGTGCCGTGGTCGTCAGTGCCGCGCGTGATATCAACGTGGAAGCCGGCGAGCGCTTCAACAGCGCCGATGAAGCGCACAAGGTCACCGGCAGCAACGGCATGTTCTCTAAAAAGACCATCACCACCCGCGATACGGTGAGCCAGACCAGCGCACAGGCGGCGACACTGAGTGGTGAACAGACGGTGCTGCAAGCCGGCAACAACATCGCGATTACCGGCAGCAATGTGGTCTCGACCTCGGGGACGCTGCTTTCGGCAGGCAATGACATCAAGGTGCAGGCTGCCACCGAGCACCTCAGCGAAGAACACAGCAAGGACGTGAAAACCAGCGGCATGTTCAGCGGCGGCGCCATTGCCGTCACCATCGGCTCGCAGCGTCAGACCAATGAAGAGCGCTCGCGCCAGAGCACGGCGGCCGCCAGTAATATCGGCGCCACTGACGGCAATGTGCTGGTCAGTGCGGGTGGCGAGTACCGCCAGGTGGGCAGCAACGTCAACGCGCCCAAGGGGGATGTGTCGATCGACGCCTCCGAGGTCAACATCCTCGAAGCGCGCAACCTCAGCTCGATGCAGACAGAGCAGCGCTTCAAGCAGACGGGCGTCAGCCTGACCCTGACCAACCCGATCGTGAATGCGGTGCAAACCGGCCAGCGCATGAACAAGGCCGCCGAACGTACCGACGACAAGCGCATGAAAACCCTGGCGGCGTTGAATACCGCTTGGGCGGCCGATGATGCCCACACCCAGGTGATGAAAGATCCGGCCGCCATGGGCGGGATCAACCTGAGTATTTCCCTGGGCACCAACCAGAGTTCGAGCAAGAGCGAACAAAATGGCAGCACCGCGGCCGGCTCGACCGTTGCGGCGGGTGGGGATGTGTCGATTGTGTCCAGTGGTGGTACACGCAACAACGACCTGACGGTGCAGGGCAGCCAGATCACGGCGGGCAACGATGCGTTGTTGAAAGCCGACGGCAATATCCTGCTGGTGGGCGCCCAGAACACCATGGAGCAGCACAGCACCAACAAGAGCATCAGCGGCAGCATTGGCATCGGCATCTCCTTTGGCGGCGAGAAAAATGGCCTGAGCTTCAATGCCTCGGCGTCCCAGAGCCGTGGCAATGCCGATGGCAACGACCTGGTCTGGAGCAATACCCACCTGACGGCCGGCAATCAGGTCAGCCTGATTTCCGGCAAGGACACCACGATTCGCGGCGCCGTGGTGTCGGGTGACAAGGTCAAGGCTGACGTCGGCGGCGACTTGAATGTCGAGAGTCTGCAAGACACCAGCACCTTTGCGTCCCAGCAGAAAAGCATGAGCGCCGGTATCAGCATCTGCATCCCGCCGGTCTGCGCCGGCGCCGCTACGGCGAGCTTCAGCTCGACCAACAGCAAGCAGAAGTCCAACTTTGCCAGCGTGATCGAGCAATCGGGCATCCGCGCCGGCGACGGTGGTTTCGACATCAACGTGCGCGGCAATACCGACCTCAAGGGCGGTGTGATCGCCAGTTCCGACAAGGCCATCGCCGACGGCAAGAACAGCCTGACCACCGGTACGCTGACCGTGTCCGACATCCACAACTTTTCCGAAGCCAGCGCCAAGACGTCAGGGGTCGACCTGAGTTCGGACATGCTCGACGGCAAACTGGGCACGGCCAAGGCGCTGCTCGCCAACAGCCTCAACAATGGCTCGGATTCCGACTCCGAATCCACCGACACCCGCAGCGCGATCAGCGCCGGTACCCTGGTGATCACCAACGCCGAGCGCCAGCGCGTGGTCGGCGGCATGACCGTCGACCAGACAATTGCCAACCTGAACCGCAACACCGAAGCCGCCCATGCCGCCGTGGAGCGCCTGGATGTGGCGGAAATGGGGCGCAAGGTCGAGGCCGAGCAGGAGATCAAGCGTGAGTTCTATCACCAGGTCTCGTTGTTGGCGGATGAGGCGTATCGCAAGATCTTTATCGAGAAGGCGCGGGTGTATGAGGTCTTGAAGGACAAGGATGGCAAGGCGTTGATTGATAAAGACGGCAAGGTTGAACGTCGCGAGTTGAGCGACGAAGAGAAACAGCACCTCAAGAAAGGGCCAGACGGCAAGGTGCATATCGCTAACAACGGCATTTTCAACGACATCGATGGTGCCGCTAAATATGCTAACCAGCACAGCACCGCCGATACCGGGCCGCAATATTTGATCCACTTTGAGAAAGCCAACAATTTCACGTCCGAGCTGATGATCGCGGCGTATCAGAAAAACCTTGAAAATGACTTCTGGGGTTTATCCAATGCCACCGTGCAAACCAAGGACTACATGGTCCAGTTCGGTCAGAGCGGGTTGCATATCGACGGGCACAGCCGGGGCACGCTGACCACCGGCAGTGCGATGGAATCATTGGCCCGTGATCCGGCCAACGCTGGCGTTCTGGGTCAGACGTCGATGAACTTCTTTGGTGCAGCCTACGGGGTGCAAAAGGCTGACTCGCTGTTGGGGATATTGCAGAACCGCTCAACGTTCAGTTCTGAGGAGCAACGCGAGGCGATGGCGCTGCAGTACCAGAATCATAATTTCGACCCCGTTGCGCGAACACCCGGCGTAGGGTTTAACGCTGGCACAGGCGGTACGATCCCGGAGGGAAGCGTTCGTGTATGGGAGTGGCTGAAGGTGCTGGGCGGCGAAAACACCGTGCACAACTGCTATGGCGATGGCGGACCAGCCTGCCAGCCTTTCTGGCGGGATTCACCCGATGGTGTCTCACACTTTGTTCGAGTTAAACCATGAGGAAGAACGCCATGTTCAGTCGGTGTCTGCTGTTAAGTTTTTGCGCGGTGTTAACGACCGGCTGCACGGGCAGGGGCTTTCAACCTCCGCCGCCTGATTTTACCTATTGGCAAAAGAGCGGGGTGTCGGTTGAAGGCGTCAAGAGCAGCATGCTCGCGTGCGGGTACGCCAATGTGGCGGGCACGGGCGGCGGCTCAATCGATGAGAAACTGAAGCACTTCTATTGCATGAAGGACGCTGGCTTTACCCGCAAGGATAATCTGGACCTGTGCAAGCTTGGCCGCATTGGCGAATCTCCAGTGTGCGAAGGCCGCCGCTGATCCATCACTAAAAGGAAGCAAGGAATGAACGATCTACGCAATGGACTGTACGGCGTCGCGCTGGCATTGGCGGCGGCAGGGCTGGGCGGTTGCGCCTCGTCGATGACGGTCACCGGCGAGCCGGGGGTGAAGATGGGCCAGAGTTACGCCCAGGTGCTGGCGGTGGTCAGCCGCAATAATGCGGTGACCAAGCAGGTCGATGGCCAAGGCTTCCGGGCTGAGGGTTATTCGCCGATGTTCAAGGACTGCCGGATCAAATACTTCATCTTCCAGGGCGCCGATGGCTTGCAGCAGGTGAAGTACGAGCCGGCGCCAGAGCTGTCGGTCAACCAGAATTGCCGTCAGCCGTAAGCGGCCCTTTATTCCTCTGCGAGTTGACTGCTGATGAGCCTTTTACGTGTGGTTCCCGTGGCGTTGCTGGTACTGCTGACCGGCTGCGGCCAAGTGGCGAATATCCGCTCCCTGTCCACCGGCTACGTTGCACCGCAGACCGGCGAGACCGCCCGCGTGCGGTTGATCACCGATGGTCTGGTGCGCGCGGTGCCCGGGCGTGACTGCCTGGACTGGAACGTGCCGGGCGCCGGGGTGATGGCCTCGACGAAAGCGGGCTTCCCCGATCACAACGGTGAAAGCCTGGGCATGCCTGGGCCGATTTATTCGTGGGCGGCTGCGGTGTCGTCGGAATTGGTGGTGCCGGCGAACAAGCCGATCGCCTTTCATTACCTGGGGCAATTGCAGTATTCCCGGCAATGCTCCGCCAGCATGGCCTTCGTGCCTCGGCCCGGGGTGGATTACATGGTGCAGGCGTCCATGTATGCCAATTGTTCGATCCAGTTGCATGAACTGCCGGCGGGCGCCAAGCAATGGGTCGCTGTGGAGCCTGCGCCCAAGGGCAAGCTGTCGATGTGCAGCGCGATGGATAACTTCTAACCAGTCGCGGGATTAATTTTCAATATTCATGGCTTTTTTTCGGTCGCCCAAGGTCCACATCCTTCAAGCACCTTTGAATCCAGGAGTAAGCCATCCATGACCACACCCAAGGCACTGTTGATCCTCCACGGCAAGCAAGCCCTCAACGAGGACGTGCGCAGCGCCGTGCTGGCCCGGCGCGAGCAAGGTTGGGAGCTGGCGGTGCGGGTGACCTGGGAGGGCGGTGATGCCCAGCGCCTGGTCAAGGAGGCCCTGGAGGGTGGTTACACCCACATCATTGCCGGTGGCGGTGACGGTACATTGCGCGATGTGGCCGAGGCCATGGCCCAGGCCAAGGGCGATGCCAGCCTGGTGCTGATGCCCCTTGGGACCGCCAATGATTTTGCCAAGGCTGCCGGTGTGCCATTGGAGCCGGCTCAGGCCCTGGCGTTGCTCGACGTGCCAGCGAGGGCAATCGACCTCGGTCAGGTGGGCGGGCAAATTTTCCTGAATATGGCCACCGGCGGCTTCGGCAGCCAGGTCACCGCCAATACCTCCGAAGATTTGAAGAAAGTCCTCGGCGGCGGCGCCTACCTGTTCACCGGCCTGACGCGCTTCAGCGAGTTGAAGGCCGCCTATGCCGAGCTGGACGGGCCGGATTTTCACTGGAAGGGCGAGCTGCTGGCGCTGGGCATCGGTAACGGTCGCCAGGCGGGCGGCGGGCATGTGCTGTGCCCTGGCGCATTGGCCGATGATGGCTTGCTGGACGTCAGCATCCTGCCGGCGCCCCAGGAAGTGGTCGGCACCTTGCGCGAGCTGATGGGCAACGGTTGGGAGCTGGACGCGATGTTCGTGCGTGCGCGTCTGCCGTGGGTGAATATCAAAGTCGCGCAGGGTTTGTACATCAACCTGGATGGCGAGCCGCTGGAAGGTGACGACCTGCACTTCGAGGCCTTGCCCAAGGCCCTGCGCGTGCATCTGCCGGTGGGTTCGCCCCTAGTCGTCCAGGCTGATGATCTGCTCGCGCACGGCGAATAACACCAGGCCCGCCACGTCGAATATCTGCAGGCGCTTCATGATTTGCGAACGGTGAGCTTCTACGGTCTTGATGCTCAGGCCCAGGCCGTGGGCGATCTCGCGGGTGGATTTGCCGCGCACGATCAGGCGCAGGATTTCCAATTGGCGCGCCGTGAGGTTATGGCTGTGGCCGGCGGGCGTGATGGGCCCCTGGCTGCGCACCAGCGCCTGGTTGATCACGGTATGGGCGATCGCCGGGCTCAGGTAGCGCTCGTTGTTGTGCAAGGCCAGCAGCGCGTGTTCCAGCTCGTTGGCCGTGGTGTCCTTGAGCAGGTAGCCGTGGGCTCCCGCTTCCAGCGCACACATGATCAGCTCCGGGTCGGTGTGCATCGACAGGATCAGCACCTTGCTCTTGGGGTGTGCGCGCTTGAGTTGCTGCAGGGCGTCGAGGCCACCGGTGTGCTTCATCGACAGGTCCAGCAGCACGATATCCGGCAGCAAGGTATTGAACTGCTCCAGCAATTGCGCGCCATCGCTGGCTTCGCCGACCACCGTGTAGCCGGGAATATCCTGGACCAGCGCACGGATGCCTGCCCTGATCAGTGCGTGGTCATCCACCAGGAGTAATGTGCAGGTCACTCGATAACCTTAGGGGCGCTTGCCCGTTCGAGGGCGCGGGGCGCCCAGGGGAAAATCGCGTCGATCCGTGTCCCGTTGCCTGGCTGGCTGCTGACGGATAATGAACCGCCAAGCTGATCAATCCGCTCGGACATGCCCGCCATGCCCCGTTGACCTTCCAGGCCGGGGTTGATGGCGGGCGCAAAGCCCTGGCCGTCATCGCAGATGGTCAGCGACAGGCCCTCGGGCAGGCGTTGCAGGCGCACCAGCAGATTGCGCGCCTCAGCGTGGCGCAGCATGTTGGTCACGGCTTCCTGGGTAATACGAAAGGCCGCCACGGCCATTTCTTCAGGGATGCCGGTCAGCCGTTGCTGGCACTCAAGGCTCCAGTGCACCGGGGTGTTTTCCAGGGTCTTGAGCAGGTGTGCGCGCAGGCTCGCTTCCAGGCCCAGGCTGGCAAGCTGCCGGGGGTTGAGGATGGCGGACACGTCGCGCACCTTGGCCAGGGTCTCATTCAGGGTATTGCACAGCACGCTGCACTGGCTTTGCAGCTCATCCGGCAGGCGGCGCTTGAGCCATTCGCTTTGCAGCTTGGCGGCGGTCAGCAGTTGGCCGATATCGTCATGCAGTTCGCGGCTGAGGCGGTGGCGTTCGTTTTCCTGCACTTGCAGCAGGCGATCGGCCAATTCCTGAGGCTGGAACTTGATGGACTTGCGCGAATACCACTGTTGCAGGCCCACCACCAACAAGATGGCCAGGTTGAGCAGCAGCACCATCAGCGGCAGTGGCGCGGAACGGGTGTAAGCCCACAGGCTCAGCAACAGCGAGGCGAGGCACAGGATGAGGATCAAACGGCGTGCGTGACTGCGGGACGCGGACCTTGCGATGAATGTCTTGAGGCTGGCATGCATAGCGGATGGAGCCAATAAAGGTTCGCTGCGGGAAGACCGGTCGCGGCTGACCGGGCTGCGTTTGGGATGCGTTCTTGAAACCTTTTCAAGCAAGCTGAAGTTGAGTCACTTCGAACCGGGGCATAGTACCACCACTCTTACCGTTGGTCGCCAGGCGCCTTGCCTGGCAGGCTTATTAAGTGCGCAAAAACACTCGGGGCGTTATTCCCAGAGTTAATTAAGTGAGGTTGTATTATTTTAATGAGATTGTATCGTTAATGGCTAATTGATATCTCTGCGCGCGCCTTAACGTTCCAACGGATTAATTGGATCTGTCGTTTTTAGATAACACCGTGTTTGAAGACGACCTGATAACGCTTCAAGACAAGTGATGCATCCGTTGTTGCGGTGTGTAATTGAAGCCCTTTTGCGGAATCTGCAAGGTGACCGTGTCAATCAATTTGGTCTGTTCTTCTTTATCCATGACCAGTTGGCCGGTCTTGGCATCGATCAGTTCCAACTGCCAGGCCAGCAATATCAGGCAGTTGTGCAGTGCATCGAGGGCTTGATCATGCAACTGCAAAGGGTTTTCGGCGTTGGAGATCACCTCCTGTATATGCCGAGAGAACTCGCTGATCGCTTGCAGGGCCAGGCAATCGGCCTTTTCGGCGAGCTTGATCAGGCTGATTTTCATGCAGTCGATGGCGTCACTGTCGTTTCGAATCAAATGCAGATGGCTCAGGCACTCTTCCGACTTGGTCAGCAGCTTTTCAGCCTCGCGCAGGAACTCAGGAAGTGCAAGTTGCCACTCGTTACCGTCGTTCATCATGCAAGTCTCCACAACATAAGGTCGGGTGATGAGAGGTCGCACCGGGTGAATGGCGTAAAACTACCGCTGAAAGATAACTGGAATCTGTAGGTCGCTTCTGAGTTTTCAGTAGGACGTTTATTAGAGTGACGGCGACGGCTGTGGGTGGCCCTCGTGAACGGGCTCAATTGCACACCTTCAGTTGCCGCCACGTGAACGTCTGGAAGACCCGTAGGACGAGGGCTTGGGATGGCAAACAAAAGCCTGACTCCATTCATGCAATGAGAATGGCGTCACATTAATGGCTATTAGATACTGCGAATATCAGGTTGGGCCTGATTGTGCATAGGGGAATCCCTTACACGGCGGAACCTTGCGTCGATTTGAGTGTCGCGCAACGTCGCTGTACCGCCGTATGAACAGGCTTCGGCAGTAAAGCATGATGTCAGTGTGACATCAATGGATTTACGTGGCATTTTACCGGGGTCAAGGTCCGGCACTTGCGGCCGATAACAAGCTAACTGCACAAACACTTCGCGCATTACTTTCCAGCGCACACCAGGAGCTCTTAATGGCCGGCATTCTCGACACGGTAGACCAACGCACGCAACTGGTGGGTGAGAATCGCCTGGAGATCCTCATGTTTCGCCTGGCCGGGCGGCAACTGTTTGCCATCAACGTATTCAAGGTGCAGGAAGTCCTGCAACTGCCCAAGCTGACCCTGATGCCCCAGCGCCACCCCTTCGTCTGCGGCGTGGTCAACCTGCGTGGCCAAACCCTGCCGGTGATCGACCTGTCCCAGGCCATCGGCATGCGCCCGCTGGTCCCCGGGCCGAACAGCACCATCATCGTCACCGAGTACAACCGCTCGGTGCAGGCGTTCCTGGTGGGCGGCGTGGACCGCATCGTCAACATGAACTGGGAAGCCATCCTGCCGCCGCCGACCAGCGCCGGGCGCCAGCACTACCTCACGGCTATCAGCAAGGTCGACGACCAGTTGGTCGAGATCATCGACGTGGAGAAAGTCCTCGCCGAGATCGTGCCGTACAACGCCAAGGTCTCCCGCGAAAAACTCGACGACCCGGTGCTGGAACGCGCCCGTGGCCGCGAAGTGCTGCTGGTGGACGATTCCAACGTGGCCTTGTCGCAATTGCGCGACACCCTCGGCCAACTGGGCGTGAAGATGCACATTGCCAGCGACGGCCTCAAGGCGCTGAACATGCTCAAGGCCTGGGCCGACGCGGGCCACGTGATGACCGACAAGCTGCTGATGATCTTCACCGACGCCGAAATGCCCGAGATGGACGGCTACCGCCTTACCACCGAAATCCGCAACGACCCGCGCCTGCGCCAGCTGTATGTGGTGCTGCATACCTCGCTGTCGGGCAGTTTCAACGAGTCGATGGTGAAGAAGGTCGGGTGCGACAACTTCCTGTCCAAGTTCCAGCCGGACAAGCTGGTGGATGTGGTGCGCCAGCGACTGATGCTGGACGAAGTCCCTGCTTGACCTTAGGGTGACGGCTTTGTCCCTCAGGAATGTTGGCTCATGCTTCGTCTCAGCGCGTTGTACCGTTACCCCTTGAAGTCCGGCAAGGCCGAAATTCTGCAACAGATCGGCCTGGATAAACTCGGGTTGGACGGGGATCGACGCTGGATGCTGGTGGATGAGGCCAGTGGGCGTTTCCTCACCCAGCGCGCCGTGGCGAAGATGAGCCAACTGTCGGCGCTGTGGAACAGCAGCGGTGGCCTGACCCTCAGTTCGCCTGGCTACGCGCCGCTGGACGTAGCGCTGCCTGGCAACGAGGCCGAGTTGCGCGGCGTGACCATCTGGCGCGACACCTTGCGTGTGCCGGACGCCGGCGATGAAGCCGCCGCCTGGGTCAGCGCGTTTATCGGCAAGCCCACGCGGCTGGTGCAGATTCCCCTGGAGCGTGCGCGCACCACCCAGGCGGGTTACGGCCGTGATGATGACCAGGTCGCGTTTGCCGACGGTTATCCGTTGCTGGTGATCGGGCAAGCGTCCCTCGACGACCTCTCGCAAAAAGTCGGTCGTCCCATGGACATGCTGCGTTTTCGCCCCAACCTTGTGATCGAGGGCAGCGAAGCCTTCGCCGAAGACGGCTGGAAGCGCCTGCGCATCGGTGATGTGGAGTTTCGCGCGGTCAAACCGTGCTCACGCTGCATTCTCACCACCATCGATCCGCACACCGGCGAGCGCAGCGCCGACCGTGAGCCTTTTGTGACACTGGAGGCCTACCGCAAGACGGAGGACGGCGCGATTTTTGGCCAGAACCTGGTCAACGATGGCGTGGGCCGCCTGGAAGTGGGCATGCCGGTGATCATCCTCGAATAAGTCATGCGCCCATAAAAAATGCCCGTCTCGCAGGAGACGGGCATTTTTTTTGCGGCGCAGCGATCAGCCGCGGTATTCGCACAGGTAAGCGGTGTCCACCGCGACCTTCAATTGGAACTTGCTGTTGGCCGGTACGTTGAACTGGCTGCCGGCGGCGAAGGTTTCCCAGTCGTTGGCGTCGGGCAGCTTGACGCTCAAGGCGCCGGACACCACGTGCATGATTTCACGCTGGGCGGTGCCGAATTCGTATTCACCCGGGGCCATCACGCCGATGGTCGCCGGACCTTCTGCGGTGCCGAAAGCGATCGACTTGACGGTGCCGTCGAAGTACTCGTTGACTTTAAACATGGGCGAATCCTCGGAAAAAGTTGATGCTTTACGCTCACCCTGTAGGAGCGAGCTTGCTCGCGAAAAACCTGAGAGCACCGCTGGGTGTCCGGTTTACAGCGTTATTAACGACCTGCGCAAGCAAGCTCGCTCCTACAGTTGAGCAGCAAGGAAAAGGGCAGCCAGTATGCCCAAGGCTTCGGGCGCTGCCTAGACCGGCAAAATCAGCGGCAGCAGGCGTGCGGTGTTGCGCGCATCTTCCAGCGCTCGATGTTGCTGGCCCTGGAACTGCATCCCCGCCAATTGCAGGGCGCCATTGAGCCCCAGGGGCTTGTCCAGGCGCCGTGCCTTGGCGAAGCGTTGCTTGAGGTTGACATGGGGCGTGGGGGCCATGGCGCTGGTCAGGCCATGGCGTTGCCATTCGAGCTCCAACTGCACGCGGTCGTAGTCACCCCAACTGGCCCAGCCTTCCAGGCGCGCCTGATGCTGGCCCAGCCAGCGTTCGAACAGCGGCCACACCTCGGTGAAGGGCGCGGCGGTGTCGATATTGGCCTGGGTGATATGGGTCAGTTTGCGACAAAAGGGCGTCAGCAATGGACGGCGCAGCGGCCGCACAAAACGCTGGAAGTGGTCCAGTTCGCGGCCCTGGCGGTTCACCAGGCTCGCGCCGATCTCGATGACTTCCATCTCCGTCACGGGCCAGCCGCCTTCATCCGTTGTGGCTTCAAGGTCAATAATCAGCCAATGAGGCATCGTGCAGGTTCCCGTACTCGTCCTTTCCTGTTGGGGATAGAGCGTAGCCCGGCCTTGTAGTTCCGACTAGGTGGTTATTCGATCTCCAGCAAAACCTGGCGATTGCGTACCTGATCGCCCGTTGTCACCTGCACGCCCTTGACCACGCCGTCCATGCCGGCCATGAGCGGGTGCTCCATTTTCATGGCTTCGAGCACCAGCAGCAGTTGGCCTTTGGTCACGTGTTCACCGGCGCTGACGCGTACATCGACGATGGCGCCGTCCATCGGTGCCTTGACTGTGCCGCTGGCAGTATCGGCCTGGGGGGCGGCAACTTGCTGGGTGCGGTTGGTCACGGTAAGGCCGGGCAGCCACAGGCGGGTGCCCTCAAGGTGATAGGCGCTGCGGCGGCGAATGCCGTTGAGCACCAGGGTGGCGTGACGGCCATCGGTGGTGAGTGGCAGCGGGGCGGCGGTCAGGGTGTGGATTTCGCCGTTGACCTCCAGGCGATAGGTGCAGGGCACACTGGCGGTGTTGCGCCATCCCGCCAGGCCTTGGGGATGCTGGTCGGCGCTGTGTTGGTAAAACAGCGCGGCGGCCAGGGCGAGTTGATCGTTCGTCGCGGGCTGGCGCGGTATTTCGCTGAAGTGCTCGGCGATAAATCCGGTGCTGAAATCACCGCCGATAAAGTCAGGGTGCTTGAGCACATCCGCCAACAAGCGCTGATTGGTCGTCACCCCCAGCAGCAATGTGTCTTCCACCGCCCGCAACAGTTTGCGCCGCGCCTCTTCGCGGGTGGCGCCATGGGCGATGATCTTGCCGAGCATCGGGTCGTAGAACGGGCTGATTTTTTCACCTTCGCACAGCCCATGGTCAACCCGTACGCCCGCGGCCGGCGCCCAGCGCAGCACCTCACCGGTTTGCGGCAGGAAGCCCTGGGTCGGGTCTTCGGCGTACAGGCGCACTTCCATGGCGTGGCCGTTCAGGCTCACCTGCGCTTGCGTGAGCGGCAGCGGCTGGCCGGCGGCGATCTGCAGTTGCCAGGCCACCAGGTCGAGGCCGGTGATCAGCTCGGTGACCGGGTGTTCCACTTGCAGGCGAGTGTTCATTTCCAGGAAGTAGAACCGGCCGTTGCGGTCGAGCAGGAACTCCACGGTCCCGGCGCCGACGTAATTCACCGCGCGTCCGGCCTTGAGCGCGGCCTCGCCCATGGCCTGGCGCAGTTCGGGCGTCATCACCGGGCAGGGCGCTTCCTCGATGACCTTTTGATGGCGGCGCTGGATCGAGCAGTCGCGTTCGCCGAGGTAAATCAGGTTGCCGTGGTGGTCGCCGAACACTTGGATCTCGACATGGCGCGGCTCGATCAGCGCCTGTTCGAGGATCAGTTCGTCACTGCCGAAGGCGTTCCTGGCTTCCGAGCGAGCGGTGTGCAGGTTGTCCAACAGCGCGTCCGGCTGGTGGACCAGGCGCATGCCGCGACCACCGCCGCCGGCGCTGGCCTTGATCATCAGCGGGTAGCCGATGCGCTCGGCTTCACGTTGCAGGCAGGTATCGTCCTGGGCGCTGCCCTGGTAGCCGGCGATACAGGGCACGCCGGCCTCCAGCATGGCGAGTTTGGACAGGCGCTTGCTGCCCATCAGTTCGATGGCCTCGGCGCTGGGACCGATGAAGGTCAGGCCGGCGTCTTGGCAGGCGCGGGCGAAGTCGGAGTTTTCCGAGAGGAAACCGTAGCCGGGGTGGATGGCGTCGGCGCCGGTCAGTTTGGCTGCATTGAGGATGGCTTCTATGTTCAGGTACGACTGCTGTACCGGGGCGGGGCCGATGTGGACGGCTTCGTCGGCCATTTGTATGTGCCGGGCTTGGGCGTCGGCGTCGCTGTAGACGGCGACGGTGCGGTAGCCCAATGCCTGGGCCGTGCGCTGGATGCGGCAGGCGATTTCGCCGCGGTTGGCGATCAGGATTTTTGTGAACTGCGGCATTTTTTGCTCCGTGTGTATATCCGTTATTTAGGTAACGGCCACTTAGGGTTCCGCTCTTACAGCGGGTCACTTTTGGAAGGACCCAAAAGTAACCAAAAGGTCCTCGCCCCAACACTCGGCACCTCGCTTAGGCTCGGTGTGCCCGAACGAAGGCTTTGGAGCGTGGGCCGCCGCAATGGGCCATCCCTGGCCCAGTGCGGCTAACCCGGCGTCCTGCCGGGTTACCCACGCTCCAAAGCCTGCGTTCGGCCAGCGTGTTTGACGGGGCGATTCCAAATCAAAAACAAAAGCGAGGCGGCCTTAAAGCCGACCTGATTATTGAAGCGTGCGCGGTGTGGCTTCTATTTCCTTAACCGCTGACGAAGTCAGCAATCTTTTGATCTGGCTCTGGCTCTGGCTCTGGCTCTGGCTTTTGATCTTGATCTCAGGCGCCCCGTTAACCACGCTGGCCGAACGCAGGCTTGAATCCGTGGGTAACCCGGCAGGACGCCGGGTTAGCCGTCCTGGGCCA
>NZ_JAFLXD010000064.1:0-24777 GCF_019891415.1 Pseudomonas sp. SH10-3B | reverse complement strand
AGATCTACCAGATTATCCATAACCTCGCGGCCCAGGGCATTGCGGTGATTGTGGTGTCCAGCGACCTGATGGAAGTGATGGGCATCTCCGACCGCATCCTGGTGCTGTGCGAAGGCGCGATGCGCGGCGAACAAACCCGTGAACACGCGACTGAATCCAACCTGCTGCAACTGGCCCTGCCGCGCGGCCTGGCGAACTGAGAGAAGACCATGACCACTCAAAACAACGCGCTGCCGACGGCACGCAAACCCCTCGATATGCGCGCACTGCTCGACAATTGGGCGATGCTGTTGGCAGCGGTGGGCATCTTTGTCCTGTGCGCCTTGCTCATCGATAACTTCCTCTCACCGTTGAACATGCGCGGCCTGGGCCTGGCGATTTCCACGGTGGGCATCGCCGCCTGCACCATGCTGTTCTGCCTGGCATCGGGGCACTTCGACTTGTCGGTAGGCTCGGTGATTGCCTGCGCCGGTGTGGTGGCGGCGATTGTGATGCGCGATACCGACAGCGTCATGCTGGGCATCGGCGCGGCGCTGCTGATGGGCCTGGTCGTGGGGCTGATCAACGGCATCGTGATCGCCAAGTTGCGAGTCAATGCGTTGATCACCACCCTGGCGACCATGCAGATCGTGCGCGGCCTGGCCTATATCTTTGCCGACGGCAAGGCGGTGGGAGTGTCCCAGGATCAGTTCTTTATCTTCGGTAACGGCCAACTGCTGGGCGTACCGGTGCCGATCCTGATCACGATTGTGTGCTTTGTGTTCTTCGGCTGGCTGCTCAACTACACCACCTACGGGCGCAACACCATGGCCATCGGCGGCAACCCGGAAGCGGCGTTGCTGGCGGGGGTGAACGTCGACCGCACCAAGATCCTGATCTTCGCCGTGCACGGCCTGATCGGCGCATTGGCCGGGGTGATCCTCGCCTCACGCATGACCTCGGGCCAGCCGATGATCGGCCAGGGTTTCGAGCTGACGGTGATTTCTGCCTGCGTGCTGGGCGGGGTGTCACTGAGCGGCGGGGTGGGGATGATTCGCCACGTGATCGCCGGGGTGTTGATTTTGGCGATCATCGAGAACGCGATGAACCTGAAGAACATCGACACCTTCTACCAGTACGTGATCCGCGGTTCGATCCTGCTGCTGGCGGTGGTCATCGACCGCATGAAACAACGCTGAATTCATGCCATGTGAAGATCCAAGTGTGGGAGGGGGCAAGCCCCCTCCCACAATTTAATCAGCGGAGAACTTGAAGACGGTGTTCTGGGTGTAGGTCTGTCCTGGGTTCAGGCGAGTTGAGGCGAAGTTTGGTTGGTTAGGCGCATCCGGATAGTGCTGGGTCTCCAAGGTGAAACCACTCCAGTGCAGGTAGGTCTTGCCACCTTTGCCCTTCACCGAGCCATCAAGGAAGTTGCTGGTATAGAACTGCACGCCCGGTTCGCTGGTGTAGAGCTGCAAGCGCCGGCCTGACGCCGGGTCATGCACCTCGGCGGCCAGTTGCTTGACGTCGCCTTTGGTGTCCAGTGCCCAGTTGAAGTCAAACCCACCCTGTTTTGGCTCGGCAAACTTGAGCTGCGGATGATCCTCCTTGATGTGCTGCCCGATCGGGGTGGGCTTGAGGAAGTCCATCGGCGTGCCCTTGACCGGTGCGAGTTCGCCGGTCGGAATCAGGGTGGCGTTCACCGGGGTGTAATGGCTGGCATGCAAGGTCGCGACTTGCTTGAGGATGTCGCCGTTACCCGCACCGGCCAGGTTGAAGTAGCTATGGTTGGTCAGGTTGAGCACCGTCGGTTTGTCGGTGGTGGCTTTGTAGTCGATGTGCAGTTCGTTCTTGTCGTTGAGGCGGTAGGTGACTTCGGTTTTCAAATTACCGGGAAAGCCCATCTCACCGTCCTTGGACAGGTAGCTCAGCTTCACGCCGACCGAGTCCTTGTCCTTGACCGACTCGGCCTTCCACACCTGCTTGTCGAAGCCCTGGGCGCCGCCATGCAGTGAATTGGGGCCATCGTTGAGCGGCACCTGGAAGCGCTTGCCGTCGAGTTCGAAGGCGCCGCCGGCCAGGCGATTGCCGAAGCGGCCGATGGTTGCGCCGAAAAACGCCGTACCGGCTTGATAGCCTTGCACGTCGTCAAAGCCCAGCACCACATCGTCGACCTTGCCGTTTTTGTCCGGCACTTTCAGCGACTGCAACACACCGCCGTAGGTAATGACGGTGGCTTGCATGCCGTGACTGTTGCGCAAGATGTACTGTTCGACGGCAGTGCCGTCGTTGGTTTTACCGAAAGGTTTTTGCTCGCTGCTCAGGCCGGCCGCCTGGGCGCCGCCGCTGGCGATCAGCATGGACAGCGCCAGTCCGGACAGCAGGTATCGAGGGTGCTTCATGGTCGAACTTCCTTTTGTTGTTTTGAGTGGAATAGTTCTACTAATAGCGATATTTTGTCGTTGTGACAGCGAATTTATAGCCTTTTACCCCGGTTTCGTAAAATAAAATAAGACTAATTGATCGAGGCATCCTTTTATGAGTACTGAACACGCCGTCTATCCCGACCTCAAGGGCAAGACCGTATTGATTTCCGGGGGAGCCTCGGGGATCGGCGAATTCATGGTGCGGGCCTTCGCTGTGCAGGGTGCCAAGGTCGGCTTTGTGGACCGCGCGCAAAGCCAGGGCGAACGCCTGGCGGCGCTGTTGAGTTCCCAGGGGCATGCCGTGGAGTTCGTGTGTTGCGACATCACTGATGAAATCGCCTACAAGGCGGCGATAGGGCGCTTCGAACATTCCCTGGGGCCGATCACCGTACTGGTGAACAACGCCGCCAATGACGTGCGCCACACCCTGGAAGAAGTCGATTCGGAAATGTTCGACCGGCTGATCTCGGTCAACCTCAAACACGCCTTCTTCGCCGCCAAGGCCGTGGTGCCGATGATGAAACGCGCCGGCAGCGGCTCGATCATCAACCTCGGCTCCGTCGGCTGGATGATGGCCTCCGCCGGCTACCCGGTGTACGCCGCCAGCAAGGCCGCCGCCCACGGCATGACCCGCGCGCTGGCACGGGAACTGGGGCCCAATCGCATCCGCGTCAATACGCTGGTGCCAGGCTGGGTGATGACGGAGAAACAACTGTCCATGTGGGTGGATGACGCCGCCAAGGAACTGATCAGCCGCAGCCAGTGCCTGCCCGGCAGCGTACTGCCGGAACACATCGCCAATATGGCGCTGTTTCTTGCTTCCGATGCGTCGGCGATGTGTTCGGCGCAGAACTTTATTGTGGATGGCGGCTGGGTCTGAGCCGAACACGTCAGTTCAGACAACCCAGATCAAGGTGGGAGGGGGCTTGCCCCCGATAGCGGTGGCTCAGGCAGTACTTCTACAACTGACCCACCCTTATCGGGAGCAAGCCCCCTCCCACATTTGAAACTGTGTCGCTTATTCGATGGGGTAACGCTTGAACGCCGGATGCTGCTCCAGCCTTTCGGCATGCCGTTGCAGGTTGGGAAACGCATCCGCCTTGACCACCGACGCCACGGTGAACTGGCTGAACGACCACGCCACCGCCGCCGTAATCGACGCCTGGGTCAGTGCTTCGCTGTCGCCCAATTGCTTGTCCAGCAATCCATAGGCCGCGAGCAATTGGCCGGTCACGCGCTCAAGCCACGGTGCATGCAGTTTCTCGGCCGGGCGCAGGTTGTGTTCATAGACGATCTGCACGCTTTTCTCACAGGCTGCCAGCGCCAGTCCCAGAACGTGCAAGTCCTTGGCCAGTGCCGCCGGTTGTTGGGGCAGCAGCTTCCTGTCAGCCGGAGCCAGGCTTTCGAGGTACTCCAGGATCAGGCTGGAGTCCATCAATACCGTGCCGTCGTCCAGCACCAGGGTAGGGGCCTTGACCACCGGGTTGATCTGCGCAAATTCGTTGAAGGTGCGGAACACGGACAAGGGTTCATGCACGAAATCCACCCCGTACAGGTCCAGGGAAATTGCCACGCGGCGTACGTAAGGCGAGTCCAGCATGCCGACCAGTTTCATGAAGCCTCCATTGCTATCAGGGTGACGAGCTCAAGAGATTAAGGGCACTCGGTCGCCCGGCGCAATTGTTGATACGCCTGCACCAACTGCTCCAGGCTGAACGCCAGGTTGCGTCCGCTGGGGTTGGGCAGCACCCACACTGACGCACCGCCCAACCCCTTTGGCTGCAAGCCCCAGGCGATCTCGCGCTGGCCGCTCAATGCGCTGTAGCCGGGCTTGCCCAGGAACGCCACGAAGCGCGGCGCGCAGTGGCGGATCTTCTGTTCGAAGCCCGTCGCGGCCTGGGTGAACTCATGCCGTGCCAATTCGCCCGCGCTGGCCGTGGGGCGTTCCACCAACGTGGTCAGGCCGCAGTGGTAGTGCAACAACGTGCGGCCATGTTCGGGGTGGATTTCATGGGGGGTGAACCCGGCCAGATGCAAGGTGCGCCAGAAGCGGTTGCTGCGGTTGGCGAAATGCAGGCCGAGGGCGGCGGAACCCTTGCCGGGGTTGATGCCGCAGAACACCACGTTCAGGTGGTCAGCGAGGATGTCTTCAAGCCCGGCGTTCATGCCGGGCTCCTGAAACCTTGGCGGCTGGCGCCCGGCGGTTGCCCGGTGATGCGTTTGTAGGCGCGACTGAAGGCCGCCTGGGAGGTATAGCCGAGGCGGTACGCCACTTCTTCGATGGGCAGCCGCTCCAGGGTCAGCCACTGGCTGGCGAGGCGCATGCGCAGTTCGGTCACGTAACGCAGCGGCGGTACCCCGAGGGTCGCCTGGAAACGATCCGCGAACACCGAGCGTGAGGTATGACAGTGCGCCGCCAGTTCGGCCACGCTCCAGTCGCGGCCCGGTTGCTGGTGCAGGGCGAGCAGGGCGCCGGCCAGGCGGGTGTCGCGCAAGGCGGCCGCGAGGCCCGACGCATTGGCGCAGGCGCACTCGACCCAGCCCCGCACGATCATCGCCGCCACCACATCGGCCAGGCGCGCAAGGATGCCGGCGTAACCGACGCGGGCGCTGGAGACTTCGCGTTCCATCACCGCCAGGATCGGCATCAAGCCGGGGTAGCGCTGGCCCCCGGCGTCGATCAGCATCAAGGCCGGCATCAGGTTGCCGAGGCCCTGGATGCTGTCGAGCTCGAACTCCATGCAGGCGCTGAACAGCAGGGTGCTGGAAGGAGCAAGGGGCGAGGCATTCACCGCGCACACGGTATCGCCCAGCGGTGCAGCGTCGAAGCTGGCGATGTCCTGCACGGGGTCATCCGGGTTGGACAACAGCGCATGGGCGCCACCGTGGGCGATAAACACCGCATTACCGGCCGACAACTCAAAGAGGCTGCCGTCGTGCAGACGCAGGGTCGCGCAGCCGGCGGCCAGAAAGTGGAAATACGCATGGCCTGGCTTGGCCGCAAAGCTGATGCCGAACTCCGGCCCGGCCTGGATGCGCCGGTACTGCACGCCGCGCAGGCGCATGCTGCGCAGCAGCTCATTGATCAGCTCGGAGGACAGGGTGAATGCGTTGTCGGCTGGCATGTTCGGGGTTTCGGTCAAGAACTCAAGGGTTTGAATCATAGATCATCCTGATGGGCAAACCTAGACTGGCCATCACGTAAATGCCTGAGGATGTCTTGTGATGAATGATTGTGTGTCCCATGCCCCTGTCCATGACAGGGCAGAACCGACCACGCCGGCCTGGATGGCGGTGTTTTCCCTGGCGATGGGCGTGTTCGGCCTGCTCACGGCGGAGTACCTGCCGGCCAGCCTGCTGACGCCGATGGCCTTGGACCTGGGCGTGTCGGAAGCGTTGGCCGGGCAAGCGGTCACGGTCACGGCGGTGGTGGCGTTGTTCGCCGGTTTGCTGGTGCCTGGCCTGACGCGCGGCATCGACCGGCGCCTGGTGCTGCTGGGGTTCTCCACGCTGATGATTGCGTCCAACCTGCTGGTGGCGTTCTCGTCCAGCCTCCTGGTGCTGTTGTTGATGCGCATCCTGCTGGGCATTGCCCTCGGCGGTTTCTGGAGCATGGCGGCGGCCGTTGCGATGCGCCTGGTACCAGCGGCATTGCTGCCGCGTGCCTTGTCGATCATCTTCAGCGGCATTGCGGTGGGTACCGTGGTCGCGGTGCCGTTGGGCAGCTACCTGGGGGACCTGTATGGCTGGCGCAGTGCATTTGTGGCGGCGGCCGCCGTCGGCGTAGTGACCCTGGCCTTCCAGCTGTTCACACTGCCGCGCCTGGCACCCAGCGGCACCGCGCGCCTGCGCACCGTGCTTGATGTACTGCTGCGCCCCGGCATTGCCATCGGCATGTTCGGCTGCGTGCTGGTGCACACCGGGCACTTCGCGCTGTTTACCTACATTCGCCCGTTTCTGGAAAGCGCCACCGGAGTCGGCACCCAAGGGCTGGCGTTGATGCTGCTGGGGTTTGGCGCGGCGAATTTTGTCGGCACGCTGCTGGCCGGGTGGTTGCTGGTGCGCAATCCCCGGGGAACCCTGGTGTTGATGCCGGTCCTGGTGGGCGTCGCGGCGTTGGCCCTGGTGTTGCTGCCCGCGTCACTGCCGGGTCAGGCGTTGCTCCTGGCGCTGTGGGGCATGGCCTTCGGCGGGGTGCCGGTGGCGTGGTCGAACTGGGTGGCGCGTGCGGTGCCGGATCAGGCCGAAAGTGCCGGTGGCATGGTGGTCGCTTCGGTGCAATCGGCCATCGCGGCGGGTGCGGCGGGCGGGGGCGCGATGTTCAGTGCCACCGGCATTGACGGGGTGTTTCTGGGCGCGGGTTGCTTGATGCTGCTGGCGGCACTGTTGATCGCGCTGCGCGTGCAGGTGCCCCGGCACGCTGCGGCGGGGAGTGTGACGCACCACCCGTCTTTGGTTTAGTCTCAAACGCTTCGCTGATCGCACACGCTTCTGGAGCCGTAAGCATGACCGAGTATGTACCCCCGAAAGTCTGGACCTGGGACACCGAAAGCGGCGGCACCTTCGCCAGCATCAACCGGCCCATCGCCGGCGCCACCCATGACAAGGCGCTGCCGGTCGGCAAGCATCCGCTGCAGCTGTATTCCCTGGCCACGCCCAACGGGCAGAAGGTCACCATCCTTCTTGAAGAACTGCTGGCCCTGGGGCACAGCGGCGCCGAGTACGACGCCTGGCTGATCAAGATCGGCGACGGCGACCAGTTCGGCAGCGGCTTCGTCGGGGTCAACCCGAACTCCAAGATCCCGGCCTTGATGGATCACAGCGGCGCCCAGCCAATTCGCGTGTTCGAATCCGGCGCGATCCTGCAGTACCTGGCCGAGAAGTTCGGCGCCTTCTTCCCCACCGAGGCTGCGGCCCGCGCGGAGTGCCTGTCGTGGTTGTTCTGGCAGATGGGCAGCGCGCCGTACCTGGGCGGCGGCTTCGGGCATTTCTATGCCTATGCGCCGAGCAAGATGGAATACCCGATCAACCGTTTTGCCATGGAAACCAAGCGCCAGTTGGATGTGCTGGACCAGCGCCTGGCTGTGAGCGAGTACATCGCCGGGGATGAATACACCATCGCCGATATCGCCATCTGGCCGTGGTACGGCGGGCTGGTCAAAGGCCGCTTGTATGGGGCGGCGGAGTTTCTGTCGGTGCACGAGTACAAACACGTACAGCGCTGGGCGGAGGCGATTGAGGCGCGGCCGGCGGTGCAGCGTGGGCGGCGGGTGAATGGGGTGTCGGGCGAGGAACCGTTGCCCGAGCGGCATGACGCAAGTGACCTGGACTGATTGAGATCCAAGTGTGGGAGGGGCTTGCCCCGATAGCGGTGGATCAGTCACGGATGTATCAACTGACCCACTGCCATCGGGGCAAGCCCCCTCCCACATTTTGATCGCCTTATCTTCGATTTACTTGTAGCGCTGTTCGAACACCGCCACCTGTTCGGGCTTAATGAGCTCGAACGGCACCCACACCTCCGACTCGATCGGCTCGCCCTTGATCATCTTGATCGCCGACTGCACTGCCTGAGTGGCCTGGGCCTTGGGGTCCTGGAACACCGAGGCGGTGAGCATGCCACGTTTGATCGCCGCCAAACCGTCGGGCAAGCCGTCGATGCCGATAATCGCGATCTCGCCCTTGGCCTTGCCCGACTGTTGCAAGGCCATGGCCGCGCCGATCGCCATTTCGTCGTTGTTGGCGACGATGGCATCGAACTGCGTGCCCGCCAGCAGCCAGTTGCTGGTCAGGTCCATGCCCTTGCTGCGTTGCCATTCGGCGCTTTGCTGCTCGACCACCTTGATGCCGGGAAAGTCCTTGAGCACCTGCTTGGCGCCTTCGGTGCGGTCATGGGTGGCGTTCTGCGCGAGGTCGCCCATGATGATCGCCACATTGCCTTTGCCGCCGAGTTTTTCCGCGAGGTAGCGCATCTGCAATTGCCCGGCTTCGATATCGTTGGACGCCACGGTGACTACGCCCTTGGGCAACGTACGCTCATCCGGGTGGCGGTTGACGTACACCAGAGGGGTCTTGGCCGCCACGGCGGCGCGGGTCATATTGGCGGTGGCGGCGGTGTCCACCGGCAGCACGATCACGGCGTCGACTTTTTGGTTCAGAAAGCCTTCGACCTGGTTGAGCTGGCGCACCACGTCGCCCTGGGCGTCTTCGAACTGGATCTGCACGTCCTGTTGTTTAGCGGCATTTTCCAGGCCGGTGCGCACGTAGGTCATGAAGTTATCGTCGACCCGCGCGATGCTCACGCCGATGCGATACGCGGCGAAGGTCCATTGGCTGAACAGCAGTAAAAACGCAGCAACAAGCAATGAATAGCGATGCATGAGGGTGTTCCTTTTATTGTTATAGGGTGAACGCTTGACGGAAACGCTCCAGGGCCAGCTCGCTGTCGCCGCTGGCCCAGCCTTCGAGGCCGACCACGCCGTTGTAGCCCATGGCGTGCAGGGCCCTGGCAATGGCCGGGTAGTGGATTTCGCCGGTGCCAGGCTCCTTGCGTCCGGGCACGTCGGCCACCTGGATTTCACCGATGGCGCTGCCTGCGCGCTGGATCAGCTCGATCAGGTTTCCTTCGCCGATCTGCGCGTGGTACAGGTCCAGGTTCATCTTCAGGTGCGGGCTGCCCACGGCTTCGATCAGCGCCAGGGTGTCGTCGGCGCGGGCGAACGGGGTGCCGGGGTGGTCGACCTCAGTGTTGAGGTTTTCCAGCAGGAACACGCGGCCGGCGTCTTCGCCCAGGCGCGCGATTTTTTCCAGCGCCTTGCACGCGCTCAGCCACATGCGCCCGGTGGTCTGGCTCACGGGCTGTACCGGTAGGCCGCCGTCACCCAGTCCGGTGCCGTGCAGGTTGAGGCTGGGGCAATTCAGGCGCTCGGCGACGCCGATGGATTCGCGCGCGCTGTCGAGCAGTTGGCGGATGCCGTCGGGGTCGGTGAAGGTGCCGCTGATATAGCCGGTCATCGAGGTGAAATTGGCGCCGGTGGCGGCCAGGGCACTGATGTCTTTATTGGTCCAATTCCAGATCTCCGCGCTGAAACCCAGTGCATGGATGCGCTTCACGCGCTCGACGAAGGGCAGGTCGAGAAACACCATCTCGGCACTGATCGCCAGTTTGAACGGGCTCATCAACGGGCTCCCTGCACGGCCACGGCCTTGCCGGTTTCGAACGACTCGATACAGGCGCGGGCAATCGCCAGGGCGGCGCGCGCGTCTTCACCACTGGCCATGGGTTTGGCGCCGGTGCGCAGGCAGTCGACAAAGTGGTTGAGTTCGGCGATGTAGGCGTCGCGCAGCAGGTCGGTGTCCATACGCTGGGTGTCGGCCTGGATGCCCTCGGCCAGGTAGCGCACCAGGTCGGAGTCGTTGAGGCTGCCCATGCTCAGCATGCCGGCGCTGCCGAACACTTCGCCGCGCACGTCGTAGCCGTACACCGCCTGGAAGTTGGCCTCGGCGGTGGCGATGGCGCCGTTGTCGAAGCGGATCGCGACCACGGCGGTGTCGAGGAAACCTTTGCTTTTGTATTCCGGCGCGATCAATGCGTCGGCCATCACATACACCTGCACCGCTTCGGCACCGGGGTTGAGGTAGCGCAGGGTGTCGAAGTCGTGGATCAGGGTTTCCAGGAAGATCACCCATTGCGGCGAATTGGCCGGGTTGTTGAGTGCCGGGTCGCGGGTCAGCGAACGCAACAACTGCGGCGTGCCGATGCGGCCGGCCGCCACATCGAGGTGGGCCGTGCGGAAGCTCTTGGCGAAACGCCGATTGAAACCGACCTGCAGCGGCACGCGCGCATCGGCTGCGGCGGCAATGGCGCGGTCGGCTTCGTCGAGGGTGATGGCCATCGGTTTTTCGCAGAAGATCCCCTTGCCGGCGCGGGCGGCGCTGATCACCAGTTCGGCGTGGCTGCGGGCGGGGGCGGCGATGAGGACGCCGTCGATGTCCGGGTCGTCGAGCAGCTGCTGTGGGTCGGTGTAGACCTTGGCTACCCCCAGTTCGGCCGCCAGGCGTGCGGCTTGGCCGGGAGTGGGATCGGCGATGGCGGCGAGGGTTGCGCCGGGGATGTGTCGCGCAGCGGTCAGGCCGTGGAAACTGCCCATGCGACCCGCGCCGATCAAGCCCAGGCGGATGTTCTGTGTACTCATGAAATGACCCCTTTTTATTGTTGGCCGCAGGACAGCCCTGACTGGCAAAGGGGCAGGAGCAAAGGTTATGCCAATTCATAAGTGCCTGATAATTAAGGATTTATAAAATACAATAAACAAAATGTGTTCATTCTGATGACATGCCTATACTGACATGTCAAAAACATGAACATGGATACCGCCCGATGAGCATGGCGTTCAGCGTACAAGACCTCGACTACCTGACGGCCCTGGGGCCTGCGGCGCTGAACGACGGCCCCGTGGCTGCGCTGGAACAGGCGTGGCGCGCGTGCCTGGCCGGGCAGGTGCAGCGCCCGGCCGAGGTGCGGCAGGTAATCTGGGATTCCTGGCGCCGCAGCGTAGAGGCGGGTATCGACCCTAATGACAGCCAGTACCGCTTTGTGGCGCCCCACGACCTTGCTGCCACCCTGGCCACCCACCGCGTCCTGATCGCCGCCGCTGCGCAGGTCATGCATGGTTTGCTGGCCTATAACCCGCGAGGGCATATCAACCTCACCGACGCCGACGGCACCACCCTGTATTTCTGCGGGCTGGACATCACCCCCGTCGGCAGTCGCCTGCTCGAATCGGTCCAGGGCACCAACTGCACCGGCCTGGCCCTGGCCGAAGACCGCTTGGTGTACGTGCTGGCCGAGGAGAACTTCGGCAGCGGCCTGCGCCAACGCCGCATGCACTGCGCCGCCGCGCCGATCAGGAATGCCCAGGGCCAGACCCTGGCGATGCTGACCCTCACCGCCGAACCCGGCTGGTTTCACTTTCACACCCTCGGCACCGTGCAAGCGGCTGCCGAAGCGGTCTCCCGCCAAATGGCCCTGCAAGCGCTGTTGGAAGAGCAGCAAACCGTGCTCGAAGTGCTTAACGAAGGCCTGGTGGTGCTCGATGAGCGTGGCTGCATCAAGGCGCTCAACCGTTATGCCCGACAACTGTTCGGGGTGGGACTGGAACTGATCGGCAGCCCCTTCCAGCGCCTGGGCCGCAGTGAGTTGAGTGACGCCATGCTTTTACGCGGCGGTGAGCCGGTGCGTGACCTCGATTGCACCTTCCACCTGCACGACCGCAGTCAGCTCGCCTGCCTGGTCTCGGTGTGCCCGCTGGAGCAGGGCGGGGTGATCGTGTCGCTGCGCGAGAACCGCCGCATCCGCGAAATCACCCGGCGCATCATCAGCACCCAGGCCCGCTACACCTTCGACACCCTCCAGGGCACGTCGCGGGCGATCCAGGACGCGCTGCACCTGGGGCGCATCGCCAGTCGCAGTGAGTCCACTACCCTGATCCTCGGCGAAAGCGGCACCGGCAAGGAGTTGTTCGCCCAGGCCATCCACAACGCCAGCGACCGCGCCAACGGCCCGTTCGTGGCGGTCAACTGCGGCGCGATCCCGCGCGACTTGGTGCAAAGCGAGCTGTTCGGGCATGTCGAAGGCGCATTCACCGGCTCGGCCCGGGGCGGGTCGGCAGGCAAGTTTGAACTGGCCGATGGCGGTACCATCTTTCTGGATGAGATTGGCGATATGTCCTTCGACGCTCAGGTCAGCCTGTTGCGGGTGTTGCAGGAAGGCGAGATCACCCGCGTCGGCGCGAAAAACTCACGGCCAGTGGACGTGCGCATCATTGCCGCTACCCACCGCAACCTCAGCCAGGCGGTGGCCGAAGGCGCGTTCCGTGAAGACCTCTACTACCGCCTCAACGTACTGAACCTGACCGTGCCGCCGCTGCGCATGCGCCGTGAAGATATTCCACTGCTGGCACGGCACTTCCTCACGCGCTGTGCCCGTTCGCTGCGTAAAGCGGTGCAGGGCTTTTCCCCGGAGGCGCTGGAATTGCTCTCGGCCTACGCCTGGCCGGGCAATGTGCGAGAGCTGGAAAACAGCATCGAGCGCGCCACCAACCTGGCGACGGGCGAACTGATCCAGGCGGCCGATTTGCCCCTGGAAACCAGACCGCGCGCCACGCTGCGTCACTACGAACCTCAGCCCGCCCAAGACCTGAGCAGCCACGAAATGCACGCCATCGTCGCCGCACTCAAAAGCACCGGCGGCAACATCCGCCTGGCCGCCCGGCAACTGAACGTATCGCGGGGTGGGCTGTACAACAAGATGAGTCGATTCGGGCTGAGTGCCGCGGATTTTCGCGGCGCGTAAGGTCGAAATGTGGGAGGGGGCTTGCCCCCGATAGCCATAGGTATCTACACAACGTTGACTCAACGCTGAAAGTGCGGCAGATAGGGCTGTTGTGGCGAGCGGGCTTGTCCCGCGTTGGGCTGCGCAGCAGCCCCAAAACCAGCCTCTACAGAGTGTCTGATACACCGCGATCTTCTTGACTGGGGCTGCTACGCAGCCCAACGCGGGACAAGCCCGCTCGCCACAGGGAGATTTGTCAGGGTCTGAAAAGTTGCGTAGATACCCTTGCCCCGATAGCGGAGTGTCAGTTGACATCTACTTAACTGATCCACCGCCATCGGGGGCAAGCCCCCTCCCACATTTTTAACCGCGTTTCAGGCAGTTGATGGAGCGATCCACAGTGGTTTTGGCAATTTCCAGCAAATGCCACACCGCCAAGATCTTCGCCCGCTCCGGGCTTTCCAGTTGCTCCCCACAATCCAACGCAGTCGCCGACGCACTGTCGAGCAAACTGGCGGTGTAGAGCAGGGCATCTTCAAAGCTCAGGTCTTCGTTGACGGAGTGAAAGCCTTGGGTGGGGAGATAGTGATCGATGGCGCGGTTGAAGGCGGCGCGGTCTTTGGCGGGATCGAAGGGTGGGTCGGGTACGACTTTATTCATTGTGCAACTCCTATTGAGCTAAGGAGCTACCGCCAACGCTGCTAAACGAGGGTGGCAGCTGTACGCGGGTTAGCAGACCGGTCAATAGGAAAACCAGCGCACCCGAAGGTGCCCCGCGCACAGCCACCATAAACGCAGATGTGAACCGTGTGCCTATTGACGTCAGGCTGCTAAACCCGATCACTGATGAGCAGTGACGGACCGCAGACTAGCCACCGATTCCAGCAGGCACAAGGCGGCCAGGATTGTCTAGGAAACGTCCTGCAATTAAAAGGGACCGGCCTTGCTGGCCCTTTACAAACCATGACGAAACGCCACCAAGCCAACAATGGAACGCGGTCAATGTGGGAGGGTCGGTGCGACGGTTCGACTTGCCCCCTCCCACATTTTGATCTCCATGTATCAGGCACACATGTTCTCCGAGGTGACAATCTGCGGCGCGATATGCACCCGATGCCGCCCCGGATCAAACCCCTCGGCACTCTGCAATTCCACCAGCAACTGCACCAGCGCGTTCGCCGTCTGCCTGGGCTGTGAATCCATCACCACATCGATCAACCCCTGGCTCAGCGCCTGGCGTGACAGCGCCGTGGACTCTTGCAAAATGCAGCACAACGCCGGGCGCTTGGGCAGCTGCGCCAGGGCGCTGATGATGCCGTCGCCGCCGCCGCCCACCACACACAGGCCGCGCAGGTCGGTGTGGCGGGTGAGCAGGTCGAGGGTGGCTTCTTCGGTGATGTCGCAGTTGTCCAGGTTGATCAGCGGCTCCAGCGGTTTGAGACCGGGGGCGTGTTCGGCGAGGTAGCTGTGCAGGCCTTCGACCCGTGCCTGGTGACCGAGGAAGCGATGGCCGCCGAGCAGGATCCCCACGCTGCCTTTGCGGGCGCCACAGGTGCGGGCGAGCAGCCAGCCCATGGTGCGCCCGACCACGTGGTTGTCCTGGCCCACGTAGGGTTCTAGGGCTTGCTCATGAATATCCGAGAGCAGGGCCACCACCGGCACGCCGGCTTCGCGGATTTGTGCCAGGCAGGCGTTGATCAGCGGGTGGGCGAAGCTGACCACGGCGAGGGCATCGCACTGCACGGCCAGTTGCTCGATCTGCGCGACGATGGCGCTGGGTGTGCGGTCGTTGATGTAGTCGAATTGGCAGGTCAGGTTGGCGGTGGCGTGATGCTGGGCGGCACCGGCAATCGACTGCGCCAGGTGGGCATAGAACGCCTGTGCGGTGCCCAGCAGCAGGATGCCGAAGCGATAGGTCGGCCGGCGTTCGCGTATGCGTTGGCCGATCAGCCGCGCCGCAAAATAGCCCACGGCTTCGGCGGCCTGGAACACCTGCTCGGCCGTCTGCGGATTGACCGGCGCACGCGCATTCAGCACGCGGTCGACGGTCGCCACGCTGAGGCCCGCATGGGCGGCGACGGTGGCGATGGTCGGGCGTTTATTGTTGTTCATGACAGCCCCCTTGAGCGTCTTGATAGAAAACTATCAAGCCCCGCTGGGCCTGGATGATAGCTTGATAGGGAATGGATTCAAGGCCTTGAGGGTGATTTAGCCGCGCTCTATCGTTGGTTTCGCAAAGCACCTGAAACCTCTCGCTTGCGGAGAACAATAACAATGCCTGAACACACCGCTCACACCGCTCGGCGCGACTACAGCCTCACCGGCCCCGAAGCCGCCCTCGCGGCGGAAAAAGGCCTGGTCTCGGCCAGTTGGTACCAATCGCCGATTTCCCGTAAACGCATGAAAGAACTGATGCAACGCCGCGACGCCCCGGCCTTGCGCGACACCGCTATGTGGGTGAGTGCGCTGTTCGCCACCGGCTTCGGCGGCTACTGGTTCTGGGGCACGTGGGCCTGCGTGCCGTTCTTCCTCGCCTATGGCGTGCTGTACGGCACCGCGTCCAACCCGCGCTGGCACGAAACCGGCCACGGCACCGCGTTCAAGACCCGCTGGATGAACGACGTGCTGTACCAGGTCGCAAGCTTCATGTGCATCTTCGAACCCCACGTGTGGCGCTGGAGCCATGCCCGGCACCACACCGACACCATCGTCGTCGGTCGTGACCCGGAGATCGTCGAGCCACGCCCGCCGAGCCTGCCGATGATGTTTCTCAGCCTGTTCAACCTGCCCCTGGCCTGGAAGACCTTCAGCGGTGTGGCGCGCCATGCCATCGGCCAGATGAGTGCCCAGGAGGCGGACTTCATTCCCGAATCCGAGTGGCCCAAGGTGTTCCGCGCCGCGCGTATCTGGGTCGGCATTTATGCGCTGGTCATCGGCACCGCGTTGTACCTGCACAGCTGGTTGCCGCTGATGCTGGTGGGGCTGCCAAGTATTTACGGCGCCTGGCTCGGTTACGTGTTCGGCCTCACCCAGCATGTGGGCCTGGCCGAAGATGTGCTGGACCACCGCAGCAACTGCCGCACGATCTACATGAACCGCGTGCTGCGCTTTATCTACATGGACATGAACTACCACCTTGAGCACCACATGTACCCGATGGTGCCGTACCACGCATTGGCGCAATTGCACGAAGAGATCCGCAACGACTGCCCGCCGCCGTACGCCAACCTGTTCGAGGCGTACAAGGAAATCATCCCGACGATCTGGAAGCAGCGCAGCGATTCGACTTACTTCGTCCAGCGTCCCATCCGCCCCAGTGCTGAACCGGCCGCCAGTGCGCCGATGCATGCAGAAGCCACTGCCGGCTGAACCCCACCCAAGAACACGAGAAAACGCCATGAACGATCAATGGATCGACGTCTGCGCCGTGGGCGAAATAGACGAAGAAGACGTGCTGCGCTTCGACCACGGAGCGCACACCTACGCGGTGTTCCGCTCGGCGGACAATGAGTTTTTCGCCACCGCCGGCCTGTGCACCCACGAGAAAATCCACCTCGCCGACGGCCTGGTGATGGACCATGTGATCGAGTGCCCCAAGCACAACGGGCGCTTCGATTACCGCTCCGGCAAGGCCCTCGGCGCGCCGGTATGCGTCAACCTCAAAACCTACCCGGTGCGGGTCGAAGCGGGGCGGGTTTTGCTCGCCGTCACGGCTTGATGATGAACGCAGCCCTGATCATCGTCGGCGCCGGCCATGCCGGTGGCCGCGCGGCATTGACCCTGCGTGAAGAAGGCTACAGCGGGCGCCTGATCCTGATCGGCGACGAGCCGCACTTGCCCTACGAGCGGCCGCCCCTGTCCAAGGGGTTGTTGCAGGGCAGCATGGACCTGGCCGGCTGCAGCCTGTGCGACAGCGCCCGGCTGGCCGAGTTGGGCATCGAACATATCGCCGGTAACCCGGTCCGCCAACTGGACCCGCCGCAGCACCGCCTGCAATTGGCCGACGGCCAGTGGCTGTCCTACGCCGGCCTGTTGCTGGCCACCGGGGGCAGGGCGCGGCGTCTGCCCCAGGAGCAGGCCAACGTGCTGTACCTGCGCACCCACGATGAAGCGTTGGCGCTGAAATCCGCGTTGCGGCCCGGAGCGCGGCTGGTGATTGTCGGCGGCGGGTTTATCGGCCTGGAAGTCGCGGCCACGGCGCGCGGCCTGGGCTGCGAGGTGACGGTGCTCGAAGCCGGGCCTCGATTGGCGGGGCGGGTGCTGGCGCCGGTCATCTCCGAGGCGCTGCTGCAGGTGCATCGTCAACACGGTGTCGACGTGCGCTTGAATGTGGCGTTGGAGTCGATCCATGCAGAGGCGGTGCAACTGGTGGACGGGCAGTTACTGCCCTGCGACCTGGTGGTGGTCGGCATCGGCATGCAACCGAATATCGAGCTGGCCGTGGCGGCGGGGCTGGAGGTGGGGCAGGGCATTCGCGTCGACGCGCACCTGCGCACCAGCGCGCCGGACATCTACGCGGCAGGTGACGTTTGCGAGTTTCGCCTCGGCGGTGAGTACCAGCGCCAGGAAACCTGGCGCAATGCCGAGGCGCAAGGGCGGCATGCGGCGCTGAACATGCTCGGGCGCGAGCTGGTATTCGAAACGCTCCCCGGTTTCTGGTCCGACCAGTACGACTGGGGCTTGCAGACCGTGGGCGTGATCACGCCGCTGAGCGTCAGCCGCGCATTGCCGGACGCGGGGCTGTTGCTGTTTTACCTCGACGCCGACCAACGTCTGCAAGGCGCCTGCGGCTGGGGCCGCGGCAATAGCGTGGCCAAGGACGTCAAGCTGTGCGAACGGCTGATCAGCGCGCGCATCGCCCTGAACGCGGCCAGCCTGGCCGACCCCAACGTGTCCCTCAAACACCTGCTGCGAGGCTGATATGTGCCAATTCCTGGTATTCCAATCCCTCTGGGCGATGCACACCGAGCCCGGCCCTATGGAGGCCCAACTCGACCGCATCAAAGCCGCCGGTTTCGACGGCATTACCGATCACTACTGGCAAGCCGCCGATGTCGCGCGCCTGCACGCCGCCGCCACGGCGCGGGGCTTGCAGATCGAAGGCCAGTTGTTCCCGCAAAGCGTCGACGACCTGGCGGCCGCACTGGATGTGATCAGCCGCCATGGCTGCCACCACGTCACCCTGCAAGCCGATGTGCGCCCGCGCAGCCAAACCGAGGCCGCCCGTTTGATCGAAGGCTGGCAACGGCTGGCCGAGCAGGTGGACTTTCCGGTGCTGCTGGAAACCCACCGCTATCGCCTCACCAACGACTTGTTGTTCACCCTCGACCTGCTGGCGCAGATGCCCGATCTGAAGCTGCTGGCGGACCTTTCTCACTACGTGGTCGGGCGCGAGCTGCCCGAGCCCGGCGCCGTTGAAGACGATGAACAGATCCGCACGATCCTGCGCCACAGCTGGGGCTTTCATGGCCGTGTGGCCAGCAGCGAACAGGTGCAGGTGTCGCTGGCGTTCCCCCAGCACCAGGCGTGGGTGCAGCGCTTTACCGCGTGGTGGCGCTACGGGATCGAAGACTGGCTGGCCCGCCCCGACACCCCGCACAGCCTGTCCTTCACCTGCGAACTGGGCCCGCCGCCCTATGCCATCACCGGCGCCGACGGGCGTGAAATCAGTGACCGCTGGGGTGAGGCGTTGAAGCTCAAGGCCTTGATTCGCGGCGTGTGGCAGGAGTGTCGGAAATGATCTGCTAATCTGCGCGGGTTCACTCCCGCCCTTAGCCTGGATTTGCCCCATGCCGACTTCCTCCGTTCAGCCGCCTCTTGAACCGCAGTCCGTCTGCCACCCGATCACCAGCAGCGCGATCTTTATGGTCGCCACCATCGCCCCCGGCAGTGAAGACGGCGTGCGCGCCTGGTGCGCAGACATCGCCGGGCTGGTGCGTTCGGTGGGCAAGCGCGTGCCGGCGGGCAACCTCACTTGCGTCTGCGGTTTTGGCTCGCAGGCCTGGGACCGCTTGTTCGGCGCACCGCGCCCGGCGGCGTTGCACCCGTTTCGGGAGTTCGGTGTAGAAGGGCGCATGGCAGTGTCGACGCCCGGCGACATCCTGCTGCATATCCGCGCCGAGCAGATGGACCTGTGCTTTGAACTCGCCACCCAGCTGATGACAGCGCTGGGCGATAGCGTGAAGGTGGTGGATGAAGTCCAGGGTTTCCGCTACTTCGACATGCGCAGCATCATTGGCTTTGTCGACGGCACCGAGAACCCGGTTGGGCGCAAGGCCGTGGGCTTCACCATCATCGGCGACGAAGACCCCGGATTCGAAGGCGGCAGCTACGTGCTGGTGCAGAAGTACCTGCACAACATGACCGCCTGGAACAGCCTGACGGTGGAAGCCCAGGAGAAGGTGATCGGGCGTACCAAGCTGTCGGATGTCGAGTTAGGCGAAGACGCCAAGCCGAGCAATGCCCACAGCGCCCTGACCGTGATCACCGACGAGAACGGCGAAGAAGTCAAAATCCTGCGCGACAACATGCCCTTCGGCCGCCCCGGTGCCGGGGAGTTCGGCACCTACTTCATCGGCTACGCACGCTCGCCGCAGCCGCTGGAGCTGATGCTGGAAAACATGTTCGTCGGCCGCCCGGCAGGCAACTACGACCGCTTGCTCGACTTCAGCACGGCGGTCACCGGCGGGTTGTTTTTCGTGCCGTCGGCCGACCTGCTCGAAGCACTGGCGGAGCGTACGGGCGGGCTATAAGGCAAGGCAGTTCAAATGTGGGAGGGGGCAAGCCCCCTCCCACATGAGATTCATGCTGGGTTGAGACGGGGTTTATATCAACTCAGCAGCCCGGTACTGACCGCCACAATCAGGAACACCCCCAGCAGCGCGCGGTAGATCACAAAGGGCCAGGTGGAGAATCGCTCCAGGAACTTCATCAGGCCCCAGATTGCGAAGAACGCCGAGACGCTGGCCACCACCAGGCCGAACAGCAAATGCGGCCAGGCATGGGCGGGCATATCGGCGTGCAGCAGTACCCACAGCTCCTTCAAGCCGGCGAGGGCGATGGCGGGCAGGCCCAGCAGGAAGGAAAAGCGTGCGGCTTCTTCACGTTTGAAATTGAGGAACAAGGCGGCGGTGAGGGTCGAGCCGGAACGCGATACGCCCGGAATCAACGCGCCGATCTGCGCGACCCCGACAATCAGCGCATCGCGCAGGCGCATCTGGCTGACCTCGCGTGTATGCCGGGCGCGCAGCTCGGCCGCCGCCAGCAATACCGCCATCACCACGCAGGAAATCCCGATCACCATCAGCCCGCGCAGCGGCGAATTGCAGGCGTTCAGGGTCGACGACAAGGCCAGCCCGGCAATCCCGATCGGGATAGTCGCCAACACAATCGCCACGGCCAGCTTGAACCATTGATCGTTGTAGTCGCCCCGGCGCACCGCGCCGATGCTGCCAGTGGTCACTTGGCGTACATCGCGCCAGAAATAGCTGACCACCGCCGCCAGTGCCGCCAACTGCATGGCCGCTGAAAACGCCGAGCCGGGGTCTTGCCAGCCGAGCAGGGCGGGCACTACGCGCATATGCGCGGTGGAGGAGACCGGCAACAGTTCGGTAATGCCCTGGATTACGCCCAGGATGAAAATCTGCAAGTAATCCAGGGAGGCGAAGCCCACATCCAGGCCGGCGGTACAGACGTTCGTCAAAATACGTGTCCTTGAGGAAAGGTAGAGATCGACGAAGTTTATTCGAAATGTTTCAAGAATTCGGCCAAGGCAATCGCTAACTGCAATCGGTTCAGCAAGTAGAAAGGTTCGCGGCGCTATTGGACTGCGCCGAGGTTTTGTGAACAATGGCGCCCTGCGTTTTTTGACCGAGAGCCCAATGCCTGAAACTACCGTGGAACTGATCCAGACCGGCCCTGAAGAATCCGAGTTGATCCGCAACCTCTACCAGTACTACGCCTATGAGTCGTCGGACTGGGAGCAGGAAGATGTCGAGGCGGACGGCCGTTTCTACATCCATGACGAACACCTGACGCGCTACTGGCATGACCCGCAGTGGAGCGCCAATCTGTTGCTGGTCGATGGCTATATCGCCGGCTTCCTGCTGATCGAAGGCAGCGAGTTGCCGGGCATCGACGCTCTGGAACTGGCCGACCTGTTTATCCTCAAGCGCTATCGCCGCAAAGGCATCGGCCGCGCCATCGCCACCCAGGTGCTGTGCAGCGGCGAGGCGGATTGGCTGGTGCGGTTTTATGACCAGGACGAAGTGTCCCAGGCGTTCTGGCGTACGGTGCTGGATAACCTGCCGCGCCCGGTGCAGGCCCTTGAGCTGGCGGATGATCCGCAGTTGATGAGTTACCTGGTTACGCGGGCGGTGTTGCATTAAAGGTTTGCTGCATCGCCTGGGGCGGCTGCCCGAACGCCCTTAAAAACGCCTGGCGCATGCGCTCGCGATCACCAAAGCCGGTTTCGCGGGCCACCACTTCCACCGGGTGCCGGCTGGTTTCCATCATCGCGCGCGCAGCTTCCACCCGCAGGGATTCGATGGCCTTGGCCGGGGTTTGCCCGGTTTCTTCGCGAAATACCCGGCTGAACTGGCGCGGGCTCAGCCGCGCCACCTCGGCCAGGGCGTCCACCGACAGGTCGTGTGTGAGGTTTTCGCGGGCGTAGGCCAGGGCCAGTTGCACGCGGTCAGACTTGGGGTCCAGTTCCAGCAATGCCGACAATTGCGACTGCTCGCTGCCCCGGCGCTGGGCGATCACCAGCTTGCGCGCAATGCGCCGGGCGAGGTCGCTGCCCAGGTCGTTCTCCACCATGGCCAGCGCCATGTCCACCCCGGCACTCATGCCGGCGCCGGTCCATACCTGGCCGTCGACGATAAACAGCTTGTCTTCTTCAAGGCGGATGTCCGGGTAGCGCTTGCGAAAGGCCGGCGCGTGGATCCAGTGGGTGGTGGTGCGCTTGCCGTCGAGCAAGCCGGCTTCGGCCAGCACGAAGATGCCCATGCACAACGAGGCGACACGCCGCGATTGAGCCGAGGCGGCCTTGACCAGTTCCAGCAGGTTGGCCTCCGGCAGGCGAAACTCCAGATAACCGCTGACGATCAGCGTGTCATAGCCCTGCGGCCGCAGAGGCGAGGTGTTCACCGAGAAACCCTGGGACGTCATCACCGCGCCGCCGCTTTCCGACACCAGGTGAAACTCATACGCCGGCTCACCGCGCAGCAGGTTCGCGCATTCGAACACCGAGCCGAGGCTGAGGCTCAGGGATTGGAAGTTCGGGTAAACCATCAGCGCAACGCTGTGCATCGCATGTCTCCAGGGCGTGGGAGGGTGGATTGTCGGCGCGTGCCGGGTAAACGGCAACCCACTTCGGGCCATGTCCGGAATCCTTGCGCATATGACATTGTGAGGGTTTGGCGCCGCCCCTAACATTCCCTCAACGAACTAGACGACTGGTCTAATCGGACGGAGTGAAGCATGAACAGCGAAACTAAAAGTGCACGGCAGACCATTCTCGACACGGCGCAGTTGATTGTTGGCCGTAAAGGATTCTCTGCGGTGGGGCTGAACGAAATACTTCAAGCCGCCGATGTGCCTAAAGGTTCGTTCTATCACTACTTCAACTCCAAGGATGGCTTCGGTGTCGTGTTGCTCGATACCTACTTCGATAATTACGTGCACGGCATGCAGCAACTGTTCGACCAGCCCGGTTTATCCCAGCACGCCAAGTTGATGCGCTATTGGCAGGCCTGGATCGACAACCAGACCGGCTGCACCGATGCGGGCAAATGCCTTGCCGTCAAACTGGGTGCGGAGGTGTCAGACCTTTCAGAGCCCATGCGGTTGGCGCTGCTGCGTGGCACCTCGCGCACCATCGATTTACTGGCTATCGCCATACAGCGCGGCGTCGACGACGGTTCCCTCAGCGTCGATCAAGCCCCCGAAAGCCTGGCCCGGCGCCTGTACGCGTTGTGGCTGGGGACCAGCGTCATGAGCAAGATCACCCGTACATCCGCGCCGTTTGATGAGGCGTTGCTGCTGACCCGACAGCTGTTGGGTCACCCTGAACACACAGACATTCACTGATCGAGGCACTGGAAAATGAAAGTATTAATGGTACTGACCTCTCACGACCAGCTTGGCGACACCGGCCGCAAGACCGGCTTCTGGCTCGAAGAGTTTGCTGCACCCTATTACGTGTTCAAGGACGCCGGCGCCGAACTGGTGCTGGCTTCCCCGGCCGGTGGCCAGCCGCCGCTGGACCCGGTGAGTGATGAGCCCGACGCGCAAACCGAGCAGACTCGCCGCTTTGCCGCCGACCCTGCCGCGCAACAGGCCCTGGCCAACACGGTCAAGCTGGACACGGTCAACGCCGCCGACTTCGACACTGTGTTCTACCCAGGGGGCCACGGCCCGCTGTGGGACCTGGCAGAGTCGCCGGTGTCCATCGCCCTGATCGAGTACTTCGAGCGTGCCGGCAAGCCCATTGGTTTTGTCTGCCACGCACCGGGCGCCTTGCGTCACGTCAAGGCCGTCAATGGCGAGCCGCTGGTCAAGGGCCGTCGTGTCACCGGCTTCTCCAACTCGGAAGAAGCGGCGGTGGGCCTGACCGATGTGGTGCCGTTCCTGATTGAAGATGATTTCAAGGCACTGGGCGGCAACTACCAGAAGGGCGCCGACTGGCAATCCTTCGTGCTCGAAGATGGTTTGCTGATCACTGGACAGAACCCTGCCAGTTCCAGTGACGTGGCCAAGGCGCTGCTGAAACTCACCGCATAAGTTAATTAACCCTTCTAATCATTGGCGACTTGCAACAGTCGCCAATGCTTTTGTTCGTCCCGAATTTGGATTACCCCAATGACTAACAGCGTTTTAAGTACCCCGGTAAAACTGGGTCATCACACCTTGAACAACCGTATCGTATTGCCGCCGCTGACGCGCCAGCGCAGCGCGCAGCCCGGCGACATCGCCACCGACCTGATGGCCGAGTATTACCGCCAGCGCGCTACGGCCGGTTTCATGGTCAGCGAAGGCACGCAGATCGAACCGCGTGGCCAGGGTTACGCCTGGACACCGGGCATCTACACCCCGGCGCAGATCGACGGCTGGCGCAAGGTCACCGACGCGGTGCATGCCGAAGGCGGGGTGATCTTTGCCCAGCTGTGGCATGTGGGCCGTGTGTCCCATAACGCCTTGCAGCCTGACGGCGCCGCACCGGTGGCACCGTCGGCTATTCAAGCCCAGCAAGCCAAGGCCTTTATCGAAACCGCGCCTGGCGCGGGTGAATTGAAGCAACCGCCGGTGCCTCGCGCCTTGAGCGTGCTGGAGATCGAGGAACTGGTCGGGCACTACGCCCAGGCCGCACGCAATGCCCTGGACGCCGGGTTCGACGGCGTGGAAATTCACTCGGCCAACGGTTACCTGGTCAACCAGTTCATCTCAGCCCATTCCAACCAGCGCGACGATGAATACGGCGGCTCGCTGCACAACCGCCTGCGCTTTTTGCGCGAGATCGTCGAAGCGGTCAGCAAGGTAGTCGGGCCGGAGCGCCTGGGCGTGCGGTTCTCGCCGTTGTTCAGCGGCACCGACCAGGACCGTGTGTACATCGGCCTGGTGGAAGAAGACCCGCACCACACCTACATCGAAGCGATCAAGGTGTTGGAGCAGTCAGGCATCGCCTACGTGTCCATTGCCGAAGCTGACTGGGACAACGCCCCCGTGCTGCCCGACACCTTCCGGGAAGCCGTGCGCAGCACCTTCAGCGGTCGGATTATCTATGCCGGTCGTTACACCGCTGAACGCGGCGCGAAACTGGTGGAAGCCGGGCTGGCGGATTTGATTGCATTCGGACGGCCGTTCATTGCCAACCCGGACCTGCCGCAGCGGCTATTCAAGGGCTGGCCGTTGAATCCGCTGCGGGAGGAGGGGATGTATGGTGGGGGTGAGGTTGGCTACATCGACTATCCCACTTACTCCGAGTAAGAACGGGGTCAGTGTGGGAGGGGGCTTGTTTCCGTGGCGGCCTTCGGGCCGACC
>NZ_JAFLXD010000063.1:0-25955 GCF_019891415.1 Pseudomonas sp. SH10-3B | reverse complement strand
GGGGGGGCAGTCAAGTCAGGGGGGAGGCGTTATCCGGTTTTCTCTAGACGCGTTTGGCGACCTTCAAGTCTTTCCAGGCGTTTCCCGGTGCCGCAGAAGATTTTGCGTCGAGCATCCGGTTCAGCGTTTCGCGGTGGCAGGCATTTTCAGACATCGAAATCACCACCGTCGCTACCGCGTTACTGGCCAGGCTGGTCAGGGCGCGGGCTTCAGACATGAAGCGGTCAACACCGATCAACAATGCCAGGCCGGCCAATGGGATGTCGTGAATGACCGTCAGGGTCGAGGCGAGCGCCACGAACCCGCTGCCAGTAACGCCGGCGGCACCTTTGGAGGACAGCAGCATGATCGCCAGCATGGTGATGATTTGCGTAAAGCTCAGGTCGATGTTGCAGGCCTGGGCAATGAAAATCGCCGCCAACGACAGGTAGATGGCCGTGCCGTCCAGGTTGAACGAGTAGCCGGTGGGCAGTACCAGGCCTACGACGCCTTTTTTGCAACCCAGTGCTTCGAGTTTCTCCAGCATGCGCGGCATCACAGGTTCCGTGGAAGAGGTGCCGAGTACCACCAGGAACTCTTCCCGAAAGTAGCGCAGCAGTTTCCACAGGCTGAAGCCGTTGGCGCGGCAAATGCTGCCCAGTACCACGAACACGAAAAAGCCGCAGGCGATATACAAGGTCATGATCAACTTCGCCAGCGAACCCAGCGAGGTGATGCCGTACTGGCCGACAGTGAACGCCAAAGCCCCAAAAGCGCCGACCGGTGCGAAACGCATCAGGTAAGAAAAGATCTTGAAGACCATTTGCGAGGCGGATTCGAGCACGTCGAGTACCGGTTTGCCACGCTCGCCCAGCGACGACAAGGCAAAGCCGGACAACACCGCGATAAACAGCACCGGCAACACTTCACCTTTACTGAAGGCGCCGATAAACGTCTCGGGAATGATGTGCATGAAAAACTCCACAACCCCAAGCTTTGCGGCCGACTCCGTGTACTGGGCCAATCCTTTGGTGCTCAGTTGGTTGGGATCAATGTTCATGCCGGCGCCCGGCTGGAATACGTACACCGCGACCAGGCCAATCACCAGGCTGATCACTGTCAGGACGAAGAACAGCAGCATGGTTTTGCCGAGCAGGCGTCCGAGCGAGCGCTTGTCGCTCATCCCGGCGATGCCGGTGACGATGGTGCAGAACACCACGGGCGCAATCATCATCTTGATAAGTTTGATGAACGCGTCACCCAGCGGTTTGAGTGCAATGGCCTGCTGGGCCCAGAAATGCCCGACCACGATGCCCAGCACCACGGCGCAGAGAATCTGGAAGTAGAGCGATTTAACAACTTTCATGGCATCACCCATTTTTAGAATTGTGCGGATGCAAAAATGCCAACGACCGCCGGAATTATCCGGCGAGGCGCTGAGAGTCAGTGGCGTAGACGTAACCGGAAAAAAGCCTGCGCGCGGTGCGTACGACGGACGCCTGAATTGTCTCACCGTTGACGCCGGTGTAGGACAATACGACATCAATTCCGCCGCTCGGGTGTTCGATACGCACTGCTTCAAGGCGCGGCGTACTGATCCCGCCGAGCATCTGCGCGACGATGCTGCCTTCTATCACGCACGCGGTAGCTAAACCAATCGAGCCCGTGATGGCCAGCGCGCGGTGGCAGCTGTGCGGCATGAAATAGCGAACCTGAATCGTACCGCCGGCCTTTGCAGGCGATACCAGGACCGGTTTGGGAATCACCTTGTTGCTGACATCGCCTAAGCCCATGGCCAGGCCGGCCTGAAGCCGCAGTGTCTCAAGGCGTCGCAGGAATTCTTTATCGGCGTCCAGTTCCGCCGGGCTCTCATCGCCGCGCTTGCCCAGTTGGCTGGCTTCGACGAGCACCATGGGCATCGCCATGTCGATACAGGTCACCGCAATGCCATCGATGACGTCTTGCGTGTTGCCGGTGGGAAAGAGTTTGCCAGTCTTGCTGCCGGCTGCATCCAGGAAGGTCAATTGCACCGGCGCCGCGGTACCGGGCACGCCATCAATGGCGGTATCGCCCTCATAGCTGACTTTGCCGTCCGGTGTGTACACCTCGGAATGGATGAACGTGCCGGTGTTTACGTTGCGAATACGTACGCGGGTGCGCTCTTGGGTGGCTTTGACCAGACCTTGTTCAATGGCGAACGGGCCAACCGCGCACAGCATGTTGCCGCAGTTGGGGGCGCTGTCGACCCTGCGTTGTGAAACCATCACTTGAACGAACAAGTAATCAACGTCCGCATCCGGGTGCAGCGAAGGGCTGACAATCGCAACCTTGCTGGTTTGCGGGCTGCCACCGCCGATGCCGTCGATCTCCAGTTCATGACCGGAGCCCATCAGGTTGAGTAGCAGTTCGTCACGGGCCTCAACGGCTGCGGGCAAGTCCCAGTCGAGAAAAACCGGACCTTTGGAGGTGCCGCCGCGCATCAGCACACAGGGAATTCTTTGCATGATACTGACTCTTGTTGATCAATTGATGTAATTGATGTTCTTGGAGCAAGAGTCTCAAGCTTTAAAAAATGTTTCAAATGCAAAAATTGACGACATTGTTGCGTTTTACGAATGATAAATTTACGCTGAATTTCCTTTTGACGCCCCCTGCTGATGAGATAAGACATGGAATATGAGCTGAACGACATTCGATCATTCGTGAAAATCGCCGAACTTGGGAGCTTTCACGAAGCAGCTGATGCCTTGCACCTGTCTCAACCTGCACTCAGTCGTCGGATAAAAAAACTGGAAGAGGGGTTGGGCACCTCATTGCTTGATCGCACCACGCGCAAGGTCAGCCTCACGAGCGTCGGCCGTGACTTTCTTCCAAAGGCACGTCGGTTGCTGGATGACTTCGATGAGTCGATTCTCAATATCCGCGAATTGGCCGAACGCCAGATTGGTCGGGTAACCCTGGCGTGTATCCCTACTGCAGCTTTCTATTTCTTGCCGTCAGTCATTCGCCTGTATAACGAGCGCTACCCCAAAATCCGCATCCGCCTGCTGGATTTAAGTGCCAATGAGGGGCTTGAAGCGGTACTGCGCGGGGAAGCCGACTTCGGTATCAATATGATGAGTGGGCAGCATCCGGACATTGAGTTCGTTCCATTGGTCAGCGAACCTTTTGTATTGGCGTGCCGGCGTGATCATGAATTGGCCGGACGCAGTTCGGTCACCTGGTCAGAATTGAGCGATTACCGTCTTATCGGGGTAGGGCGCCTGAGCGGGAACCGGATGCTGCTCGATCACGCGTTGTCTGGCTTGAGTTGGCGGCCGCAATGGTTCTACGAAGTCCAGCACCTCTCTACTTCGCTGGGGCTGGTGGAGGCCGGGCTGGGGGTTTCGGCGATGCCGAGCCTGGCCATGCCGGCGGAAGATCATCCCACCTTGGTCAGCGTCCCGTTGATCGAGCCCGTGGTGAACCGCTCATTGGGGCTGGTCTACCGCCGCGGGGCATCGCTCTCGCCGGCGGCGGAAAAATTCGTCTCGATACTGCTTGAACAATGGCCGCAATGATCCATACGGCGAGTATTTTTTCTCAAACACGACGCGGCTCGCCCTCGGCAATCTTGCGCATCAGGCTCAGGTAGCGACTCGCTGCCAGCCCCAGAGGGCGGTTCTTTACCCAGATGATATCGACCCATAACCGCATCTGACTTGGCATGTAGTCAAACACCACCTCCGTCAATGCACCCGCAGTGATCAAGGGTTGTACCAGCGGTTGTGGAAGATAAGCCCAACCCAATCCTTGCTGCACCAGGTCCAGCGTTGCCAGGTAATTGTCGCTGTGCCAAATGCGCCGTGACAGCACAACACGTGGATCAGAGTCGCTAGGTCCTCCAGTAGCCACGATGATCTGCCGAACGTTGACCAGTTGCTCTTCACTTAAAGGGCGTTTCTTGCCGGCGGCCGCAGGATGATCAGGAGAGGCAACGGCCACCAGCAACTGGCTTCCCGCCTCAAGAAACGTCTCCCGCTCGTCGAGCCCTGGTCGTTCAAATCCAAGTGCCAATTGCACACGTCCCTCATGGAGCATGCGCATCGCCTCCGGATGGGACGCGGAGCGAATCTCGATTTCAAGCGTGGGGAACTCGCTGGCGATAATGGACAGCGGACGATTCCATACACCTGTTTGCAACTCCGGCGCCATCGCCAGGACCAGGCGCTCCTCCAACCCTTGATGAAGCTGGAGCGCATGGGCGTCCAGCAGGTTTAACTGGCTGGCGACCTGTCGTGCCTGGGGCTCAAGTGCTTTGGCGGCGGCCGTAGGAATGGCTTTGCGGGTTGATCGGTCAAAAAGCAATAAATCCAGCTCTGCTTCAAGCTGCGACACCGCCATGTTGATGGCCGAGGGTACCCGGCCCAATTTGCGTGCGGCGGCAGAAAAGGAGCCGCTGTCGACAACCGCAAGGAAAACTTTCAGTGACTCACTGGTAAACGCCATGGTGGTTGTCAGATTTTCTGATGATGATCGTCTTTATTTATCAGATTTATTAGCCTAATTTCCACTTCTATTACAAATTAAGTACGTGGGGAACACCATGTTAAATACTGATTTGAGGGGGCAAGTGGCACTTATCAGTGGTGCCGGAAGTGAAGCGGGTATTGGTATGGCGATCGCACGCAGGCTGGGTGCAGCGGGCGCGAGATTGATCATCACCGCTAGCAGCAACCGCATCGAGGATCGAGTTAAAGAGCTACTCGCAGAAGGGTTTGAAGTTGAGGGCCGGGCAACTGATCTCACCGATGAAAGTCAGGTGCGTGAATTCGGCCTATGGGCCGCGTCAGTCTGGGGGCGGGTCGATATTCTGGTGAACAATGCCGGTATGGCCATGCAAGGAAGCCCGGAAGTTTTCTCGGAATTGGCAACGATGGAACTGCATGAGTGGAATCTTTCACTGGCCAGAAACTTAACGACCGCTTTTCTTCTGACACGGGCCGTTTTGCCCGGTATGAGGGCGAGAAGTTACGGGCGCATTGTCAATATCAGTTCCACCACGGGCACCCGGGGGAGCAATCCGGGGGAAGCCGCTTATAGCGCCGCCAAGGCAGCGATGGTGGGCATGAACATGGGACTGGCGCTGGAAGTCGCCAAGCAGGGGATTACCGTCAACAGCGTGGCTCCCGGCTGGATCACCACGGGCTCAACCACGCCCGTTGAAGCCGAGGCGGGGCGCTTCACCCCGATTGGGCGCGCCGGCAGCCCCCGCGAAGTGGCGGCGGCGGTTGCATTTCTGGCATCGCCTGACGCCAGTTACATCACTGGGGAAGTCCTCGTGGTGGATGGCGGGAACTGTCTGGTCGAGAACAAAGCCCCTCACGGCGAGTATTAAGTTTGAATACGCTCCAGCGCGCTCAATCCACGATATTGGGCGGGGGGCTATAACCGAGATTTATAAAAGCGCGATGTATCAAAGAACAGTTGAGTTCTTTGAGCCGTATCCGGCTGTCATTCAGCAACGGACTTTTAATTAATTTGATAATTAACATAGGGTATTGATCATGTCGAAAAGTGGAATTAGTGAATCAGCGATTGCTGCTTTTACCGCCTCCGAGCGTGCCCGGTTTATAGAAAACAACCCAACTTCACTGGCGCTGGCCGAGCGCGCCAAGGCGAATCTGTTCAACGGTGTGCCCATGCACTGGATGAGCGACTGGTCGATGCCTTCGCCGCTCTTCGTCCAGCGTGCAAAAGGGGCGCGCTTCACCGACGTTGACGGGCATGAATACATAGACTTTTGCCTTGGCGACACCGGCACGATGTTTGGCCATTCACCTGATCCTATTGTCCGCGCCATCACCGAGCAGGCGAATAATGGCTTGACCACGATGCTGCCGGGCGAAGACGCGGTGGTCTGCGGCGAGTTGCTGGCTCAGCGATTCGAGCTGCCTTACTGGCAAGTGACCGCCAATGCGACTGACGCCAACCGGTATGTGCTGCGCTGGGCGCGCGCTATCACCCGGCGCAACGTCTTGCTGGTGTTCGATGGCTGCTACCACGGCACCGTGGATGACGTGATGGTGCGCTACCGCGACGGCAAAACAGTGCACCGTTCAGGTCTTGTGGGCCAAGCCTACGACTTGAGCCAATACAGTCGATCCATCCCCTTCAACGATGTCGCCGCACTGGAGGCGGCGTTAGCCCAGGGCGATGTGTGCGCGCTGATGTGCGAGCCGGCGATGACGAACATTGGCATGGTCCTGCCGGATCCGGGGTTCATGCAAAAGTGCCGAGAGCTGACCCTTAAATATGGCAGCCTGTTGGTCATTGATGAGACCCACACTATTTCCACCGGCCTCGGTGGATGCACTCGCCAGTGGGATTTGAAACCCGACTTTTTCGTGGTGGGTAAACCCATCGCAGGTGGCGTGCCTTGCGCGGTGTTTGGCGTTAGCGAGTCAGTCGCCTCGGCCATGCGCGACGTCCAGAAGACCATCAGCGAGGAGAGCGGCGGGCATGGCCACAGTGGCATGGGCACGACGCTGTCCGCCAATGCCCTGGCGATGCGTTGCATGCGCGTCAGTCTCGAAGAGGTCATGACAGCGTCTGCGTACGAGCACATGCTGCCCCTGGCCTCAAGGCTGGCCCAGGGATTTCGGGAGTTGTTCAAGCGGCACCAACTGAACTGGTCTGTCACAGAGTTGGGCGCGCGTTGTGAGTTTCAATTCTGTGCTACCTCGCCAAGAACAGGCGCGCAAGCCGAGGCGGCTTTTCATGACAGCCTTCAAATGGCGCTGCATCTTTATCTCATCAACCGCGGAATCCTGATCACGCCTTTTCACAACATGACCCTGTGCTGTCCGCAAACAAGTGATGCGGATATCGACCGGCTGATCGCAGAGTTGGATAACGCGCTGACCACCCTGCTTGCCCTACCTGGCGCGCGGGTTATCGCTTCATAACTGCACGTCTGAAAACGCCATTGTTCTTAAATACTGCCAGTCGCTTGAATAAGCGCTAAGAGGTTTGACATGCAATTTGCGGATAAAAAAGAGGCCGTAGATTATCTGGCCGCCCACCCTGAAGTGCGGAGCATCGAGTTGTTCCTTATCGACGCGAATGGCGTTCCACGGGGCAAACTGTTGCATCGCGACGAACTGCTGGCGATCTACGAAAATGGTCGGCCACTGCCAAGTTCCATTCTCGCCTTGACCGTGCAGGGTGAAGACGTAGAAGACACAGGCTTGGTCTGGGATGTGGCTGACGCCGATTGTTGGACATACCCCTTGGCGGGAAGCCTGACCTTGCAACCCTGGCGCACCAACCCCACCGGTCAAGTGCAGGTGAGCATGCACCCGACCCAAGGGATTCCCGCCGCACCGGCGGACCCGCGCCACGTACTGGTGAACACCATCGAGCGGCTGAAAGCCGATGGATTCCATCCGGTCATGGCCGTTGAGTTGGAGTTCTACCTGCTGGACCGACAACGCGACGTCAACGGTCGGCCGCAGCCGGCGTTGCAGACCAATGGCGTACGCCCTGTTGCTCCACAGGTCTATGGCGTATACGAGCTGGAACAGCTGCAACCGTTTCTTGATGACCTCTACGCGGCGTGCGCGCTGCAGGGGTTGCCGGTACGTACGGCGATATCCGAGTACGCGCCAGGCCAGGTCGAGTTGACGCTGGAGCATCGTTTCGACGCACTCCAGGCCATTGATGAAGGCGTACGTTACAAACGCCTGGTCAAGGGGGTGGCCAACAAACATGGGCTGCAAGCGTGCTTCATGGCCAAGCCTTTCAGCGATCAGGCCGGCAGCGGTTTGCACCTGCACGTCAGCCTGGCCGACGAGCACGGGAATAACCTGTATGCGAGCGAAGACCCACAGGGTACGCCATTGTTACGGCACTCCATCGGCGGGATGATGGAGACCTTGTTTGACTCGCTGGCGATATTTTGCCCCCATGCCAATTCATATCGACGCTTCCAGACCGGTAGTTACGCGCCGCTGGCTAAAAGTTGGGGCGTCAACAACCGTACGGTGTCGTTCCGCGTGCCCGGCGGCCCTGCCATCAGTCGGCACATCGAACACCGCATTTGCGGTGCTGATGCCAACCCCTATCTCGCCGCTGCCGCGTTACTGGCGGGTATTCACCACGGCATCACTCATCAAAGCGATCCCGGCGCGGCGATTGTGGGGAATGGCTATGAGCAGGCGACCGATTTTCTACCCACCGACTGGCTGACAGCGTTGCACGCACTGCAACGTTCAACCTGGGCACGTGAGGCGCTGGGCGCTGAATTCCTGAAGGTGTTCCTGGCGATCAAGTGGCGCGAGTTCCGTCAATTCAATGCTGAAGTCGGAGAGCAGGACTGGCGCTGGTACCTCACTCACGCATGAATGTCGACCCGTCAGGACGCCTTGAAACGGACCGCTGAGGCAACCTGACCTTTTTCTTGCGTGGCTGGCGCGTGGCCAAGTGCTCGAAGCAAAAAGAGGCGGTGCCGAACACGGCGATTAGGGTCAGTACGATCATGCCTAGGGTTGAGCTTTCCACGATGGGCGTCCTACGTGATGGAGTAGGCGTCCACGGTAGAGTGACGGCGAAAGCGCCTCAATAGACCCGACGCAATCCTTACGACGCCGGGCCCATTGTTACGCACTCTTTACGGGGTGTTGCGGCTGTGACGGTAATCGCTGACCGCTTCGTACACCGCTTTGCGCAAGCGATTGATGCCGCCGATGGGGCGATGCTCGGCGACGCCGAACCACGGGTTGAACGACTGGTTGTCACACGCCAGGTTCTGTTCGGGTGTATCGAAGTCCTGAGCCGGGATTCGCACCTTGGCCACGCTCTCGTAGGGCGCATCGCTTTCTTTCCACTCGATGCTGGTGTCTTCGATCGGCATGAATTTCTGCGGGTTCTGCCGCTGGATCTGCAACACGAAACACGCCGGTACGCGGTCGGTGGACAACTGCTGGCTCAAGGCGCTGCGCAGGAAGTTCGGCAGGTCCTGGTTCTGTTTGGGCAGGACGTATTCCGGGCAGCTCTGCGGGTCTGGCTCCACGCGGAACTTTGCATTCGCCGCGCCGAACTTGTAGGGCGAGACCGAGAAATACGTCGTTTGCGTCGGGCTCGCCGGGGCTGGTGCCAGGGTTGCCAGGGCGATAAATAGATGACGCACCTGCCAGCTGCGCGGGTCGGCCTTGGGAAAGAACGCCAGGACTTTCTTGCCATCCGCTTGGGCGCCGATGTTCTGCGCGTACTCCGCCACATCGCTGACAAAGAAATTCGGGTGGCTGAACATCACGAAGTCCTGTTCCGTGCGGGTCTGCTGGTCGGCCAGCAGTTGTTTGCCCGGCACGTCCAACAGCTTGAGCGCCATGCCCCGGGCATCGCGAATGCTGTCGAACTGCGGGTAGGCGTTGCCGTTGGACAACCGCATCATGGCTTGCCAGGTCTTGCCCGGTTCGGCGAACACGCCCTGGCGCAACGCCGGGTCGAGATCCGCCAGTACGCTGACTTCGGCCTTCACGCAGCCATGGGCCTTGGCATGGGCATCGCGCAGGTAGCGCGTGCCTTCGCGATGTTGGTCAACGATGCGTACTGCCGTCTGGATGATGCCTTGGGTCATGGCCGCTTCACCTGCGGGGATCTGCTCATTGGGCGACACCGCGCCGCTGTGCTGCCAGGCAAACCACGCCGTGCCCGCCAGCCAGCCAAGCAGGCCCAGGCCCACCAGCCACAACAGGGTCTTGCCGAGAAACGCGCCGATGCGCAGCCACAGGCGGGCGAGCAGGGAAGGTTGGTCGTATCGAGATCGGATCATCATGGCAGTTGTTGCTCCAGCGGGCCGCCCAGCACTTTGAGGTATTCCAGCAGTGCCCAGCGTTCCTGCGGCTGCAAGCTACGGCCGATGACGCCATTGCCCAGCTTGCCGGCACGGAATTCGTGGCCGCTGTTGTGGTTGCCGGTGAGTTTGGTATCGAACAGGAAGGCATTCTTGAACGCTGCGGTCTCAAAGCCCAGGTGACGCGGATCGTAGTTGAAGGTGCCTTTATAGAAAGTGGTGCTGCGCTCGTCCTGGGGCGACAGCAACTGGTAGATCGTCGGCACCGAGCCGTTGTGCAGGAACGGCGGGGTGGCCCACACGCCGGCCAGCGGGCGGGCCTTGTAGGCGCGCAACTCGCGCACGCCAATGGGCAGGCCGTAGCCATCCAGGCGCGGGCGCTCGGCCGGGGTCACGCCGGCGGCGCGGTAGGCGTGGTCTTCGACGAAAGCAGTGACGTAGGCCAGGCCCTTGGCCACGGACATTTTTTTCAGGTCCAGCGGCTCGGTGGGGGTGGGGTGCAGTTCGACATTGAGCTTGGCCAGCTCCGCCGGGTCCCACTGCAGGGCGCTGAGGTCATAACGCTGGTCGGCAATATTGCTGGCGGTGCCGGGATCGGTGCCGATGTATTCCACCGGCAGCATTTTCAACTGCTGCACAGGGCGGCCATTTTCCTGGGTGACGGTGGGCACATGGCAGCCAGCGCAGTTCTCGGCAAACAGCGCACGGCCTTGGGCGGCGAGGGGCTTGTCGAGGGTGCCGAACAAGTCCTCGGGCCAGGTCGGCGGTTTGAGGCGTTGCAGGGTTTCTTCGATCAGGTTGAGGTCACGCACCCTGACGCTCGACGGGTAGCGCGCATCGCCCTGAAGCGGTTGGCCGGCGGCGTCGAAAAAGCTCAGCGTTGCGCCTACACCGAGGGCTTCACCAATATTGCGCGCCATGGGTTGCTGGGCCGAGCCGTTCCATTGCACCCAGTCGAAGGTCCAGATGTCCCACAACTGCGGGTAGTCCACCGGCGCATTGGCGACGCGGTAGTTGTCCGGCGAAATAGCATCGCCAAAGCTGGCATTGGCGATTCGGCCAAAGGCGTCGGTGCGGCCCGGGCCTTCTTCGGTGGGGTAGAGGCCGCGGTGGGTGTCGTTCCAGGCGACCTTGAGGAACTGGTTCAGCGACTGTTTGAAGTCCTCGCGCAACTGGCTGTGCTCGGCGTCGTAACGGTCGCCCAGCACCTGGCGGGCGAATCGCTCGAATTTCCACGGGTTGTAATAGGTCGCGGCAAGGCTGGCGACCAGGGCCTGGCCGAAGCTGCCACCGCGTAGGGTCGGTACGCTGGAAGGCAGCACGTGCTGTGCCGAACCGCCATCGATGCGCAGGGCCTGGCCCTTGAAGTGCAACTCGCCGGTATGGCAGGCGGCGCAGGTGATATCCAGGTACTCGACGTTGCTGCCGACGTTTTTATGTCGGGCGAAGCCCACGGGCAGGTTGCCGGGGTTTTGTGCGGTGGGCATCTGTTTGGGATCGACCAGGAACCCGAAGCGCGCCAGGTACTCAGGGGTCGCAAAGCGCTGTTCGGAGAACGGCAGTTCCAGGGCGGTGAACCAGTTGTAGTGCAGGCCTTTTACTTGGGTGCCCTGGGGCGTGAAGTAATAGGTCTGGCGGTCGGCGGCACTCCATTGGTCCTGGTAGTGCACCTGCTCCACGGGCACGTAGTCGGGCAGCTTGGGGTTGACGGTGTAGTACAGCACCACGGCCAGGATCAGGCCCAGCGCGATGAGTATCAGCAGTAAAACACGGGAAAAAATGCGCAAGATGGCTATCCTTGTCTCGGCCTTGTCGAGGGGTCACGCTGTTATGCCACTACGCCACGGGTGCGGCAAGTGGCCATGAGCCTGATGAGAGGCGGTCCCGCGATCCGTCGCGGGCTCCCATAATGAATGAAAATGCTTTTAAACACGTGAACTTATCAGAAGTTTCCTGCTCAGATGCCGGTAGCCATTGGTCGTGGCCGCCTGATAAGCTCGCGACTTTATTCGAATGCCCTTTTGGCGCATGAACAAGGAAATAGCATGAAACAGCATCGGTTGGCGGCGGCGGTGGCCCTGGTTAGCCTGGTACTTGCGGGTTGTGATTCGCAGACCAGCGTAGAGCTGAAAACCCCGGCGCAGAAAGCTTCCTACGGCATCGGCCTGAACATGGGCAAAAGCCTTGCTCAGGAAGGCATGGATGACCTGGACTCCAAAGCGGTAGCCCAGGGCATCGAAGATGCCGTCGGCAAGAAAGAGCAGAAGCTCAAAGACGACGAACTGGTTGAAGCGTTTGCCGCACTGCAAAAACGTGCTGAAGAACGCATGACCAAAATGAGCGAAGAGTCGGCAGCCGCCGGCAAGAAATTCCTCGAAGACAACGCCAAGAAAGACGGCGTAGTCACCACCGCTTCCGGTCTGCAGTACAAGATCACCAAGAAAGCCGACGGCCCACAGCCTAAGCCGACTGACGTGGTGACTGTTCACTACACCGGCAAGCTCACCAACGGCACCACCTTTGACAGCTCCGTGGATCGCGGCAGCCCGATTGACCTGCCGGTCAGCGGCGTGATTCCAGGTTGGGTCGAAGGCCTGCAACTGATGCACGTTGGCGAGAAGGTCGAGCTTTACATCCCGTCCGACCTGGCCTACGGCGCACAGAGCCCGAGCCCGGCAATCCCAGCCAACTCCGTGCTGGTATTCGACCTGGAACTGCTGGCCATCAAGGACCCAGCCAAGGCTGAAGCCCCTGACGCACCTGCCGCCAAGAAGTAATCGGCGCTTGAGCACACAACGCCCCGTCTAGACGGGGCGTTGTTGTTTCTGCGACTTGCGCGGATCCAATGGTGGGTGGCGGCAGGTCCCACCGTCGCGCCTGTGTACATCCAAGCGAACGTCGGCAGCTTGTCACAGTCTGATATAAGACCCGCTGACGGGTAGCCTTACGCAAGCGCCAAGTCAATGAAATCTTGGGTTTTTTTGATGTGCGCAAAAAACGCCCGATCTGACTGAAAGCCTTGTAAACCGTGGCTTTCAGCCGGTAAAACAGGCTCTGTTCACAAGGTTATCCACAATTTGTGTGGATAACCTTTCTGTTTGATGGAACTGGAGTGACAGATGAAACCACCGTTCAATTTCACCCGTTTCCTGCCCATGGCTGCACGCTTGCTGGGCCGTGGACGGTTGCCGACCTTGCTGTTCGCTGTCGCTGCCAAGGGCTCCAGCCAGGGCAACCGCCTGGGCAAGCTCAAGGATGATCTCAAGTTGCTTCAATCCCTGTGCCTGGCCTACTGGCGTGGCGAGTACCGGGCGATCAGCCCCAAGGCGCTGATCTCTGTCGTGGCGGGACTGATGTACTTCCTTAGCCCGATTGACGCGATCCCGGACTTTATCCCGATGTTCGGCATGCTGGACGACATCGCCGTACTGGCGTGGGTCATGAAGACCCTGGAGGGCGAACTGAGCGCCTTTCGCGCCTGGCGTGACGCGCAGCGCCCGGAAAAACTCGCGGTGGTTGAGCGTTTGCCTGCGACCCCGGCCTTGCTGTCCAAGGAAAACCCGCAAAAAAACTGATGACGCGGCTATCCCCCTGCGACCTTTGTGGCTGTTAGGATTACACTCCTAAGGAAAGAGCTTACTAAGTAAGTGCAGTTATCCTACGGGGCGGTCATGGATATTCAGATAATTTCACGCAATGGCGAGCCCGAGTACGCGGTGTTGCCATGGGATCAGTACCAGGCGCTGCTAAAAGCCGCCGGTCAGCAACAGCCTTCACCGACGCCTTCTCCTACTGCCCAAGCCGCGCCTGACCAGGATTTGCGCCCGCTCGCAGACCTGCGCGGCTTGCGTGAAGCCAAGGGCCTGGCGATTGAGGCGTTGGCCCGCACCGTGGGCATCAGCCCCTCGTATCTAGGATTGATCGAAAGTGGTGAACGCCAGCCGGATGCCGCGATCCGCCGCAGCCTGGCCTGGGAATTGGGCGTTGCAGGTTGGAGGGATGAATCTTGAGCCTACGTATCAGTCGTCAACACTGGGATGGGTTACTTAATGAACTGGACCAGGCGCGCCGCCAGCGCCATCTGCTGACTTACCGAGCGCTGCTGGAGCGCCTGCAATTTCCGACGCCGGCGATGCAAACCCTGGCCGCTGCCCTGGAGCACCTGGCGGCGCTGGACGCCAAGGCCGAGCAACCGTTGCGCAGCTCCCTGGTGATCAGCCAGGGCGCCAGTCGCCTGCCGCGTACCGGGTTTTTTGAATGCGTGGAGCGCCTGGGGCGTTTCAGCGGGCCGTCCGATGGTGTGGCCGCCGCCTCCTGGCATGCCTCGGAAGTGGTGCGGGTGTTCGAATACGAGTATCCGGAGTCTGCCGAGGCTTAAAGCGTCTGGGGCAACATGTCCATGCTGTCGATCACATGGATGCTGTAGCCCGCCATGTCCTTGGCATGGTGCTTGGCCTGCGAGGCCAATTCCGCCAGTTGGCTGGCATCGAGTTGTCCACAGGCCTGTGGATACAAATGCACCACCCCAATCGACAGTGACAGCAACGCAAACTCCTGGCGTACGCCCTGGCGGTTCAGTGCCACAAAGCAGCCAGCGTCGAGGTGCTCGGCGCGGTAGAAGCGCCGGCACTGGGTGTGGAAATCGTCCAGCAACTGGTTGAGCCGCTTGCGCCAATCCTGTGGCCCCAACACCAGCAAAAAGTCATCGCCACCGATATGCCCGACGAAGTCGCGACTGGGGTCGACCCGGTCGTTCAGGCACTGCGCCAGGCACAGCAACACTTCATCCCCACGTCCGTAGCCGTAGATGTCGTTGAACGGTTTGAAGCTGTCGATATCCACGTAGCAGATCACTGACTCCCGCTGTTGCTGCAGCAGGCGCGTCAGGCACTGCTGGATCGGCACGTTGCCGGGCAGCAGGGTCAGCGGGTTGGCATAGCGCGCCTGCTGGATTTTCAGTTCGGTGATCAACTTGAGCACATCGATCACCCGGCCCAGGCCAAGGTAGTCGCCATTGAGCGTGATGATGAAGTCTTCTTCGATGCGTTGCCGCGCGCGGCTGGTCAGCAGGCGGCTGACCTGTTGCAGCGACTGGCTCAACTCCACCGCCAGAAAATCCGTACTCATGAGTCGGCTGATGGGCTTGCGCGCAAACAGGTCGGTGGCAAACGGCTTGAGCAGCGCATCCGACAGAGAATGCCGGTGCACGATACCCACCGGGTGGCCGCGCCCGTCCAGCACCGCCAGGGAGTTGAGGTTGGCCTGGCGACGGAACGCCTCCAGCACTTGGGCGGTGGCGGTGTCCTGATCGACCGCCGGTTGCTCGTTGAGCAGGGCGCTGAGGTCGCCGGCTTCTTCGCTGAGGGCCACATTGGCCTGGTCGGGCTTGGGCAGCATTTGGCGCGCTTCCTGTGGCGGTTGCTCCTGTGGACGGCAAAGCAGGTAACCCTGGACCAGGTCGACGCCCATTTCGGTCAATACCGCCAGCTCTTCTGGCAATTCGATGCCCTCGGCAATCACCTGGGCCCGTGAGGCCCTGGCGATTTGCAGGATAGAACCGACAAACTCGCGCTTGAGTGCGTCCTGATGAATACCGTCGATAAAGTGCCGGTCGATCTTCACGTAATCCGGGCGCAGTTCCGACCACAGGCGCAGGCTGGAATAACCGGCGCCCAAGTCATCCAGGGCAATCGAAAAGCCCATGTTGCGGTAATGGTGCAGGGCGGTTTGCAGCAGGTCGAAATCGTCGGTGGGGGTCTGCTCGGTGAGTTCGATCACCACCTGGCTCGGCGGGATCCCGAAGTCGCGCAGCAATTGCAGGGTGCGGCCCGGTTGATGCGCGGTCTCCATCAAGGATTCCGGCGAGACATTCAGGAACAGCTTGCCCGGCAGCTTTTGCTCGCTGAAGCGTCGGCACGCGCTTTCGCGACAGGCCATTTCCAGCTCACTGAGGCGCCCGGCATGGCGGGCCACGGAAAACAGGGCGATGGGGGAGTGCAGCGGGCTGTTGGAGGGGCCGCGGCTGAGGGCTTCGTAGCCGAGGATGCGCCGTTCTGACAGACAGATGATCGGTTGGAACAGACTGTGCAAACTGCCTTGAGCCAGGATAGAGCCCAATGCGTTCAGCTGTTCGGTCATAGTCATGGCGATCTCGATCGAAAAAAAAGGACCGCAGGCGTTACGCCAACGGTCCTTCATTTCACGACAGAATGATGTCTATATGATGACACTCCGAGGAGCGATCACATTAAATCGCCATCATTTACTGCTTGGCCACCTGTTTGGTGATTTTCAGGTAGTCCAGCAGGATCCTGCCTGTCTCGGCCAGGTAAGCGTCGTCTTCCGGCTTGGTTTTATCCGCCTCGGTCGGCAGCGCATCTTCGTCTTCTTTCTTCAGCTCCTTGAGTGGATCTTCACCCTTGGCCTTGCGGCGGATGTTTTCCAGTACGAGTTGCTTGTTTTCGATGTCGCTGTGCTGCGCACGACGGTCCACTTCATTGAGGCTGACGGTTTTTTCTTCCATCAACTTCTTGGCCAGGGCCAGCTTGTCGCGGATGAATACGAACTCGGCATCCTTGGCGGAACGGGTATCGTGGTCAGCCTTCAACTGCGCCAGGAACGGCTTGAACGGGTCCGAGGCCGGCTTGATCGCAGGACGGATGGTGTCCCACGGCATGGCTTCCGGCAGGGCGCTTTCGCCGATTTCCTTGGTGTCGATAACCGATGGGAAATCGATGTCCGGCAGTACGCCCTGGTGCTGGGTGCTCTGCCCGGAAACCCGGTAGAACTTGGCCAGCGTCAGTTTGAGCTCGCCATGGTTCAGTGGCTGGATGGTCTGCACGGTGCCTTTGCCGAAGGTCTGGCCGCCGATAATCAGCGCGCGGTGGTAGTCCTGCATGGCGCCGGCGAAAATCTCCGAAGCCGAGGCTGAGAGGCGGTTGACCAGCAACGCCATCGGGCCTTTGTAGAAGGCACCTGGGTTCTCGTCCTCGAGCACGTCGACACGGCCGTCAGCATTGCGTACCAGCACGGTCGGACCCTTGTCGATAAACAGGCTGGTCAGCTCGGTGGCTTCCTGCAGGGAACCGCCGCCGTTGTTGCGCAGGTCGATGACCACGCCGTCGACTTTTTCCTTCTGCAGCTCGGTAAGGATTTTCTTCACGTCACGGGTGGTGGACTTGTAGTCCGGGTCGCCGGCACGGAAGGCCTTGAAGTCCAGGTAGAAGGCCGGGATTTCAATCACGCCCAGCTTGTAGTCCTTGCCATCCTGCTTGAGGTTGAGGACTTTCTTCTGCACAGCCTGGTCTTCGAGCTTCACCGCTTCACGGGTGATGGACACGATCTTGCTGGTCTGGTCGTTCGGTGCATTGGTGTGCGGAATCACTTCCAGGCGCACCACGCTGCCTTTCGGCCCACGGATCAGCTTGACCACTTCGTCCAAGCGCCAGCCGACTACATCGACCATCTCTTTGTCGGCCTGGGCCACACCGATGATCTTGTCGGCAGGCGCAACCTGTTTGGTCTTGTCTGCCGGACCGGCCGGCACCAGACGCACGATCTTCACTTGGTCATTGTCGCTTTGAAGGACGGCACCGATGCCTTCCAACGACAGACTCATGTTGATATCGAAGTTTTCCGCGTTATCTGGCGACAGATAATTGGTGTGCGGATCGTAGGACATCGCGAAGGTGTTGATGTAGGCCTGGAAGATATCTTCGGCACGGGTCTGGTCCAGACGTGCCAGCTGATTCTTATAGCGCTTGGTCAACAGCTCCTGGATAGCCTTGGGCTCTTTGCCGGCGATCTTCAGGCGCAGCACTTCGTCCTTGACGCGTTTGCGCCACAGGTCGTCGAGGGCCGCGGTGCTGGTCAGCCAAGGCGCGTCCTTGCGGTCCACCAGAAGGGTTTCCTTCTGGGTGAAGTCGAGCTTGTCGACGCCTTTGTCCAATTCACCCAAGGCGAAGTCCAGACGCGCTTTGACGCGGTCCAGGTAACGCTTGTAGATGGTGAAGCCGGGCTGCAGGTCGCCGCTCTTGAGGAAGTCGTCGAACTGCGTCTTCCACTTGTCGAACTCAGCGATATCGCTGGCCAGGAAGTAGCTGCGCGACGGATCCAGCAGCTTGAGATAGCTGTCGTAGATGATCACCGAGCGCGCGTCGTCCAGCGGCGGCTTGCTGTAGTGATGACGCTTGAGCAACTCGACGACGTTAAGGCTGGCAATCACCTCATCGCGGTCCGGCTGAAGGTTGTCCCAGCTGTTGGCTGCGAGCGTATTGGTCGACATCGACGCGAAGCCGATACCAATGAAAAGAGCGAGGGCGGTGCTGGGGAACAGATGCTTCATGCTGATTCGACGCGGGGGCAATTGATAACGCATATTAGGCCGTCTTTGAAGTTGCCGGTTCCATAGGGGCCGGTCGCATAATGCAAAAAGCCCGGCGCTACTGCTACGGGCTCAGTCCAGACTCACTATGGAGGCACTGTGAAAGCATTGCAAGGCGTTGAAGGTCATGTGGAGTGGTTGGACGAACCAAGTCCTACATGTGATGTAGGCCAAGTTCGCATTCGCGTGGCGGCTGCGGGCCTAAATCGCGCCGATTTATTACAGCGTGCCGGGCTCTATCCTCCACCGCCTGGCGCCAGTGCTGTGCTCGGCTTGGAGTGTTCCGGGGTGATCAGCGAAGTGGGCCCAGGCGCGTCGTCCTGGCAAGTGGGCGATCGCGTCTGTGCGCTGCTGGCTGGCGGCGGCATGGCCGAAGAAGTGGTGGTGGATGCACGGCATGTGTTGCCGGTACCGGAAGGTGTGTCGCTGCTCGAAGCGGCGGCGTTGCCGGAGGTGTACAGCACGGCGTGGCTCAACCTGTTCCAGTTGGCGGGCCTCAAGCCCGGTGAAAAGGTCTTGCTGCACGCCGGCGCCAGTGGCGTTGGCTCGGCGGCAATCCAGCTGTGCAAGGCCTTTGGCAGCCCGTGCTGGGTCAGCGTCGGCTCGGCGCAGCGCCTGGCCTACTGTGAAGATTTGGGCGCCCAGGGCGGCGTAGTACGTACCGACGGTATCGAAGGCCTGCGGGATTTCGGGCCATTCGATGTGATCCTCGACCCGGTCGGCGGCGATTATGCTGCGCTGGACCTCAAGCTGCTGGCGCTGGACGGTCGCTGGGTGCTGATTGGCTTGATGGGCGGCCGCGAGGCGCAACTGGACCTGGCCCAGGTACTGGGCAAGCGTATTCAGTTGTTGGGCTCGACCCTGCGCAGCCGTAACGATCAGTTCAAGGCAGACCTGTTCAGCGACCTGAGCCAGCATGTATGGCCGTTGTTCGCCGAAGGGCGTCTGAGCCCGCAATTGGCCAAGACGTTTCCGATCAAGGATGCCGAGGCGGCGTTTGCGGAGCTGGCGACTAACCAGATTGCCGGGAAGTTGGTGTTGGTGATTGACGAAAGCCTGACCTGATCCCGGATTGGAATAGGGTCGATGTGGGAGGGTGCAAGTCGAATCGTCGCACCGCCCCTCCCACATTTGAATCTCGGTTGAATCAGACCCAGTTATGTATAGGCCAGCCAGCCTGTTTAGCATGCTCGCGCAATACCGGATCCGGATTCACCACCTGTGGGTGATCGACCTTCAACAGCAACGGCAAGTCATTGCGCGAATCCGAATAGAAGTACGCACCGTCCAGCGTCTCGCCTTCCTGCTCCAACCATTCCAGCAAGCGTGTGATCTTGCCTTCGCGATAGGTCAGTACACCCACGGTACGGCCGCTGTACACGCCATGACTCACTTCCAGTTCAATCCCCAGCACCTCATCAATGCCGATACGCGCCGCAATCGGTTTCACCAGGTGAGTACCCGAGGCGGAAATCACCAGGATCCGGTCGCCATTCGCCCGATGGCGGGCGATGGTCTTGGTGGCGTCGCTGTAGATCAGCGGCTCAATCACGTCCTCGACCCACGGTTCCACCAGGTGATCGATTTCCTCCGGGGTGCGGCCGATCATCGGTTCCAGGCTGAAGTCCATGAAGTCCTCCATGGCCAGCTCGCCCCGGCTGTAGGCGTCCATCAGCTCGTTGTTCCTGCGCATGAACGACTCCGGGTCGACCCAGCCCAGGCGACCCATCTGTTCACTCCAGAGGGTGGCGCAGTCGCCATGGATCAGGGTGTCGTCCAAATCAAAAATTACCAATGCCATCCGTCACGCTCTCTCAAAATTTACTGCTGCTCAGGCTACTTCACACAGCGCACTGGGGTCGATGGAAAGTGCCAGGCGCTGGCCGTCCGGGTGCAGATCGTCCGCCGAGCGGTTGAGCACGTCCACCACCAATTCCACGCCACGGGCTTCGATGCGGTAGCGGATCACGTTGCCCAGCAGGCTGTGGCTGCGCACCAGCGCGTCGAGTTCGCCACTGCGGCTCAGTTCGATGGCCTCCGGGCGAATCGCGATGCGCCCGCTGATCGGGCGTTGCAGCAGTTGGCTGGCCTTGTCGGCATCCAGCAGGTTGTAGTTGCCGATGAAACCGGCAGCGAATACATCCACCGGTGCGGTGTAGAGGGTCTCGGCATCGCCGCTTTGCACGATCTTGCCCTGGTTCATCAGGAAGATGCGGTCCGACATGGTCAGGGCTTCTTCCTGGTCGTGGGTCACGAAGATCGTGGTCAGGCCCAGTTCGCGCTGGATCTGGCGGATCTGTTCGCGCAGGTGCTTGCGAATCCGTGCATCCAGCGCCGACAGCGGCTCATCCAGCAGCAACAGGCGTGGGCGGGTGACCAGTGAGCGGGCCAGGGCCACACGCTGGCACTGGCCGCCGGACATCTGGTGCGGGTAGCGGCTGGCCAGGTCCTTGAGTTCCACCAGTTGCAGCACTTCCTGCACGCGCTTGTGGCTGTCATCGGCGTTGACCTTTTGCATGCGCAGGCCGAAGGCGACGTTCTGTTCCACGGTCATGTTGGGGAACAGCGCGTAGCTCTGGAACACCATGCCGATGTTGCGTTTCTGTGGGCTCAGCGGAACGATGTCCTGGCCGTCCAGCAGGATTTTTCCGCTGTCCACCGAGGTCAGGCCGGCGATGCAGCGCAGCAGGGTGGACTTGCCGCAGCCGGAGGGGCCGAGCAGGGTGACGAACTCGCCCTTGGCGACTTCGCAGTTGATATCACTGAACACCGGGGTCCCGGCGTAGCCTTTTTGCAGGTGTTGGACGCTGACGAAGCTCATTGGCTTTTGTCCTTGTTCAAGATATTGGCGGCCCAGGTCAGCACCAGCACAAAGAAGAAATAGGAAATCACGACGGCACTGGTGAAGTGGCCGCTGCTGTTGCGCATGTTGTTCAGGTACACCTGCAGGGTCTCGTAGCGGGTACCCACGAGGATATTGGCGAACACGAATTCACCGAACAGGAACGAGAACGACAGCAGCAGCGCCACCATCAAACCTTTGCGCAGGTTGGGCAGCACTACGAAGATCGCGGCTTGCCAGGTGCTGGCGCCGAGCAGTTGCGAGGCGTCCATCAGGTCGCGCAGGTTGATGGCTTGCAGGTTGTTGGTGATCGCGCGGTACATGAACGGCAGCGCCACGGTGAAGTAGCAGCCGATCAGGATCCACGGCGTACCCACCATCGCAAACGGCCCGGAGCCGTACAGTTGCAGCAGGCCCACCGACGACACCACCGGCGGCACCGCGAAGGGCAGCAGGATCAGGATGTTCATCAAGGCGTCGAGCTTGGGAAAGTGGTAATGCACCACGAACAGCAGCGGCAGGATTAACACCACCGACAGGATCAACGCGCCCACGCACACCAGCAATGACTGCCCGAAGGCCATCAGGAAGCGTGGGTCGCTCCACAGTTGCACGTACCACTTCACGGTGAAACCGGCGGGCAGGATGGTCGCCGACCAACTGCTGGCAATGGAGTAGACAAAGGTGCCGATCAGCGGCAGCACCAGGATCGCGAACAACAGGTACACCACCACGCGGTGGTAGAGGGAGGCCGGGCCGGCTTCAGCGCGAGACATGGTAGCTCCTCTTGAGCAGCAGTTGATGGACCACGGTGACCAGGGTCATCAGCGCCACCAGCACCACGGCCAGGGCGCTGGCCATGTTCGGGTCGAGGGATACATCCCCCGAGACCAGGCCGGCGATGCGGATCGGCAGCACGTTGAAGTTACCGGTGGTCAAGGCGTAGACCGTCGCGTAGGCACCCAGGGCGTTGGCCAGCAGAATCACGAACGTGCCGAGCAGCGCCGGCGTGAGTACCGGCAGGCCGATATGCCGCCAGAACTGCCAGCCATTGGCGCCGAGCAGGGCGGCTGACTCACGCCAGTCTTCACGCAGTGCGTCGAAGGCTGGGTAGAGCAGCAGCACGCCGAGGGGAATCTGGAAGTAGGTATAGAGAATGATCAAGCCGGTCTTGGAATACAGGTTGAAGTCCTGAATGATCCCGGCCTGCTTGAGCATGATGGTGATGCTGCCGTTGAACCCCAGCAGGATGATGAACGCGAAGGCCAGGGGCACGCCGGCAAAGTTGCTGGTCATGTTGGCGAAGGCGGTGACGAAGTTGCGCAGCGGCGAATCCACCCGGCGCAGCGAGTAGCTGCCCAGCGTAGCGATGATGATGCCGAAGATGCTGGAGTAAAAACTGATCTCCAGGCTGAACTGGATGGCTTGCAGGTAGAACTTCGAACTGAAGATACGCGTGAAGTTGTCCAGCCCCCATCCGCTTTCTTCGGTTTGCAGGCTATTGATCAGCACCCAGACCAGCGGGGCGATCTCGAACACGATAAAGAACAGCGCGAAGGGCACCAGGCATAGCAAGGCCAGCCATTTGCCGCGAGTCATGGCATTCACTTCAACAGCTCCCGGCATACAGGTTTGTCGTGGGGCACGCCCAGCAGTTCGCAGACCGTGCCGCACAGCTCGGTTTGTTTCGGTGCGGCTTTGGCGTCCAGGCTGAAGGCATCGCCGAGGACGAACAGCGGCACTTCGCGTTCTTCCGGCAGCAGGCCGTTGTGGGAGCGGTCGTTGTTCATGCCGTGGTCGGCGGTTACGAGCACCTGGTAACCGGCATCGAGCCAGGTTTGCAGGTAGTCGGCCAGGATGATGTCGGCCGAGCGTGCACTGTTGCGGTACTGCGGCGTGTCGAGGCCGTGCTTGTGGCCGGCGTCGTCGATGTTCATCGGGTGCACCACCATAAAGTCCGGCGCGTGCTTGAGCCGCAGGCTTTCGGCGTCGGCGAACAGGTGGGAATCCGGGTAGTGGTCATTCCAGTAGAAATGCCCGTGCTGGATCGCCAGCGCCTTGTCGTCGGTATGACGATCCCGGGCGGCGAGAAAGGGCGTGCGGTTATACAACTCGCTGACCCAATGGTAAGCCGCCGCCGCCGTGGTAAGACCAGCGTCGGTGGCGTAATGGAAAATGCTGCGCTGGTTGGACAGGCGTGAGACCTGGTTGTGCACGATACCGCTGTGGATCGGTGGCACACCGGTGAGGATGCATTCATACAGCGGGCGGGACAGGGCGGGCAGTTCACATTCCAGTTTGTAGAGGGCGGCGCGTCCTGCGCCAACATAAGCCTGCAAGTGCCCCATGGCGTGTCGGGCAACCTCGAAGTTCAGGCCGTCGAGCACGACAAGGATGACTGGGTGCTTCATGGGGGGCGACGCTCCGCAATGATTGACTTGGCTCAATTCCTCTGGAGGAACGGGGTCAAAAATGTGGGAGGGGGCTTGCCCCCGATAGCGGTGTGTCATTCAACGGATTTGTTAGCTGATCCACCGTCATCGGGGGCAAGCCCCCTCCCACATTGGATCTCCACTGGAGCTCCAATGTGGGATAAACCTTACTTCATCTCTACGATGACCTGCTCGTTCCACAACTGTGGCAGCTTCTTGGAAGTCGCTTCCCAGGCATCGGCATCCTTGATCGGCTGCGGGTTGGCCTTGGTATACTGCTCGCCCGGGATCAGGTTCTTGGCGATATCAGCCGGCAGTTTCAGGTCGGTTTCAGCGCGGATCGGACGTGCATTGCCACGCGCCAGGTTGAGTTGGCCGGCGTCGCTGAAGATGTATTCGCGGGTCAGCTTGGCGGCGTTCGGGTGCTTGGCGTATTTGTTGATGATGGTGGTGTAGCCGGATTTCACCGAGCCATCCGATGGGATCAGCACCACGTAGTCATCCGGGTTGGCCATCTTGGCTTTGTAGCTCAGGCCGTTGAAGTCCCAGACGATCCCCACTTCGACTTCGCCTTTTTCCATGGTGGCGATGGTCGGGTTGGACAGGCCGAGACGACCTTGCTGGGCGATCTTGGTGAAGAATTGCAGGCCGGGGGCGATGTTCTTTTCATCGCCTTTATTGGCGATGGCAGCGGCGAGTACGGCGTTGGAGGCCTGGGCCGCAGTGCTCACGTCACCCACCGAAACTTTGTATTTGCCGGTTTGCAGGTCAGCCCAACTGGTAGGGACTTCGGAACCGTGCAGCAGCTTCTTGTTGACGATAAACGCGATGGTGCCGGTGTAGGCCAGGGCCCAGTGACCGTCCTTGTCTTTTGCCCAATCCGGCACCGAAGCCCAGGTCGACGGTTTATACGGCTGGGTGACTTCCTGCTTCACCGCGATCGGGCCGAAGGCGGCACCGACGTCGCCGATGTCTGCGCTGGCGTTGTCTTTTTCGGCTTTGAACTTGGCGATTTCCTGGGCCGAGCTCATGTCGGTGTCCATGTGCTTGAGGCCGTAGGTCTTGGCCAGGTCTTCCCAGGTGCCTTTCCAGTTGGCCCAGTCATCGGGCATGCCGACGCTGTTGACGGCGCCTTCCGCTTTCGCGGCGGCTTCCAGAGTTTTCAAATCGGTATCAGCGGCCATGGCGGCGGTGCACATGGCAATGGTCGAGCCTAACAGTGATGCCAGGAAAAGCTGTTTCATCCGAAGCTCCTTTGGGCGTTTTCAACGCGGCGGTTTTTTCTGCGGTGTTGTTGGTCTAGGTCAGAGCAATACCTGAGCCAATCTAGACGCGATGGATGACAGTTTCATGTCGATGTCGTTTTTAACGCCTCGATGTCGCTCAGCGCAGACTTAGCGTAGACCATGCCCAAGTGCCCGTAGAGACTGGACTTGGCCGGTGTATTGCAGGGAGTGGTGCAGGGACTCGACACGGGCTGTCATCTGTCGGTCATCAGGAGTGCCTAGGCTGGCAAGCAGTCGCGCAAGCCTATTTACACAGCGGTTTGTGCACCTGAACAGTGCTGGTCTAGTCCAGATAGGTAACGTTGATGCGTGATGAGGCAATCAAGGCGGTGACATCCATCGGCCTGGCGCTGCAAGAGCAGATCGACCACGGCCTGTTGCCGCCTGCAAGCAAGCTGCCCGCCGAGCGCAAGCTCAGCGAGTTGTTTGGTACCACTCGAATTACGGTGCGGGAAGCCTTGTTACAACTGGAGGCCCAAGGGCAGATTTATCGCGAGGAGCGTCGTGGCTGGTTTGTCTCGCCGCCTCGGCTGGCCTACAACCTGATGCAGCGCAGCCACTTTCACGCCATGGTCAACGACCAGGGGCGGGTGGCATCTACCGAAGTGATCAGTGCGCGGCTGCAGCCGGCCTCGGCCGCAGTGTGTGCGTGGTTGCAGTTGCCGGCGTTGTCCAGCGTGATCCAGATCTGCCGGGGTCGGCGGATTGACGGGCGGCTGGTGTTGTATGTGGAGCACTACCTGAACCCGCAGTATTTTCCGGGGATTCTTGAGTGCGACCTGAATCAGTCGATGACCGAGTTGTATGCGCGCAAGTACGACTTACACTACGGGCGGGTGCGCTTCGAGATCGTGCCGACCTCATTGCCGGTGGAAGCGGCGGCGGCATTGCGCGTGTCGGTGGGCAGCCCGGGCTTGCGGATCGCCCGGGTCAATTATGACCAGCACCAGCGCTTGATCGACTGCGACCTGGAGTTCTGGCGGCATGATGCCATTCATGTCGGCGTCGATGTGGTGTGATCGGGGGGCTTCCTGTAGGAGCGAGCTTGCTCGCGAAAGATGTCAACGATGACGCTGGAGGCCGGGCTCCCCGCAACGCCCTCAAGTTTTTCGCGAGCAAGCTCGCTCCTACAGTGAGTGCACCGTGAGTGCCTTGATCACCTGGTCCACATTGGTTTCCAACTCCGATACCGGGTCCG
>NZ_JAFLXD010000062.1:0-26018 GCF_019891415.1 Pseudomonas sp. SH10-3B | reverse complement strand
TCCCCCGCCACCGCCGCCGCGTCCACTGCTGCTGAGGATCGCCAGCAGGATCGCCCCCACCGGCAGGCCCATGCGATTGCACAGCCACAACACGCCGATCAGCAGGATGAACAGGCCGATGGAAAACCCGGGATTATCCTTGGCAAAGTTGGCATCCGCCACATGCGCCGGCACCGCCAGCGGTTCACCGCCGACCACCTGCACCATCGCCGCCACACCGTCGCTGATGCCCTGGCTGAAATTGCCGGCCTTGAACTTGGGTGCAATCACCTGATTGATGATCACCCAGGCCTGCGCATCGGTGAGCACGCCTTCAAGGCCATAGCCGACTTCGATGCGCAACGTGCGCTCATCACGGGCGACGATCAATAAAGCGCCGTTGTCCTTGCCCTTCTGGCCGATGCCCCACTGGCGACCCAACTGGTAACCGTAGTCCTCGATGGGCACGCCCTGCAGGTCGGGCACCGTGACCACCACGATCTGGTCGCCACGGGTCTGTTCCAGCGCCTGCAACTGCTGGGTGATGTGCTCGCGCGTGGCCGGGTCGATCATCTGGGCAGTGTCCACCACCCGTCCGCTCAACGCCGGGAACGTCAGCGCCGCCTGGGCCACGCCCACACAGGCGAGCATCCACAGCGCCAGGCCTATCCGTAATAAACGCATCGACACCTCAGTGCAGCCTTATTTGAACTTCACTTGCGGCGCTTTATCGGCATCGGCACTGGTGGCTTCAAAGGTGGCGCGGATCGGCAAGTCGCTGTACATCACGCTGTGCCACAGGCGGCCAGGGAAGGTGCGGATCTCGGTGTTGTACGCCTGCACGGCCTGGATGAAATCGCGACGGGCCACGGCGATGCGGTTTTCGGTGCCTTCAAGCTGGGATTGCAGGGCCAGGAAGTTCTGGTTGGCCTTCAGGTCCGGGTAGCGCTCGGACACCACCATCAAGCGGCTGAGGGCACCGCTCAAACCGTCCTGGGCCTGCTGGAACTGCTTGAGTTTTTCCGGGTTATCGAGGGTGCTGGCATCCACCTGGATCGACGTGGCCTTGGCCCGCGCCTCGATCACGGCGGTCAGGGTGTCTTGCTCATGGGCAGCGTAACCCTTGACCACTTCCACCAGGTTGGGGATCAGGTCGGCGCGGCGTTGGTACTGGTTCTGCACCTGGCCCCAGGCAGCCTTGGCCTGTTCGTCCAGGGTCGGAATATTATTGATGCCGCAACCGCTCAGTACCGTGCTGATCAATAGCAAAACCGCGGCCTTGAAGCCCCAGCGGGAATAGTGTGCTGCTTGCATGGTGTTTCTCCTGCCCAAACTGGATGGAATGTGACGACTAACCCTATAAACCACACGCTTGGGGCATAATCCGCCACCACTGGAATGCATCGAGCCAATCAGCTACAAAGATGCCCAGCACGAAAAAGAGTTCAGAGTGTGCTGCATTTATCTGAACAACACCCGAACAACAATAGACGCTCCCCACATTTTGGCCGATCAGCCTAATCGCTGTGCAGTGAGCCGAAAAAGGATATTCATGAAGAAGCTGTGTTTGCTCGGCCTTGTTGCCACGCTGGCCACCCACCCCGTCTGGGCAGAAACAAAGCCTGCTGCGCTCAAAGACAAGGACGCCTTCGTCAGCGACCTGCTCAAGCAGATGACCCTCGATGAAAAGATCGGCCAATTGCGCCTGATCAGCATCGGTCCCGAAATGCCCCGCGAGCTGATTCGCAAGGAAATCGCCGCCGGCCGTATCGGTGGCACCTTCAACTCCATCACCCGCCCGGAAAACCGTCCGATGCAGGACGCGGCCATGCGCAGCCGGTTGAAGATCCCGATGTTCTTCGCCTATGACGTGATCCACGGCCACCGTACGATCTTCCCGATCAGCCTGGCCCTGGCGTCCAGCTGGGACATGGACGCCATCGGCCGCTCCGGGCGCATCGCCGCCCAGGAAGCCGCCGCCGACAGCCTCGACATCACCTTTGCGCCGATGGTCGACATCTCCCGCGACCCGCGCTGGGGCCGCACGTCCGAAGGCTTCGGTGAAGACACGTACCTGGTCTCGCGGATTGCCGAAGTGATGGTCAAGGCCTTCCAGGGCACCAGCCCCGCGAATGCCGACAGCATCATGGCCAGCGTCAAGCACTTCGCCCTCTACGGCGCAGTGGAAGGCGGGCGTGACTACAACGTGGTCGACATGAGCCCGGTCAAGATGTACCAGGACTACCTGCCGCCGTACCACGCGGCGATCAAGGCCGGTTCCGGCGGCGTGATGGTGGCGCTCAACTCGATCAACGGCGTGCCCGCCACCGCCAACACCTGGCTGATGAACGACCTGCTACGCAAGGACTGGGGCTTCAAGGGCCTGGCCGTCAGCGACCACGGTGCGATCTTCGAGCTGATCAAGCACGGTGTGGCCAAGGACGGGCGTGAAGCCGCCAAGCTGGCGATCAAGGCCGGCATCGACATGAGCATGAACGACTCGCTGTACGGCAAGGAATTGCCTGGGCTGCTCAAGTCCGGCGAGATCGAGCAGAGCGACATCGACAACGCCGTGCGTGAAGTGCTTGGCGCCAAGTACGACATGGGCCTGTTCAAAGACCCGTACCTGCGCATTGGCAAGGCCGAGGATGACCCGGCCGACACCTACGCCGACAGCCGCCTGCACCGTGCCGAGGCCCGTGATGTAGCGCGTCGCAGCCTGGTACTGCTGAAAAACCAGAACAACACCCTGCCACTGAAAAAATCCGCGACCATCGCGCTCGTGGGTCCGCTGGCCAAGGCACCGATCGACATGATGGGCAGCTGGGCCGCTGCCGGTAAGCCTGCGCAATCGGTGACCCTGCTCGACGGGTTGAATGCGGTGATCGGCGAGAAAGGCAAAATCATCTACGCCCGTGGCGCCAACATCACCAACGACAAGGCCGTGGTCGACTACCTCAACTTCCTCAACTTCGATGCCCCGGAAGTGGTAGATGACACCCGCCCGCCCCAGGTACTGATCGATGAAGCGGTCAAGGCCGCCAAGGATGCTGACGTGGTGGTCGCCGCCGTGGGTGAGTCCCGTGGCATGTCCCACGAATCTTCCAGCCGCACCGACCTGAACATCCCGCAAAGCCAGCGCGACCTGATCAAGGCGCTCAAGGCCACCGGCAAGCCGCTGGTATTGGTGCTGATGAACGGCCGTCCGCTGTCGATCCTGGAAGAGAATCAACAGGCCGACGCCATCCTCGAAACCTGGTTCGCCGGTACCGAAGGCGGCAACGCCATTGCCGACGTGCTGTTCGGTGACTACAACCCGTCGGGCAAACTGCCGATCACCTTCCCACGCTCGGTGGGGCAGATTCCGACCTACTACAACCACCTGACCATCGGCCGGCCATTCACCCCTGGCAAGCCGGGCAACTACACCTCGCAGTACTTCGATGACACCACCGGGCCGCTGTTCCCGTTTGGCTATGGCCTGAGCTACACCACGTTCAGCTTGTCGGACATGGCGTTGTCTTCCACCACCCTGAACAAGACCGGCAAACTCGACGCCAGCGTCACGCTGAAAAACACCGGCAAGGTCGATGGCGAAACCGTGGTGCAGTTGTATATCCAGGACGTGGCGGGTTCGATGATCCGTCCGATCAAAGAACTGAAGAACTTCCAGAAGGTGATGCTCAAGGCTGGCGAAGAGCGCACCTTGCACTTCACCATTACCGAAGAAGACTTGAAGTTTTACAACACCCAGCTCAAGTTCGCGGCGGAACCGGGCGAGTTCAATGTGCAGATCGGGCTGGATTCCCAGGACGTACAGCAGCAGACGTTTGAATTGCTCTAAAACGATTACACGCACTTGAGCCCACGCGCGGACCTGTTCACTGGATATGTACAGGTACCGCGCTGATACCGATGAGCGCCTCGATCGACGGCCTATATAAATACCCCCTCATACACGCCTGCATACAATCCACTATCAAAGAACAAACCTATCGCAACTAAGAAACACACGGCAATACCAGTTGCCGGAACTAAATCTTACCGCTCCCCACATACTATCGCTCTTAAATGAGTATTCAGAGGCAACTAAAACTACGGAACTAGCCCAATGATTTCAATCGTTACCCCGCCTATTTCATTCCAGCCCCAACCCACGGCTGATTTATCCAATCCGACTAACAAGCAGCCCTTGAATACACAGGCATCCCCCCCCTCCACTGACCAAATCCCTACGGACAGTGCGCCTGACAAATCCCCCCAAAAGAAATTGCCGGTTAGTTCAGAGGCCGCGGCAGCACAGAGCACCTTGAAAAATGCAGTGCTGAACAGCAGGCAACCTGATTTAAATTCTCCGAAAGCATCCGCAACACCAAGGTCTGATATCTCTGCGCAGCGAGCACCACAAGAAGGCGCCGATGAGGCCAGGGCGCTCTACAATGCGTTGTACCCTCAGCCAAAACCAACGCCCGCGATACCCGTAAGTGGTGTTGACGAACCCGGCGGGGCTGACTTTTTACAGCAGCGTCTGGATGCCATGGATAGAAGGATCGCGGCCCAAGCCAACCCCACCGGCGACAGCCTGTTGGCCGCAAAGCTCTCCACTGCGATGTTGAAACTTAAAGAAGGTGATCTTCGCACCCCCCTGCCAATCCTTGATATCCCCAAAGAATCAACACTCGGAAAGTGGCTGGAACATACTAACAATGCGTTCATGAACAAAGCGCTGGCGAGTTGGGCAAAAGAAAACAATTTAGACCCTCGCTCATTATCTTATGACTCTGGAAAACAGGAGCTCTATGGAAAAACTCCAGACAACCAAGTAAAAACGTTCACTCGGAAAGAACGCCCAGCAGAGGACTCATTGCATGGACTCGCATTCGAGCCGTTGGACGCAATCTCAAAAATAATGGATCCCTCTGGACATGGCATGCTGTTCTCCATTGCGCCTACTGACAAGGCGCCTCTTGCGTATGTGCAACAGTTTTATGGTTTGAACGTCAACAATAACAATCTTTCCAGTATTAACCTGGTCGCTGAAGACATTTCAGAAAATGAATCTTTCCCCCAAACGCCCGCCTCGCCAGGCCGCAGTGACGGCGCATTGCTCAACGAGCAAAATCGGATTGCTTGGATAAACGATGATTTTGATGCTAGGGAAAAAGCACTGAAACATGCCCAGATAGGTAAAAGGATCGCGGCCCAAACCAACCCTGTCGGCGACAGCCAACTTGCCACGGCGCTCTCCACGGCAATGTCAGGGCTTACCGAAAGTGACCTAAGTAAGCCCCTGCCGATGGTTGATATTCCCAAAGACTCAACGTTCGGAAAGTGGATGGAGCAGACCAACCGTGCGTTCATGAACAAAGCGCTGGTCAATTGGGCAGAAGAAAACAACCTAGATCCTCGATCATTATCCTATGACTCTGCGAAAGGTGAATTCTCTGGGAGAACCCCAGGCAACGAAGTAAAAACCTTCACTCAGGGAGAGCGTCCAAGCGTGTACTCCTTGCATGCACTCGCATTCGATCCGGTGGAGGAACTCTCAACAATAATGGACCCCTCTGGACGTGGCGTAATGCTGTCCATTGCCCCTACTGACAAGGCGCCTCTTGATCGCGTGCAACGCTTTTATGGCTTGGACGTCAACAATAACGATCTCCCCAGTATTCATCAGGTTGCTAAGGAGATAGCAGAAAATAAATCTTTCCCACCAACACCTGGCTCGCCAGACCGCGGTGACGAGGCATTGCTCGACGCCCAAGATTCGATTGCTCAGGTAGATCGACGTTTTGCTAACGGGCAGAAAGTAAGAGGCAATCCTACGCTTATCGAAGTTTCAGCCTCAGGCAGCGCCTTCATGGAGACAGACGCCACCTAAAATCACATCCAACGCTGGCTCCTGAAGAGTTCGGGAGCCAACTGTTGAGTGTGATTTAAATTAATGATGCCTCATCGTACAAGGTGCGCGTACTAGTGCCGTCGATCCAGAAAATTGACCACCAACCGATCAATCCAACCCCACACCCGCTGCTTCACCCGCCGCCACAATGGCCGCGCCTTCCACGCCTCCAGGCTCACCGCCTGGCTCTGGGCAAAATCCCGTTCGAAACTGCCCGCCACCGCCAACGTCAACTCAGGGTCCAACGCTTCCAGGTTGGCTTCCAGGTTGAAGCGCAGATTCCAGTGGTCGAAATTGCACGAGCCAATGCTCACCCAATCGTCCACCAGCACCATCTTCAAGTGCAAAAAGCACGGCTGGTATTCAAAGATCTGCACGCCTGCGCGTAGCAAGCGAGGGTAATAACGGTGCCCGGCGTAGCGCACGGAGGGATGGTCGGTGCGCGGGCCGGTGAGCAGCAAACGTACATCCACCCCACGCCCTGCAGCCCGGCGCAATGCGCGGCGCACGCCCCAGGTGGGCAGGAAGTAAGGCGTGGCAAACCAGATACGTTGCTGGCTGCTGTTCAGCGCGCGGATCAGCGATTGCAAGATGTCGCGGTGCTGTCGGGCGTCGGCATAGGCCACTCGGCCCAGGCCAGGTCCCGTCGCCGGCACCTTGGGCAAGCGCGGCAGACCGAAATGGGTGGCCGGCTTCCACGCACGGCGCGCGACATTGGCGTGCCATTGCCGCTCGAACAGCGCCTGCCAGTCCAGCACCAGCGGGCCGCTGATCTGCACCATCACTTCATGCCAGTCGGCGGTGTCTTGCCCTGGCGTCCAGAATTCATCGGTGACACCCGTGCCGCCGACCACGGCGATTTCCTGATCGATCAGCAACAGCTTGCGGTGGTCGCGATACAGGTTGCGCATCCAGCGGCGCCAGCTGAGGCGATTGTAGAAACGCAATTCCACACCGACGTCGGTCAGGCGCTTACGCAACCCCAGGGTAAACGCCAGGCTGCCGTAATCATCAAACAGGCAGCGCACCCGCACACCTCGCTCGGCAGCGAGTACCAGCGCCTGCACCATAGCTTCGGCGCAGGCTCCGGCCTCCACCAGGTACAACTCCAACTCCACTTGCCGCTCGGCCCGGGCAATGCCCACCAGCATCTGCGGAAAAAACTGCGGGCCGTCGATCAACAACTCGAAACGGTTGGCGCTGCGCCACGGGAACACTGCGCCGCTCATGTCAGCGCGCCGTAAAAATCAGCACCGCACCCACCGGCACCGACAAGCTGATCGACGCCAGCCCCGCCGCCTTGCGCAACGCCGCCACCCCCGGCGCCAGGTCGAAATCTTCGGCATGCAACACCACCGGTTCCAGGGTCACCACCTGGAAACGCCGGTCGTCCAGGCGCGTGGCCAACAACTCGGCGCTGTAGGTCTGGGTCTTGCCATGCAACGTGACGCTCATTGGCAGACGCAATTCCAATTGCGCGCCAGGCGCCAGGTCATTGATCGGTTGCAGGTTGATCTGCGCGCTGATCAGCGCTTCGGGGAAGGTCTTGATCTCGAACAGCTGATTGCGCATGCGCTCGTCACGCAGCGGGATACCGCTGTTGACCGACTCCAGCTCCACTTCCAATTGCGCCGCGCCCTTGCTGTCGACCTTGCCATGCAGCACCAGGAAGCGATGGACTTCAGCGATCTCGGTGTTTTTGGTGGTGACGAACGATAGGCGCGAGGACTCGTTGTCCAGGTACCAGTCGGCGTGGGCGGGTACGGCGGCGGCGACCAGCAGGGCGAAGGCCAGCGGCTTGATAAAAGAAGCGTTGAACATTAAGGACTCGTGGGGCGAAAAACCTGCACGAACCTTAAGCGCAATGTCACGAACGGCGCAAATCCAATGTGGAAGGTGGCTTGCTCCCACGCACTCGGCGTGGGATGTCAGGGATTCAGCCGACACCCCTGCCGATCCCCCAACCACCGCGCGCTGTGCGTGCGTCCCAACCCAGTGGCCGTGACTTCACTGCGCAGCGGGTTATCACTGAACGCACTCGTGGGCACGTACTGTTTCACATAACCCTGGCAATAGTCGGCGGGATTGTTCGCCACATAGCGGCACGAGCAATACTCCTTGGCTGTGTACGCCGCGATGATGTCGGGGAAGGCTTGCAGGTTGGCGCGCTCGTGCCATACCCAGCCCACCAGGGCGAGCAACAGCAGCAGAAACAGGCTGGTAAACGGCCGACGACGGATCATGGTTGCACCGCCGCGAGCACGCGTTTGAGTAGTTCGTTGTGGCGGTAGCTGCCGTCGCGATCATCGCCGTAGCGCACAATCACCAGGTGTTCGTCGGGCATCACGTACAGCGCCTGGCCCCAATGACCGAGGGCGGCGAAGGTGTCGGCAGGTGCGTCGGGCCACGGCCTTGAGGCGCCTTGATTAAGCCACCACTGGCCACCGGGGACGGCTTCGTCCTGCCCGGCGGTGTATTTGTCGAAGGGTTGGCGATTGAAAGCGACCCAGTCTTTGGGCAGCAGTTGTTGATCCCCCCAGCGCCCGTCGCGCGCCATCAGCAGGCCGACACGCGCCAGGTCACGCGCGGTGAGGTAAGCGTAGGACGAGGCGACAAAGGTTTCGTCGGCATCGGTTTCCCAGGTGGCGTTGTGAATGCCCAGGGGTTTGAACAGCCCATCCCAGGGGTAACTCATGTAGGCCTTGTGGCCGAGCATGCCCTTGAGCGCGGCGGAGAGGATATTGCTGTCGCCGCTGGAATAACGAAAGGCCTGGCCCGGTGCACTGAAGGATTCAGTGTTGGCGGCAAACTCGGCCATATCGGCGCGACCACGGGTGTAGAGCATCGCAACCACCGAGGATTTCAGCGGCGCATATTCATAGTCTTCCTGCCAGTCGAGGCCCGAGGCCCAGTGCAGCAGATCGGCCATGGTCACGCTCGGATGCTGTTTCATTGGCGGGTAAAAACGCGCGGCAGGGTCGGTCAACTTAAAGCGATTGTCCCCGTAGGCCACGCCAAGCACCGTGGCCATCAGGCTTTTGCTGATGGACCAGGTCAAGTGTGGCGTGCTGGCGGTGGTGGGCGCAGCGTAGCGTTCATAGATGACCTCGCCGTCGCGAATTACCAGCAGCGCGTCGGTGCGAATGCCTTGACGGGTGGCGTCGTCTCGCGGCGGGAAAGCGTAGGCGTTCAGGGCATCCACAGCAGGCCCCGAGAGCGGTGTGCCCTTGGCCCAGTCTTTATCGGGCCAGGTTTCGGCACGGGCGACAACGGTGACGAACAGCAGGGCAACGCACAACAGGCCTCTGACCATGGACGCAAACTCAAGGGAGCATTCAAGCCCGCGAGACTAGCCCAGGCCGATGACAGATTTGCGACAAGGGGGCTGTCATCCAACCGTCACCGTAACTTCATGGAGATGACACCGGGGCTACATAGCCTGACTTTGGACAACAAAGTCGACCGGCCGGAACGTGGCTGGCACTCGGAGATTCGCCATGACTCAGATCGCCCGCATCAGCGACACCGGCAATGAACGCCGTCTGCAAGCCGAACGCCTGGTTGGCGCAAAGGCTTTGCAGGAAGCCCAGGCCCTGCGTTTCAACGTATTCAGCGGCGAGTTCAACGCCAAGCTGAAAGGCGCGGAACACGGCCTGGACATGGATGACTATGATGTTCACTGCAGCCACATCGGCGTGCGGGACTTGAACAGCGGTCGACTCGTCGCCACCACCCGTTTGCTCGACCACCAGGCCGCCAGCACCCTGGGCCGGTTCTACAGCGAAGAAGAATTCAGCCTGCATGGCCTGCTGCATTTGCAGGGCCCGATCCTGGAAATCGGCCGCACCTGTGTCGACCCGGCCTACCGTAACGGCGGCACCATCGCTGTGTTGTGGGGCGAGTTGGCCGAAGTGCTCAACCAGGGCGGCTACAGCTACCTGATGGGCTGCGCGAGCATCCCGATGCACGACGGCGGCATCCAGGCTCACGCGATCATGCAGCGCCTGCGCGAACGCTACCTGTGCAACGAACACCTGCGCGCCGAGCCGAAAAAACCGCTGCCGGCGCTGGACCTGCCGACCAACGTAATCGCCGAGATGCCACCGCTGCTCAAGGCCTATATGCGCCTGGGGGCGAAGATCTGCGGCGAGCCGTGCTGGGATGAAGATTTCCAGGTGGCCGACGTATTCATCCTGCTCAAGCGCGACGAACTGTGCCCGCGTTACGCGCGCCACTTCAAGGCGGCCATGTGATGAGCCGTCTGCGCGTGTACGGGCGCATTGCCCGCGTACTGGTGGTAGTGGCGCTGGGCTTGAGCATGGCCAGTGTGTTTGGCCTGTTCGAACGCCTGGGCGTGGCCAACTCGATGGTGCGGCGCCAACGTTGGTCGCGGTTCTTTATGGCCCGGCTGACCAACGCCCTGCCCTTTCGCGTGACGGTGCACGGCGAGTTGCCGACGCAGCCAATGCTGTGGGTGAGCAACCACGTGTCCTGGACCGATATTCCGTTGCTGGGCGCAGTGGCGCCGATGTCGTTTTTGTCCAAGGCCGAAGTGCGCACCTGGCCGGTAGCGGGCTGGTTGGCGGCCAAGGCCGGTAGCTTGTTTATCCGTCGCGGTTCAGGTGACAGCCAGTTGATCCGCAAGCAGATGACTCGCCACCTGGAACAACAGCACCCGCTGCTGATGTTCCCCGAAGGCACCACCACCGACGGCCGCAGCCTGCGTACCTTCCACGGGCGCTTGCTGGCCAGTGCGATCGATGCGGATGTGTCGCTGCAACCGGTGGCCATCCGTTATCTGCGCAATGGGCAGGTCGACCCGCTGGCACCGTTTATTGGCGATGACGATTTGCTCTCGCACCTGATGCGCCTGTTTGCCAATGACCAGGGCGACGTGGAAATCCATATGCTCAAGCCGATTGCCTGCGCCGGGCAGGAACGTGCGGCGCTGGCGTTCCAGGCGCAGCAGGCGGTGCAGAAGGCGTTGTTTGGGCCGGTGCCGGAGACTGAACAAGTGCATGCTCGACCGGCTTTTGCAGCCTGAGATGTGAACACAGTTCAAATGTGGGAGGGGGCTTGCTCCCTCCCACATTTAGCTTTGTGTTGTCAGGTGGTTATGCGCGAAGGCTTGCAGTTCGGGGTAGAAGATCCGGAAGTCTTCACTCAACGGCTCATACAACTCACGCAATTCCTGCATCGCAAACCCCAATTCCTGGGGTTGTGTGAGCCGCCGCGAAATCCCGCGCAACACCTGCTCCATCACCGCAAACTCGCGGTACGACCCCAGCCAATCATCCGCCGCCATATACGGCGCAATCTGCGCCAAGCGCCCCGGTAACTGCGGTTCGGCAGCCAATACGCGATACACCTGCGAGGTGAAATGCTCAAGCGGCTGCTCGGCATACAGTGCCCAATCCCGCGCCAGGCAATGGTCGAAGAACACATCGAGGACAATCCCGGCATAACGCCGTCGGGTGAGGCTGAAGCGCGACAGCGCCTCGCCCACCAACGGGTGGCTGTCGGTAAAGCGGTCGATGGAGCGATGCAGTTGGATCGCCGCTTCGATTTGCGGGCTGAACTGGCCCTGCAGGCGGCCTTTGACGAAGTCGCCATACAGGCTACCCAGCAGTTGTGCCGGAAGTTGGCCGCCCAAGTGCAGATGTGCGAGATAATTCATGGCGCGCAGTCTAGCACTGCCGCCAACGTATCGTTATAACCCGATATACCGATTTAGTCTTGATTCAGACCGAAATCATATTGGTATATCGGGATATAACGATTTAAGGTTCGCCTCATCGCGATATAACGCTTTACGACACCGAGCACCTGCCATGTCCATCGACCTCGACGAAATAATAAAAGCCCTGGCGCACCCAGTACGACGAGACATCCTCACCTGGCTGAAAGACCCGAAAGTGCAGTTCCCCGAGCAAGTGCACAACCACGAATACGGCATTTGCGCCGGGCAGATCGACCAGCGCTGCGGCTTGTCCCAGTCGACCGTGTCGGCCCACCTGGCCACCTTGCAACGGGCGGGATTGATCAGCAGCCAGAAGGCCGGGCAGTGGCACTTTTTCAAGCGCAACGAGGAAGTGATCCAAGCCTTCCTCGCAGCGCTTACCACTGAACTCAGCGCTGAAATCAGCGCGACGTTGTAACAAGGAAACGATAATGCCCCTCTCGCTACTCATACTGGCCCTCAGCGCCTTCGCCATCGGCACCACCGAGTTCGTGATCATGGGCCTGTTGCCCGATGTGGCGGCGGACCTCGGCGTCTCGATTCCCGGCGCCGGCTGGCTGGTCACCGGCTACGCTCTGGGCGTGGCCATCGGCGCGCCGTTCATGGCACTGGCTACCGCCAAGCTGCCACGCAAGGCGGCGTTGGTAGCGTTGATGGGCATCTTTATTATCGGCAACCTGCTCTGCGCCCTGGCCAGTGACTACAACGTGCTGATGTTTGCCCGTGTGGTCACCGCGCTGTGCCATGGCGCGTTTTTCGGGATCGGTTCGGTGGTCGCTGCCAACCTGGTGCCGGCCAACAAGCGTGCTTCGGCGGTGGCCCTGATGTTTACCGGCCTGACCCTGGCCAACGTGCTCGGTGTGCCACTGGGTACCGCGCTGGGCCAGGAAGCCGGCTGGCGTTCGACCTTCTGGGCGGTGACAGTGATTGGCGTAGTGGCGCTGATCGGCCTGATCCGCTTCCTGCCGGCCAAGCGTGACGAAGAAAAACTCGACATGCGCGCCGAGCTGTCCGCCCTCAAGGGTGCCGGCATCTGGTTGTCGCTGAGCATGACCGCGCTGTTCGCCGCGTCCATGTTCACCCTCTTCACCTATGTTGCACCGCTGCTCGGCGATGTCACCGGCGTCTCGCCCAAAGGCGTGACCTGGACGCTGCTGCTGATCGGACTGGGCCTGACCGTGGGCAACATCATCGGCGGCAAGCTGGCGGACAAACGCCTGGCAGCCACCCTGATCGGCGTGTTTATCAGCATGGCGGTGGTGTCCACCGCACTGACCTGGACCAGCGTCGCCGTGATCCCGACCGAGATCACCCTGTTCCTGTGGGCCACCGCCTCGTTTGCCGCCGTCCCGGCGCTGCAGATCAACGTGGTGACCTTCGGCAAGGCCGCACCGAACCTGGTGTCCACCCTGAACATCGGCGCGTTCAACATCGGCAACGCCCTCGGTGCCTGGGTGGGCGGCAGCGTGATTGCCCACGGCTTTGGCCTGAGCAGCGTGCCGTTGGCGGCAGCGGCCCTGGCGATCCTGGCACTGCTGGTGACCCTGATTACTTTCCGTCAGGGCGGCGATGCCGACCTGGCCCCTGCGACCCACTGATCAACTTCAACGAGCAAGGTGTTTTCCCATGACGACTATTTTCGATCCGATCAAACTGGGCGACCTGGAACTGTCGAACCGCATCATCATGGCGCCGCTGACCCGCTGCCGTGCCGACGCCGGCCGGGTACCCAACGCGCTGATGGCCGAGTACTACGTGCAGCGCGCGTCTGCCGGGCTGATCCTCAGCGAAGCCACCTCGGTGACGCCGCTGGGCGTGGGCTACCCGGACACTCCAGGCATCTGGTCCAACGACCAGGTGCGTGGCTGGGCGAATGTCACCAAAGCCGTGCATGGCGCAGGTGGCAAGATTTTCCTGCAACTGTGGCACGTCGGCCGCATCTCCCACGCGTCCTACCTGAACGGCGAAACCCCGGTGGCACCGAGCGCGATCCAGGCTAAAGGCCACGTCAGCCTGGTGCGCCCACTTGCCGACTACCCGACCCCACGCGCCCTGGAAACCGCTGAAATCGCCGACATCGTCGACGCCTACCGCACCGGGGCCGAAAACGCCAAGGCTGCAGGCTTTGACGGCGTGGAAGTCCACGGCGCCAACGGCTACCTGCTCGACCAGTTCCTGCAGAGCAGCACCAACCAGCGTACCGACCAGTACGGCGGGTCCCTGGAAAACCGTGCGCGCCTGCTGCTGGAAGTGACCGATGCCGTCATCGAAGTCTGGGGCGCCGGCCGTGTGGGTGTGCATTTGGCCCCCCGTGCAGACGCTCACGACATGGGTGACGACAACCTGGCCGAAACCTTCACCTACGTCGCCAGCGAACTGGGCAAGCGTGGCATCGCTTTCATCTGCTCCCGTGAAAAAGAAGGTGCTGACAGCCTGGGCCCACGCTTGAAAAAAGCCTTCGGCGGCACGTATATCGCCAACGAACGCTTCACCAAGGACAGTGCCAATGCATGGCTGGCGGCTGGCAAGGCGGATGCGGTGGCCTTCGGCGTACCGTTCATTGCCAACCCGGACCTGCCGGTGCGCCTGAAGACCGATGCGCCGCTGAACGAAGCACACCCGGAAACCTTCTACGGCAAGGGCCCGGTGGGTTACATCGACTACCCGACGCTGCCACTGTAATCACCCGACACGCGAAACCAAATGTGGGAGGGGGCTTGCTCCCGATGGCAGTGGTTCAGTCAACACATAGAGTGACTGACGCACCGCCATCGGGAGCAAGCCCCCTCCCACATCTTTTTTTGACACTATGTTGCCCTGGGAAACATTCCTTAACAGCCTTGCAACAAAATCCCTACAAAATACTTAGGCGGCTACCTATCAACCGCCCGCCAGCCCGTATATAAAGTCACCCCACCGATCAGGCAGAAGGACGATTGACCGTCCTTGGGCTTTACTGTTGACACACCCTGATGCAATTACGCATTTTGTCTTAATTGCGCAGGCTGGGGCTCCAGCGCAGCATGTCCAGCCCTGCATCCACCCAGCGCTCGGCGTCCTGATGCAACTGGAAGCTGTCGGGTACCAACAGCCACTGGCCAATCAGCCCGTTGATGTAGGCATGCATGCACACCGCGCCACGCGTGGTGTCGAGATTTTCCGGAAGTTGCCCGCGATGGACCGCGTTACGCAGTGTCAGGCCGATGCGCAGGTTGCATTCGAGGCTGTGGGTCTGGCGCTGACGGCGCATGTCGCACATTTCATCGGTGAATTCGCACTTATGGAACAGGATCTCATTGATGCGCCGGGTTTTCGGGTCCAGGGCCACTTGATGAAACAAATGAATCAGCAACTTGCGCATGCACCCCAGCGGGTCGAGTTCGGACTCGCTTTCACTGGCCCTTGCCAATTCATCCAAAGGCTCATGCAAGGTGTCGAGCAGGGCCTGCAACAGATCGGATTTGTTACTGAAATGCCAATAGATGGCGCCCCGCGTCACGCCGGCCAACGCGGCGATATCCGCCAACGTCGTCCGCGCAACGCCGCGTTCATAGAAGGCTTGCTCGGCGGCATCGAGAATCTGGCTGCGCGTTTCCTGAGCTTCCTCTTTGGTGCGACGAACCATGGCAGTAAAACCTCAATCAGGACACTTGGGACTGACGTTAACGCGGCGCTAACAAGCGCTAACGATCATCTGAATAATTGTGGGACGACACCGTCATGGGAGCCGAACGTACTAAAATCGAGGCTTTGGGCGGTGCTTTGTCAACATTCCGCAAAACCTGTCAAGAGTTTACAAACAACCATGAACGTAAGTATATTGCGTAGCAAGCTACTTATCCACTCACGGCTTGTTTTTCACCCTTCCACCCTTCTTGTGCGCACCCTGCGCGCCTGACCCGAGGATCTTCATGCAACTTAAGCCAGCTGTTACCGCTCTGGTCACTGCCGTCGCCCTGGCATCGCTGCTCAGCGGATGTAAAAAGGAAGAAGCGGCTCCGCCCGCTCAAGCCCCTCAGGTCGGCGTGGTCACCATTCAACCGCAAGCCTTTACCCTGACGTCCGAGCTGCCAGGCCGCACCACCGCCTACCGCATTGCGGAAGTTCGCCCACAGGTCAACGGCATCATCCTCAAGCGCCTGTTCAAGGAAGGCGCGGACGTGAAAGAAGGCCAGCAGCTTTATCAGATCGATCCGTCGGTCTACGAGGCCACCCTCAAAAGCGCACAAGCCAGCCTGACCCAGACCAAGTCCATCTCCGACCGCTACAAGCAGTTGGTCGATGAGCAAGCCGTCAGCCGTCAGGAATACGACACTGCCGTCGCCAACCGCATGACTGCGGAAGCAAACGTTCAAACCGCCCAGATCAACGTGCGCTACACCAAAGTGTTCGCGCCGATCTCCGGGCGTATTGGCCGTTCTGCGGTGACCGAAGGCGCGCTGGTCAGCAATGGCCAGGCCGATGCCATGGCCGTGATCCAGCAACTGGACCCGATCTACGTCGACGTCACGCAGTCTTCGGCTGAAATGCTGAAACTGCGCCGCGACCTGGAAAGCGGCCAGCTGGAAAAAGCCGGCGCCAATGCCGCCAAGGTCAAGCTGACCCTGGAAGACGGCAGCGACTACGGCCAGGACGGCAAGCTGGAATTCTCCGAAGTATCGGTCGACCAGACCACCGGTTCCGTGACCCTGCGCGCCGTGTTTCCCAACCCTGACCACACCCTGCTGCCGGGCATGTTCGTACACGCCCAACTGCAAGCGGGCGTGAACAGCAAGGCCATCCTCGCACCACAGCAAGGCGTGACCCGCGACCTCAAGGGCATCCCGACCGCGCTGGTGGTGAACGCCGACAACAAGGTCGAGCAGCGTGTACTGGTAGCCAACCGCACAGCCGGCGCCTATTGGCTGGTGGAAAAAGGCCTGAACGCCGGTGACCGCGTGATCACCGAAGGCCTGCAATACGTCAAGCCGGGCGTGGAGGTCAAGGTCAAGGACGCTGACAACGCCAAGCCTGCCGGTTCCGCCGCTGCTCCTGCTGCCGCGCCTGGCCAAGGGGAGTAATCCATGTCGAAATTTTTTATCGACCGTCCCATTTTCGCCTGGGTAATTGCCCTGGTGATCATGCTGGTCGGGGCACTGTCGATCCTGAAGTTGCCCATCAACCAATACCCGGCCATCGCGCCAACCGCCATCGACATCCAGGTGACCTACCCAGGCGCGTCCGCACAAACCGTGCAGGACACCGTGGTGCAGGTCATCGAGCAACAGCTCAACGGTATCGACAACCTGCGTTATGTGGCCTCGGACAGTAACTCCGACGGCAGCATGACCATCACCGCGACGTTCAACCAGGGTACCAACCCGGACATCGCCCAGGTTCAGGTGCAGAACAAGCTGAACCTGGCAACCCCACTGCTGCCGCAAGAAGTGCAGCAGCAGGGTATCCGCGTGACCAAGTCGGTGAAGAACTTCCTGATGGTGATCGGTCTGGTGTCGGAAGACGGCAGCATGACCAAGGATGACCTGTCCAACTACATCGTTTCCAACATCCAGGACCCGATTTCCCGGACCGCCGGTGTCGGTGACTTCCAGGTATTCGGTTCGCAGTACGCCATGCGTATCTGGCTGGACCCGGCCAAGCTGAACAACTTCCAGCTCACACCGGTCGATGTCAGCAGCGCCATCGCCGCGCAGAACGTGCAGGTGGCGACCGGTCAATTGGGCGGCCTGCCTGCCCTGCCCGGCAACCAGTTGAACGCCACCATCATCGGCAAGACCCGCCTGCAAACGGCGGAGCAGTTCGGCAATATCCTGATGAAGGTCAATGCCGACGGCTCCCAGGTTCGCCTGCATGACGTAGCGCGTATCGAACTCGGCGGCCAGAACTACAGCATCAGCGCACAGTTCAACGGCAACCCGGCTTCCGGTATGGCGATCAAGCTCGCGTCGGGCGCCAACGCCCTGGACACCGCCAAGGCCATCCGTGCCACTGTGGCGTCCCTGGAACCGTTCTTCCCGCCTGGCATGAAGGCGGTGGTGCCGTATGACACCACCCCAGTCGTGACCGAATCGATCTCCGGTGTAGTTGACACCCTGGTCGAAGCGATCGTGCTGGTGTTCCTGGTGATGTTCCTGTTCCTGCAGAACTTCCGCGCCACCATCATCACCACCATGACCGTACCGGTGGTATTGCTGGGTACCTTCGGGATCCTCGCGGCATTCGGTTTCACCATCAACACCCTGACCATGTTCGGCATGATCCTGGCCATCGGCTTGCTGGTGGACGACGCCATCGTCGTGGTGGAAAACGTCGAGCGGGTAATGGCCGAGGAACACCTGTCGCCGAAAGAAGCGACGGTCAAGTCCATGGGCCAGATCCAGGGCGCCCTCGTGGGTATTGCCCTGGTACTGTCGGCGGTACTGTTGCCAATGGCATTCTTCGGCGGCTCCACCGGTGTGATCTACAAACAGTTCTCCATCACCATCGTTTCGGCCATGGCGTTGTCGGTACTGGTTGCCCTGATCTTCACCCCGGCCCTGTGCGCCACCATGCTCAAGCCGATCGACCCCGAGAAGCACGGCCAACCCAAGCGTGGTTTCTTCGGCTGGTTCAACCGCACCTTCGACCGTGGCGTACTGAGCTACGAGCGCGGCGTGGGCAACATGATCAAGCACAAGATCCCGGCGTTCCTCGTGTACGCGCTGATCATCGCCGGCATGGTCTGGCTGTTCATGCGCATCCCGGCCGCGTTCCTGCCCGATGAAGACCAGGGCGTGATCTTTGCCCAGGTGCAGACCCCGGTAGGTTCTTCGGCTGAACGCACGCAAAAAGTCATCGACGACATGCGCGCCTATCTGCTCAATGACAAGGAAGGCGAGCCAGGCGAAGGCAAAGGCGTGAAATCGGTGTTTACCGTGAACGGCTTCAACTTCGCCGGTCGTGGACAGAGTTCGGGCCTGGCCTTCGTGATGCTCAAGCCGTGGGATGAGCGTGATGCTTCCACCTCGGTATTCGAGATTGCCAAGCGTGCCCAGGGCTACTTCATGCAGACCTTCCAGGACGCCATGGTATTTGCCATCGTGCCACCGTCGGTACTGGAGCTGGGTAACGCCACCGGTTTCGACGTGTTCCTGCAGGACCAGGGCGGCGTTGGCCATGAAAAGCTGATGGCTGCGCGTAACCAGTTCCTGGGCATGGCTGCCCAGAGCAAGATCCTCGCCGGTGTGCGTCCCAACGGTGTGAACGATGAGCCGCAGTACGAGCTCACCGTCGACGACGAGAAGGCCAGCGCCCAAGGCATCACGCTGTCCAACATCAACCAGACCTTGGCGATTGCCTTGGGTGGCAGCTACGTCAACGACTTCATCGACCGTGGTCGGGTGAAGAAGGTCTACGTACAGGGTGAAGCCGCCAGCCGGATGTCCCCGGAAGACCTGAACAAATGGTACGTGCGCAGCGACTCCGGGAAGATGGTGCCGTTGTCGGCCATTGCCTCGGGCAAGTGGATCTACGGCTCGCCGAAGCTCTCGCGTTATAACGGTGTAGCGGCGATGGAAATCCTCGGTACCCCGGCACCGGGCTACAGTACCGGTGACGCCATGGCCGAAGTCGAACGCCTCGCCAAGCAACTGCCGGCTGGCGTGGGCTACGCCTGGACGGGCCTGTCGTATGAAGAACGCCTGTCCGGCTCCCAGGCGCCGGCGCTGTACGCGCTGTCGCTGCTGGTGGTGTTCCTGTGCCTCGCGGCACTGTACGAAAGCTGGTCGATTCCAATCGCGGTGATCCTGGTGGTTCCGCTGGGCGTGGTGGGGGCGTTGATCGCCACCAGCATGCGCGGCTTGTCCAACGACGTGTTCTTCCAGGTGGGCTTGTTGGTGACGGTGGGCCTGGCGGCGAAGAACGCCATTCTGATCGTCGAGTTCGCCAAGGAGCTGCACGAGCAAGGCAAAGGCATCGTAGAAGCCGCGATCGAGGCCTCCCGGATGCGTCTGCGGCCGATCATCATGACCTCCATGGCGTTCGTCCTCGGCGTATTGCCGCTGGCGATCTCCTCGGGCGCCGGATCAGGCAGCCAGCACGCGATCGGTACCGGTGTAATTGGCGGTATGATCACGGCCACGGTATTGGCGATCTTCTGGGTGCCACTGTTCTTCGCAACCGTGTCCGCCATGGGCGAACGTAAAAAGACTGAACCTAAGCACACTCCTAAAGAGGCTGGCCAATGAGCAAGTCGCTACTTTCCTTAGCCGTCACCGCATTCGTGCTCAGTGGCTGCTCGCTGATTCCTGACTACCAGCGCCCTGAAGCGCCGGTGGCAGCTCAGTTCCCACAGGGGCCGGCGTATTCGTCGGCCCAGGCGCCGGGGCAGGCTGCCGCCGAGCAAGGCTGGAAGCAGTTTTTCCATGACCCTGCCCTGCAACAGCTGATCCAGACCGCGCTGGTGAACAACCGTGACCTGCGTGTCGCGGCCCTGAACATCGATGCGTACGCGGCGCAATACCGGATCCAGCGTGCCGACCTGTTCCCGGCCGTGTCGGCCACGGGCAGTGGCAGCCGTTCGCGCACCCCGGCCAAGTTGTCGCAGACCGGCGAATCGACCATCTCCAGCCAATACTCCGTCGGCCTCGGGATCAGCTCCTATGAGCTGGACCTGTTTGGCCGCGTGCGCAGCCTGAGTGAAGAAGCGCTGCAAAAGTACTTCGCCACTGAAGAAGCGCGGCGCAGTACCCAGATCAGCCTGGTGGCCAGTGTGGCGAATGCCTACCTGACCTGGCAGGCCGACAAGGAACTGCTCAAGCTGACCCAGGACACCCTCGGCGCGTTCGAGCAAAGCTACAAGCTGACCTCGCGCAGCAACGAAGTCGGCGTGGCCTCGGCCCTCGACCTCAGCCAGGCACGCACCTCGGTGGAAAATGCCCGCGTGGCACTGGCACGCTACACCCGCCAGGTGGCCCAGGACGAAAACAGCCTGACCCTGCTGCTGGGCACCGGCCTGCCGGCGAATATCGCCAGCAAGCCGCTGTCCGATGACCTGCTCAGCGACGTACCGGCCGGCTTGCCCTCCGACCTGCTGCAACGGCGTCCCGACATCATGCAGGCCGAGTACAACCTCAAGGCCGCCAACGCCAACATCGGTGCGGCGCGTGCAGCGTTCTTCCCGAGCATCAGCCTGACCGCCAGCGCCGGTACCGCCAGCCCTACCCTGGGCGGCCTGTTCAAAGGCGGTTCGGGCACCTGGTCGTTCGCCCCGCAGATCAACATCCCGATCTTCAACGCCGGCAGCCTGCGCGCCAGCCTGGACTACTCGAAGATCCAGAAAGAGATCAACGTGGCGAACTACGAGAAGGCGATCCAGACCGGCTTCCAGGAAGTCTCCGACGGCCTCGCCGCGCGTGAGACCTACAAGCAGCAGTTGGAAGCCCAGCGTGGCTTCGTCGCGGCCAACCAGGATTACTACCGCCTGGCCGAGCGTCGCTACCGTATCGGGGTCGACAGCAACCTGACCTTCCTCGACGCCCAGCGCCAACTGTTCAGTGCCCAGCAATCGCTGATCACCGACCGCCTGGCGCAGCTGACCAGCGAGGTCAACCTGTACAAGGCCCTCGGCGGTGGCTGGAACGAACAGACCGCGAAGAACGAACCGTTGAAAGAAGAAGCACCGAAACTCAAGTTATTCTGATTCAATAGAAAAAAGCCCATATCACGGAATTTTGCCATTCTAGGATATGGGCTTTTTATATAGGCGCATAACATCAGCTCGTCACTACCGGAGGCTGCGTCAACAACTGAAGTGTCCAGCACCTAACGTTAACGTCTTTTACCACTCCCGAACCTGTCTCTTTAAAAAAGTATGAAAAATACATACCTATCAAATTTGAGCCATCCTCAAGCTTTTCATTGTAAGCAACGGTCAACGTACCTGAGTGCTCCCGTTGACTCAGAGAAACATCAGGCTCCAATGCAAAAGAAGTATCCACTTCCAGCTCATTTTCCGATGCATCAACAAGCTTGTACTTCTCTCCAACCCGCAAATGTTCGCCTTTCAGCGTCAGCTCATTTTTCGCATCCGGATGACCCGCAATTCCGAGACGGATAAAATAATAGTTATCCAAATAAATAAGATCGAGAAGCTCAAATTCTATCCCCCCCTTATCTACATCATCCACATACAAACCCGCATCAAATATATAGCCTCGATCCGCCAAAAACCTATCACCATTCCATATTGAGACTGGGCATTCGGAATTCATAACCTTCTCCTCAAACTAACAATTTATGAGTGATCGTCCCCACTTTGTGGGAACAATTTCATGTACTGATTTTCAGGGTCGAGCACCTGACTTCCATCTCGTTGCCGTCATCGGACTCCCAACCGATCAAGACGCTGGCATTGATCATTGTTTTGCCTGCGTCATCGGTAACGAGGCTCTTGATATTCAGATGGCCCCAATAAGTTTGCGGAAGGTACTCAAGATAGCCCGCCAGCCCGAAACTCGCCTGTATGGACAGGGGTTTTGGACCGATCGGATACGTCATACCTGAGGCCAACTCGAGCTCGCCGGCCTCAATGATCATCTCGTTATTCGAGCCGGGGTTATCCTTAAGCCCTAGCCGAATGAATAACTGAAAGTCCTTGATGTAGATCAATTCAAAAGCGTCGAAGTTAATCGAAACCGTCGTGATAAGGTCAGCCTTGAACTCGTCCGACGACGTTAAAAGCCCACCCATTTCTGTTCCAAAGCTCATGAGCACTTCTCCCTTGAGCACCATCAAAAATACTGCCACCACCTTGAACATAGGCTTTCAAAAACGGGTCATCTACTGTCAACCCTGACAGTAGACGCAGAAGCGGTTAAGCATAAGGCTGACAGGTTGACCAAGCTCGCTGTGGCAAGCCCGCTCGCCACAAAACTCTCCCGCCTTGCTTTGCGCTCAACCTTTCAGGGTAAAATCTGTCACAGATTCTTACAGACCACAGAGGGAGCTTGTCGTAATGATCGTAGGAATCGACCTGGGGACCACTAACAGTCTCGCAGCCGTCTGGCGCGGTGATGCCGCCGAAATGGTGCCCAATGCCCTGGGCCAGTTGCTGACCCCCAGCGTGGTCGGGCTGGATGACCAAGGCCGTGTGCTGGTAGGCCAGGCCGCCAAAGAGCGCCTGCACACCCACCCGCACCTGACCACTTCGCTGTTCAAGCGCTACATGGGCAGCGCCACCGAAGTGCGTCTGGGCGACCGCTCGTTCCGCCCCGAGGAACTCTCGGCGCTGGTGCTCAAAAGCCTCAAGGAGGACATCGAGCGTACCTACGGCCAAACCGTCACCGACGCAGTGATCAGCGTGCCCGCCTATTTCAGCGACGGCCAACGCAAGGCCACGCGCATCGCCGGTGAACTGGCGGGGCTCACCGTTGAGAAACTGATCAATGAACCGACCGCCGCGGCCTTGGCCTACGGGCTGCACCAGCGTGATAAAGAAACCTCGTTCCTGGTCTTCGACCTCGGCGGCGGCACTTTTGACGTGTCGATCATCGAGCTGTTCGACGGCGTGATGGAGGTCCGCGCCAGCGCCGGCGACAACTTCCTCGGTGGCGAAGACTTCGACACCCTGTTGCTTGAACACTTTGTCGACAGCCAGCGCAACGCCGAGGGTTTCCCGCCTACCCGCACGGTGCTGCAAGCCCTGCGCCGCGAAGCCGAGCGCGTGCGCAAAGCCCTGGGCCAGGACGACAGCGCCGAATTCGCCCTGCGCGTCGACGGCCAGCAATGGACAAAAACCATCACCCAACAGGAACTGGCCAAGCTCTACACGCCGCTGCTGGAGCGCCTGCGCGCGCCGATCGAACGCGCCCTGCGCGATGCGCGGATTCGGGTCGGCGACCTCGATGAAATCCTGCTGGTGGGCGGCACCACGCGCATGCCGCTGGTACGTAAACTCGCCGCCGGCCTGTTCGGGCGCTTCCCCTCCATCAGCCTCGACCCCGACCAGGTGGTCGCCCACGGTGCGGCGATCCAGGCCGCCCTCAAGGCGCGCTCAGCGGCCCTCGAAGAAGTGGTGCTGACCGACGTCTGCCCCTACACCCTGGGCATCGAAACCTCCAACCAGTACGGCGGCCATATCGAAAGCGGCCACTACCTGCCGCTGATCGAGCGCAACAGCAGCGTGCCGGTGAGCCGGGTCAAGAGCGTGGTCACCCTGCACGATGACCAGAGCCACGTACTGCTGAAGATCTACCAGGGCGAAAGCCGCCTGGTCAAAGACAACATCGAGCTGGGCCAACTGGATATTCCCGTGCCCAAGCGCAAGGCCGGTGAAGTCTCGCTGGATGTGCGTTTCACCTACGACAACAACGGCCTGCTGGAAGCCCAGGTGAATATCCCGCTGACCGGCGAGCAGCATTCGCTGGTAATCGAGAACAACCCCGGCGTGCTCAACCCGCAGGAGATCCAGCAACGCCTGCAAGCCCTGGCGCTGTTGAAGGTCCACCCACGCGACCAGCAGGTCAACACCGTGCTCGTTGCCCGCCTCGAACGGCTCTACCAGGAAAACCTCGGCGAGCTGCGCGAACAGCTCGGGCATTGGGCGGCGCAGTTCCAGCAGGTACTCGACACCCAGGACGAACGCCGCATCCGCGAAGCCCGCAGCGAACTGAGCCGTCAACTTGAGCAACTCGACAACGGGTTCTGGCGCTGAGGGAACACGACATGGATTGCTGGACCGTACTGCAACTGCCGGATGACGCCGACGAGCGCAGCATCAAGCGCAGCTATGCACGGCTGCTGAAAAGCTGCCGCCCGGACGACGACGCCCAAGGCTTTCAGCGCCTGCGCGAGGCCTATGAACACGCGCTGAGTGAAGCACGCTGGCGGGCAGATAACGAAGAGGAAGAACGCGTCCAGGCGCCCGTGGCCGAAGCGGCCTACGCCAACCTGAATGACCTGGCCGAACTGATGGACATCAGCCCCGTCAGCCCTGCACCCTTCGAAGCCCACACACCCGACCCGGCCCAGGCACTGCTCGACGGCCTTAACGCGCGTAACCTCGATGAACGCTGGGCCCAGGCTCGACAACAGGGCTGCACCGATGCGTTCCAGGCCGGCCTGTTGCGCCATTGTTTCGAAGCACCGGGCGAACGCAGCGCCATCGCCGGTTGGGCCGCGCAACACCTGGAATGGCTGACCCCCTGGCAGCAGGTGGCGATGACGTCCTGGCAATACGAAGCACTGACCGGCGAGCTGCTGCAAGACTACCGCCGCACCCTGCAGGAACTGCTGGAGCAAAAGGCCGAGCGCGAGTTCATCACCCAGCTTACTCAATACAACAACCAGCCCTGGCTGCGGGTGTTTGACCTGCAACAGCAGTGGCAGCGCATCGTCCTGCACATGCTGCATGACACTCAATGGAGCGTGCCGCTGTTCGAGCGCGTGTGCCAGGCATTCGGCTGGGACGACCAGAAAGGCGTGTACCCGGAACCGGTGTGGATGTGGCGCGAACTGGTGTCGCGTTGCGAGCAGGAAAGCTTCTACGCCAACCTGCAAGACAAGGCGCAGGACAAGCGGCGCACATCAGCCGATGCCCTGGCCGCGCGTCTGCTGCTGACGCCGATGTCCGCCAGGCAACACAAACGCATGATCGATGGGTTTGGCGAAAACGAGTGGAACGCCTGCCAGCACCTGGCGCAAACACTGACCTGGCGCTATCCGCAACTGGTCGAGCGCCTGCCTCAAACAGACCTGTTCTTTTGGCGCAAATTCGTGCCTCGGCCGATCTACACCCAGGTATTTATTCGACTATGGGCCGTCTTCGCCCTGGGGCTTGGCCTGAGCATCGCCCACTCTAAGCCAGACAGAATGGACGGAATGTCGCTGGTCATTTTCATGCTGATGGCGTTCGTGCCGGCGGCCGTTGCCTTTCGCGTCACCCAAATGTGGGCCGGGATGAGTTCAACCTATCGGGTTCTGGATGTGTGGCTGAGCCAGTACCTGATCCCCAAACGAATCAACCCCAATGACTACTGGCTGGTCATTCGCCACGGCGTACCGCAGGCGATCATGCTGGTGGCCTGCGGCTTGATGCTTGGCGTGCTGGGCATGTTCACCTACGCGGGTATGATCCTGATCAACCTGTTGCACAAGAAGCGTATCGGTCAGATGAGCCAGAAACTCATCGAAGGCTACCCGTGGCTGAACGGTTTGCACTGGGCCTTCTGGAGCCCCCTGCAAGCGGTGTTCCTGGTGGTGATGGTGGTGCTGATCGTCGCTGCGCAACACTACCTGCCGACTGTGCCCTGGACCCACTTCGACCTGCCCAAGCGATAACCCCGCAGTGCCGGGCTTCAGGGCCCGGCAACTTGCGTTCGATCATCGCCCACAACCCGCCCAGCTCGGGGCGATTGAGCA
>NZ_JAFLXD010000061.1:0-27519 GCF_019891415.1 Pseudomonas sp. SH10-3B | reverse complement strand
AAACTCATACACGACGCGGGCTACCTGATAGCGCTGCGTTATCGTTTACGTTTTTCGCGAGCAAGCTCGCTCCTACAGTGGCAGGCGTTAGCGCCCGACTCGTAAATTCGTCAACCAGCCCCAGAGGCTGAGCACGATGAAGCTGACCGCAATGGTCAGCAGCAGATGCGTTCCGGTTTGTGCCAGGGCCGCACTGCTGATGGCGGCTGTGAGGAACATGATGCTGTTCCCGGCTGATGCGGCAGTGCCCGCGCTGCTAGAGAACAACAGCATCGCTGCGGAAATCGCGGCGGGCCGGACCAGGGTGACGGCCAGGGCGCTGATCAGCATTGGAATCAGCAGGGTCACGGTGGTGATCGCGTCAAAGCTGACGACCAGCGTCAGCAGCACACCGGCGACGAGCAGTAATCCAAGACCGATATTGATTTGCCGTGACAGCGCCATGCGCTTTTGCAGGTATGACGCCGCCACGCCGCCGAGCAGGTAGGCCACGCCGTACACCATCAGCACCAGCGCGTACTGGTACTCGGACAGTTTCAGCGCGTCCATGAAAATCAGCGGTGTCACGCTGATCAAGGCGAAGTAGCAGGCAAACACCAGGGCGGCGATCCACCAGTAGCGCAGGAAGTCGCGATTGGCGGCGACTGCTTTGAGCGTGCCGAGGATCGAGGCGGGCGCGCGGTGCGGGCTGGCAGCCCTGGAAGGCAAGATGCAAAACGCATGGATCAACATGCCCAATGCCATCAGCGCAAACCCATAGAAGCTGCCCTGCCAGTCGAAGGTGGTTTGCAGCCAGGAGCCGATCAGCGGCGACAGCGCGACAAACGAACCGCTCAGGGTCATGTAATAGAGGCGCACCCGGGCTCGGTCCTGTTCGTCGAACAGGTCTTCCACCAGTGCATGGCCCAGTACGAAGAAGCCGCAGCCCATGGCCTGTACAGAGCGAAACAGCAGGAAGGTCAGGTAATCCGGGGCCATTGCGCAGCCTATCGCCCCGAGGATCGACAGTGTGATGCAGCCGAGCAGCACTTCCTTGCGCCCCCATTTATCTGAAAGCGGGCCGGCGACCAGTTGGGAGATGGAAAAGACCAGGGTGAACAGGCTGATGGACAGCGCGATGTCTGCGCTGGGCGTGTCGAATCGGGCGGACAGGGCAGGGAACGACGGGAGCAGGATATTGATCGGGAAGAAGCTGATCAGTGAAATGCAGGTGATGAGGATGAAGCGCGAGAGGGTGGGCCCAGACATTGTTTTTGTTTTCCGAAGTAAAACCAGAAACCGATACTAGTCTGCGAAAAGTGGAATTCAATCAAAACTACTGTGGGTGGCTTCCCGTAGCAATGTAGGAGCGAGCTTGCTCGCGAAGAACGTCAACGATAACGCAGCGCTATCAGGTAGCCCGCGCTGTATATGCGTTTTTCGCGAGCAAGCTCGCTCCTACAGAGGGTTCACGTCTTAGCTATTGGGCAACAACCGGCACGTAATGCTCTTGATGTACCGCGTCTCGACAATCGCCGGATGCACCGGGTGATCCGGACCCTGGCCGCCACGCTCGAGCATCTGGATATTGCGGTCCAGATGGCGGGCGCTGGTCAGCAGGATGTTTTGCAGGTCGTCTTCCGGCAGGTGCATGGAGCACGAGGCGCTGACCAGGATGCCGTCCTTGCTGAGCAGGCGCATGGCTTGCTCGTTCAGGCGGCGGTAGGCGCCTTCGCCGTTCTTCATGTCTTTTTTGCGTTTGATGAAGGCCGGTGGGTCGGCGACGACCACGTCGAAGCGTTCTTCGCTGGCTTTCAATTCCTTGAGGGCTTCGAAGACATCGCCTTCGATGCAGGTCATCTTCTCGGCAACGCCGTTCAGCGCGGCGTTGCGCTCCACGCCATCGAGGGCGAAGGCCGAGGCGTCGACGCAGAACACTTCACTGGCACCGAAGGCCGCGGCTTGCACGCCCCAGCCGCCGATGTAGCTGTACAGGTCGAGTACGCGTTTGCCTTTGGCGTATGGGGCCAGGCGCGCGCGGTTCATGCGGTGGTCGTAGAACCAGCCGGTTTTCTGGCCCTGGATCACCGGGGCTTCGAATTTCACGCCGTTTTCTTCCAGCGCGACCCACTCTGGCACCAGGCCGAACACGGTTTCGACGTAGCGGTTGAGGCCTTCGGCGTCGCGCGCGGCGGAGTCGTTCTTGAACAGAATGCCGCTCGGCTTGAGCACTTGGGTCAGTGCGGCGATCACGTCTTCCTTATGGGCTTCCATGGTCGCCGAGGCGATCTGCACCACCAGAATGTCGCCGAAACGGTCGACGACCAGGCCCGGCAGCAGGTCGGAATCGCCGTAGACCAGGCGGTAGAACGGCTTGTCGAACAGGCGATCACGCAGGGACAGGGCGACATTGATGCGGTGCACCAGCAGCGACTTGTCCAGGGGCAACTTGATGTCGCGCGACAGCAGGCGTGCGCAGATCAGGTTGTTCGGGCTCATGGCCACGATGCCGAGGGTCTTGCCGCCGGCCGCTTCCAGGATAGCCTGGTCGCCTGCCTGGAAGCCGTGAAGAGGGGTGGCGGCCACGTCGATTTCGTTGCTGTAGACCCACAGGTGGCCGTTGCGCAAACGACGATCGGCGTTGGCTTTGAGACGCAGGCTTGGCAGGGACATGACGTCGCTCCGGAAAAAAGAGCGGGAGTATACCGTGTTGTGTCGTTGTTGGCCGCGCCGCCGGACATGTGGGAGCTGGCGCCCACATTTGGTCCGGTTCCAATCCGGTTTTGAGGTGTCGGTGAGCTTCCCATCGGGGTTAGAATCCCCACCTAGCCCAGAGTGTGTACTTATGTCCCAAGAGCTTACCGCCGAACAGATCCAGCAGGCCCTTCAAGGCATCAGCGTGCCGCCCCAGCCGCAAATCATGGTGGATTTGCAGATGGAGCAGTACATGCCCGACCCGGACCTGGAAGTGATCGCGCGGTTGATCTCCCAAGACCCGGGCCTGTCCGGCGCGCTGCTGAAGATCGTCAATTCGTCCTATTACGGCCTGAGCAACAAGATCGCCTCAATCCAGCGCGCGGTGAACCTGCTGGGCAGCCGGTCGATTATCAACCTGATCAACGCCCTGTCGATCAGGGGCGAGATGAGCGACGACACCATCGTCACCCTCAACCGCTTCTGGGACACGGCCCAGGACGTGGCCATGACCTGCCTGACCCTGGCCAAGCGCACCGGTGCCCAGGCGGTGGACGAGGCTTATGCCCTGGGGCTGTTCCACGATTGCGGCGTGCCACTGATGCTCAAGCGCTTCCCCAATTACATGACGGTGCTGGAACAGGCCTACGCCAACGCCGGCCCCGACTGCCGCGTGGTCGACACCGAAAACAATGCGTTCAACACCAACCATGCGGTGGTTGGCTACTACACCGCCAAATCCTGGCGCCTGCCGGAGCATGTAACCGACGCCATCGCCAACCACCACAACGCCCTGGCGGTGTTCAGTGATGAGTCGTCGCGCAATCCGCAGCTGAAAAACCTGCTGGCGATCCTGAAGATGGCCGAGCACATCTGCTCGTCCTGCCGCGTGCTGGGCAACCAGTCGGTGGACCATGAGTGGAATGCCATTGGCCACCTGGTGCTGGACTACGTGGGCCTGTCGGACTACGACTTCGAAAGCCTGAAGTTGTCGATCCGCGAACTGGGCGCGCACTGATCCCCCCTTCACGAGGTACACATGCCTGAGTTACCAGAAGTCGAAACCACCCGGCGCGGCATTGCGCCGCACCTGGAAGGCCAGCGGGTCAGCCGCGTGGTGGTGCGTGAGCGGCGCCTGCGCTGGCCGATCCCGGAAGACCTCGATGTGCGCCTGTCCGGCCAGCGCATCGTGTTGGTGGAGCGGCGCGCCAAGTACCTGTTGATCAATGCCGAAGTGGGCACCTTGATCAGCCACCTGGGCATGTCGGGCAACTTGCGCCTGGTTGAAGTCGGCATGCCGGCGGCCAAGCATGAACATGTGGACATTGAGCTGGAATCCGGCCTGGCCCTGCGCTACACCGACCCTCGGCGTTTCGGCGCGATGCTCTGGAGCCAGGACCCGCACAACCACGAGCTGCTGCTGCGCCTGGGGCCGGAGCCGTTGACCGAGCTGTTTGACGGCGAGCGTTTGTTTCAACTGTCGCGCGGCAAGTCGATGGCGGTGAAGCCGTTCATCATGGACAACGCGGTGGTGGTGGGCGTGGGCAATATCTATGCGACTGAAGCGTTGTTTGCTGCGGGGATTGATCCGCGTCGCGCGGCCGGCGGTATTTCACGCGGGCGTTATGTGAAGCTGGCGATCGAGATCAAGCGCATTCTGGCGGCGGCGATCGAACGTGGCGGCACCACGTTGCGGGACTTTATCGGGGGGGATGGGCAGCCAGGGTATTTCCAGCAGGAGTTGTTCGTCTACGGCCGCGGTGGCGAGGCGTGCAAGGTTTGCGGGACTGAACTGCGCAATGTGGTGCTGGGGCAGCGGGCGAGTGTGTTTTGCCCCAGGTGCCAGAGCTGATTGCTGTGTGAGGGCTGATATCGCTATCGGGAGCAAGCCCCCTCCCACACTTTGATTTGTGAATACGTTCAAAATGTGGGAGGGGGCTTGCCCCCGATAAGGCCCTGATAGGCGCTGAAGAACCTCAGGCCTTACCGGTAATCTTCCGGTACTTCTCCATCAACTGCTCTTCCGACTCCGGATGAGCTTCATCCAGCGGAATGCAATCGACCGGGCATACCTGTTGACACTGCGGCTCGTCGTAGTGGCCGACGCACTGGGTGCACAGGTTAGGGTCGATCACGTAGATCTCTTCGCCCTGGGAGATGGCGGCGTTCGGGCACTCGGGTTCGCAGACGTCGCAATTGATGCAATCGTCGGTGATGATCAGGGACATGGAGACTCCTGCCAGGGCTGTCAGCCAAGGCATCTGAAAACTAATGCGCGCAATTGTGCCGCATTGGCGCCCGCAGTGCGAGCGGGCGCCGATTGAGCGGTCTTACTTCTTGAATCGCAGCGTCAGCGCATCAGCCACGGCCGGGTGCACGAACTTGGTGATATCCCCGCCCAAAGCGGCAATTTCACGCACCAACGTCGAGGAAATGAACGAATAACGCTCCGACGGCGTGAGGAACAGGCTTTCCACGTCCGGCGCCAGTTGGCGGTTCATGTTGGCCAACTGGAATTCGTATTCGAAGTCCGACACCGCGCGCAGGCCACGCAGGAACACATTGGCGTTCTGCTCTTTGGCGAAATGTGCGAGCAGCGTGGAAAAGCCCACCACTTCCACGTTGGGCAGGTGCTTGGTGACCTCACGCGCCAGCTCCACGCGCTGCTCCAGGGGAAACAGCGGGTTTTTCTTGGGGCTGGCCGCGACTGCGATGATCACATGGTCGAACAAGCGAGAGGCGCGTTCGACCAGATCGCCATGGCCTTTGGTAATCGGGTCGAAGGTACCTGGGTACAACACTCGGTTCATCGCGTCGTCCTGGCGGAGTCCGTTGGGGAACCGGATGGTATCGCAGCCATCCCGGTCGGCCAAGTCAACTTATGCATAAGAAAGCCGTATAGACACCGCGAATGGCGTGTTTTTTCACGCTGTTTTCAGACGTTCGGCCAAGGCTGTCGCCAATTGAGCGGTTAATCCGTACACCGACAATTGCGGGTTAGCCCCAATACTGGTGGGGAATAACGAGCCATCGTGGATCGACAGGTTGCGCAACTGGTGATGGCGACCGAGGCTGTCAGCCACCGCGTTTTTGGGATCTTCGCCCATGGCGCAGCCGCCCATCACATGGGCACTGCCCAGGGTTGTCCGGTGCAATTCCAGGCTCAAACCGTCAATCACGCTACGCGCCTCGGCCAAGGTGTTCACGAACTGTGCGTCGTGGTGCATGGGCTTGACCGACTTGGCGCCCGCCGCGAACTGGATCTCGGCCATGCTGTGAAAGGCCCGGCGCAGGCCGTCCCAGGCATAGGGGGAGACCTGATAGTCGAGCACCGGCGTACCGTCACCGCGTAAGTCCACGCTGCCGCCCTGGCTGTCGGGGTGAAAGCCGTCACGCAACAGCGCGAGCATGGCGTGGGTATGCGGCAATTGGCCCATGTCCAAGGCGTTCTGCGTGCCATAGCCGCCGAACAAGGTGCTGGCTAAGCCTGGGTGGAGGGGCGGTGCTTCCAGCTTGTAGGACATTTTGCCGGTGGTGCCGTCCTGCCATTGGAAGTGGTCGGAATAGATCGACTGCGGCGCGCCGTAGAACGGGTTGATCACCTCATCGAACAGCCCGGCGGAGAAATTCACCAGATGCAAAAAGGTCCGCTTGCCCAGCCGCGAATGCGGGTCGGGGGCGCCCGAGCGCATCAACAGTGCCGGGCTATTGATGCCGCCTCCCGACAGCACGTAATGCTTGGCCTTTACGGTGATCTTGCGCCCGGTAGGCGCCACGCAACGCTCGTCCATCGCCACACATTCCAGGCTGCTGATGGTGTCGCCGCTGTATTTGAGGTGCTCGGCGCGCGCCAGGTAGAGCAGTTCACCGCCTTTTTCCAGGGTGGACGGAATGGTGGTCACCAGCATCGACTGCTTGGCGTTGACCGGGCAGCCCATGCCGCAATAACCCAGGTTGAAGCAGCCACGCACGTTGCGCGGGATCACATGCCAGCTGTAGCCGAGCTTTTCGCAGCCTTTGCGGATCACATCATTGTTGGCATTCGGGGGGATGGCCCAAGGCGCGATGCCCAGGCGCTGCTCCATCTTTTCAAACCACGGTGCCATCTCCGCGCTGCTGTGACCTTTGACCGCGTACTCGCTGGCCCAATGGCTAAGGGTGGCGTCCGGGGTGCGGAAGCTGGAGGTCCAGTTGATCAGCGTGGTGCCACCCACCGCACGGCCCTGCAGGATGGTGATCGCGCCGTCCTTGCTCATGCGACCGATACCTTCCTGATACAGGCTGGCGTAGGCTTCGTCTTCCAGCAGCTTGAAGTCGCTGCTGGTCTTGAGCGGGCCTTCTTCGATCAGCAACACTTTATAGCCCGCGGCGCTGAGGATCTCGGCGGTGGTGCCGCCACCGGCACCGCTGCCGATGATGGCCACGTCGGCTTCCAGGGTCAGGTCGCTGTCGAGGGCGGCGCCATTGTGGGTTTTCCAGCCGCGGGCCAGGCCGTCGCGGAACAGATCGGGTACGGGCATCAGGGTCGTCTCTTGTTTTTATTGTGAGGGATGCAATTCAGATCTTCGGCGGGCCGGGGTAACCGCAATGCGCCCAAGACGCCGGCCGGAAGTACCAGGCCATGATCACCAGCTTGAGCAGTGAGCCCTGGCCCATGCGCAGCAGGTTCAGGTAGCTGTTTTCCCAGCGGTGCAGGAAGTTGCGGATCTGCTCGCTGCTGGCGTTTTCCCAACTGCCCCAGATACCGGTCAACGGCCCGCGCGTAATACCCATGCCGAGCACATCGAACAGCTGTTGGGTGAGCTTGAACATCTCCGGCGACAGGTGCTGCAGGCTGTAGTCGAGTTTTTTCAACGTGTCTTCAGTCCCGGCGACCACATCCTGGGCGCTGGCCACGCCTTCGAGCAGTACCGGGATCACCGCGCGCAGGAACGGCAAGTCACTGGCGCGCAACATGGCATAGCCGCTGGCCGGGGTGCTGCTGGAGCAGCCGCTGAGGCTGGCGCCCAGCCCGGCCGTGGCCAGGAAGGCGCTGGCGCACAGACCGATTTTCAAGACGCCGCGCCGCGACATTGCGGGTGAATCAGTCAGGCTAGGGTTCATTGTTATTGTTATCCCGTGGGTGGCGGTATCAGCGGACGAACAACTTCTGGATCAGCTTCTGGATCGATTTGCCGTAGGGCGGGTAGATCAATTTCGCCGCGTTCAGGCGCTGTTTCACCAGCACGCCCTTGGCCTTGCTGAACGTCAGGAAGCCTTCGTGACCATGGTAGTGGCCCATGCCCGAAGGGCCGATGCCGCCAAACGGCATGTCGTCCTGGGCCACGTGCAGGAGGGTGTCGTTCAGGCAGACACCGCCCGAATGGGTCTCGTGGAGCACCCGGTCCTGCTCGCGTTTGTTGTAGCCGAAGTAATACAGGGCGAGTGGGCGAGGGCGCTGGTTGATGTAGGCAAAGGCTTGGTCGATGCCGCGATAAGGCACGATCGGCAGTACCGGGCCGAAGATTTCGTCCTGCATCACGGTCATGTCATCGCTGACATTCAGCAGCAGGCTATGGGCCATGCGCCGTGCCTGGCCCTGGTCGTACAACGGAACCAAGGTGGCGCCCTTGTCGGTGGCGTCCTTGACGTAGGCATTGAGCCGGGCCAGTTGCCGCTCGTTGATGATGGCGGTGTAGTCCGGGTTGTCGGCCAGCGTCGGATAAAACCCGCGAACCGCCTTGCTGTAGGCCTCGACGAAACCCTCCACGCGGTCCTCCGGCACCAGCACGTAGTCCGGGGCCACGCAGGTTTGCCCGGCGTTCAAGGCTTTACCGAAGGCGATGCGCTCGGCGGCGTCCTTGAGCGGCACGTCGGCGGAGACGATGGCCGGCGACTTGCCGCCCAGTTCCAGGGTGACCGGCGTGAGGTGTTCGGCAGCGGCGCGCATCACATGCTTGCCAATACTGGTAGCGCCGGTAAACAGCAGGTGATCGAAGCGCAGCTTGGAAAACGCCATGCCCACTTCGGCCTCGCCAAGTACCACGCACACCAGGTCCTCGGGGAAAATCCTGGCCAGCAATGTCTTGAGCAGTTCGCCGGTGGCAGGTGTGGATTCGCTGAGCTTGAGCATCACCCGGTTGCCCGCCGCCAATGCGCCCACCAATGGTCCGATCGCCAGGTACAGCGGGTAATTCCACGGCACGATCACGCCGACTACACCCAGCGGTTGGTAAATGACTTTGGCTGACGCGGGTTGAAAGGCCAGGCCTACAGCGCGGCGGGAAGGTTTCATCCAGCCTTTGAGGTGTTTGCTGGCGTAGTGAATGCCATGCAGGCTGGGCATCAGTTCGGCGAACAGGGTTTCGTCGGCGCTGCGGTGGCTGAAATCCTGGCTGATCGCATGGATCAGTGCCTGGCGCTCATCACTGAGCAAATCCCGCAAGGCCTTGAGCCACTGCTGGCGCTGTGCCGCTGGCGGCATCGGGTGGGCAGCGTAGGCGCGCCGTTGGGCGTCGAACAGGTCCTGGAGTTGATCCAGCGCCTGGGAGTCTTGCAGGTAGGCAACGTTGGCAGACATGGCGCAGCACCGATTGTTATTGGTCTGCCTGGATTTTTAGAGTCATTGCTCTAAATTGTCAAATAACATTGCAGCAACATGCAGATTTATCCTGGCAAGGATAGGCCGTAAGATGTTCTATCACGTGTACAGAAGCTGATTCCCTATGGCACCACGAGTAAAGACCAGCGAACGCATTGTGCAAACCAGCCTGGAGCTTTTTAACCAGCAGGGCGAGCGCAGTATCAGCACCAACCATATCGCCGCCCATATGGAAATTTCGCCGGGCAACCTGTACTACCACTTCCCCAACAAGCAGGCGATCATCGCTGTGCTGTTCCGCGAATATGAAGCGTTGGTGGACACTTTCCTGCGTCCGCCCCAGGGGCGGGCCATGTTGGTGGAAGACAAGCGCTTCTACCTCCAGGCCCTGCTGGCTGGCATGTGGCGCTACCGTTTTCTGCACCGCGACCTAGAGCACCTGCTGGAGAGCGACCCGGAACTGGCTACGGGCTATCGGCGTTTTTCCCAGCGGTGCCTGATCCAGGGCGGCGCCATTTACCAAGGGTTTGTGGACGCGGGCATCTTGAATATGGACCCGGTGCAAACCGAAGCCCTGACCCTCAACGCCTGGATCATCCTCACCTCCTGGGTGCGTTTCTTGTGTACCACCAATGAAAACTCCGCCCACTTGAGTGCCGAAGCCATTAAGCGCGGGGTGTATCAGGTGCTGGTGCTGGAGGCGGGCTTTGTCACGCCCCAGGCAAAAGAAGCGGTGGATGCGCTGTTCAAAGAGTTTTACGTGCCGTTGAAGCAGGCACTGGAAGAAGTGAAGTAGGACCTTTCCCGAATCTGTTCACAGGAGTCGCCATGCCGCTTGCCCAACTGATCAGCCCCCAGCAATTGGCCGAGCGCCAGAACACCGCCGGGCTGGTGATCCTGGATTGCCGTTTTGCCCTGGAAGACCCGGACTACGGACGTTGCAGTTACGCCGAGGGGCATATCGACGGCGCGCAATATGCTGATCTTGAGCGCCATCTCAGCGGGCCGGTGATCAAGGGCGTGACCGGTCGTCACCCGTTGCCGGCGGCGGGCACCTTTGCCGAGCAACTGCGGGCCTGGGGTGTGAGTGCCGATACCGACGTGGTGCTTTACGACGACGGTCCTGGTGCCTATGCCGCCCGCGCCTGGTGGTTGCTGGCCTGGCTGGGCAAGCGCGACGGCGTATTTATCCTGGATGGGGGGCTCAAGGCCTGGCATGCGGCGGGTTTCCCGTTGAGCCTGGATGCGCCGGTCGTCGAGCGCGGGACGTTTGCCGGTACACCGGACAATCGCCTGCTGCTGGATGCCGAACACCTGCAAAAACGTCTGGGCCAACCCGGCCTGACCTTGATCGATGCCCGCGCCCAACCGCGTTTTCGCGGCGAGGTGGAGCCTATCGACCGGATTGCTGGGCACATTCCCGGTGCGCAATGTGCGGCGTTCAACGAAAATCTGGGCAGTGATGGGCGTTTCCTGCCGGCCGAGCAACTCAAGCAACGCTTTGCTGCGCAGTTGCAGGGGCGCTCGCCGGAAGAACTGGTGGCGTATTGCGGCTCGGGCGTGACGGCCTGCCACAACCTGTTCGCCCTGAGCCTGGCGGGTTACCCGTTGGGCAAGTTGTATGCGGGGTCGTGGAGCGAGTGGATTACTGATCCTGCGCGGGCAATTGCTACGGGTGACTGAGTTCCCGGTCGTGTAAACCTTCCCACATGCTCAACCGTGTTGCGCCAGTAGCCAGTGGGGAATGCGCCGCTCCAGGTAGTAGCTGGGGCGTTTCAGTGAACCCTCGACGAAGCCCACATGCCCACCTTTGGCCGTCAGCTCAAATTCGGTGCAGGCCGACAGCTCACTGGCCTCGGGCAAGCTGTGGGCGAATACGAACGGGTCGTCGGCAGCCTGGATTATCAACGTCGGCGTGCGGATAGCCCCCAGGTAGTAGCGACTCGATGCGCGGCGGTAATAGTCCTCGGCACTCAAGAACCCGTGCAGCGGCGCGGTGACCCGGCCATCGAAGTCCCAGAAGGTGCGCATCTTCTCCAGCGAGCCAAGCGCTTCCAGGGTTTTCAGCCCGTCCGCGCGGCCATCCTGTAAAAAACGGCGTTGTTTGACACGGATATACGCGAGCATTTCACGCATGAAGTGCTTTTGATAAACCCGCGAAAAGCCGAGTCCGATGCGGTCCGCGCATTGGTCCAGCCGAAACGGCACCGATACCGCCGCCGCGCCTTGCAGCCCGGATGCCTCGCCGGTTTCCCCCAGGTGCTTGAGTAGCACATTGCCGCCCAGCGAATAACCCACTGCATACAGCGGCGCCAACGGCCGCTTGGCGCGAAGGTGCGCAATGGCAGCGGCGAGGTCTTCGCTGGCGCCCGAGTGATAGCTGCGCGCCAACAGGTTCGGCTCGCCCGAACAGCCACGCCAGTTCAAGGCTGCACTGGCCCAGCCTTGACCCGCGAGGACTTTTTGCAGGCCGGCCACATAGGGGGAATTGGATGAACCGGTCAGCCCATGCAGGACCAACACCAGCGGCGCCTGCGCGTCATGGGGGCCATGCCAGTCGAGGTCCAGAAAATCGCCGTCTTCCAGCCACAGGCGTTCGCGTTGGCGTTCGATATGGGTAGTCGGCCGCCACAGCGGCCCCCACAGGGTTTGCAGGTGAGGGTTGCCGAGGCCGAAGGCGGGGGTGAAGAGGTTGGAGGACGGTGTCATGAAACTCTCAGTTTTGAGCTAACTCACCACAGCAAACTTGCTCGCCACAGATTAAGCGACGCTTTCGACCAACCGATGCCACAACGCGTAATACACCCGACCGGACTTCTGCTCCCGGTGCAGGCGCCACGCGCCCGGCAAGCCCAGGGTAGACGGCGCAGTCTCGCTTTCGGTGTAGATCCACGCGTCCGGTGCTAACCATTCGCGCTCTTCGAGCAAGGTGCACACGGTCGGCAGCAGGTTCTGATTGAACGGCGGGTCGAGGAACACCACGTCGTAGGCGCTGGCGGCCTGGGTTTCCAGGTAGCGCAGGGCGTCGGCAGTCTGTACCTGGCCGTTGGTGCAGCGCAGGGTGCCCAGGTGTTCCTTGAGGCTGGACACCGCGACATTGCTGGCATCCAGCGCCTGGGCCTGGGCTGCGCCACGGGACAGCGCCTCCAGGAACAGCGCTCCACTGCCGGCGAACGGGTCCAGCACCTTGGCGCCGGCAATGTACGGCGCGAGCCAGTTGAACAAGGTTTCACGCACGCGATCCGGCGTTGGGCGCAGGCCCACAACGTCGGGGAAGCTCAGCTTGCGGCTGCCCCATTCGCCGCCAATGATGCGCAGTTGGCCCACACCGTTATGCACGTTGTGGACAGGTTTTTTCGGGCGAGATGAACTGGCCATTAATGCTCCGGAACCCCGAGCGGCTGCTCGGCAGGTTTATCAGTGGGGGGCGGTAGTGGCTTTTGCGCAGTCGTTGGGCCGGCGGTCACGATGACCATCTTGTCGGCGCTCAAGTGTTTGTTCAAGGCAGCCTTGACCTGCTCTACGGTCAGGGCCTGGGATTGTTTCATGAAATCTTCCAGATAGCTCAGCGGCAGGTTGTAGAAACCCATGGCGCCCAGTTGTCCGACGATATCGGCGTTGCTCGCGGTGGACAGCGGGAAGCTGCCGGCCAGCTCGCGCTTGGCGTCATCCAGTTCCTTTTGCGTCGGACCGGTCTTGAGGTAGTCGGCCAGCACGTCTTCGACCAGGCGCAGGGTGCCGCCGCTCATTTCGGCGCGGGTCTGCAGGTTGATCATGAACGGGCCACGCACTTGCATCGGCGAGAAGCCGGAATACACACCGTAGGTCAGGCCACGCTTTTCGCGCACTTCGCTCATCAAGCGGGTGCCGAAGCCTCCGCCGCCGAGGATCTGGTTGCCCAGGGACAGGGCCGCGTAGTCCGGGTCGGCGCGGTCGATGCCCAATTGGGCGAACAGCAGGTGAGTCTGTTTGGACGGGAACTCGATATGGCTCAGGCCGGCCTTGGGCTCGGTCGGCTGGGCGATCTTCGCCATGGCCGGGCCCTTGGGCAGCGAGGCGGACACTTTGGCCGTCATCGCTTCGGCTTCGGCGCGGGTCAAATCACCGACCACGGCAATCACGGCATTACCTGCCGCATAGGCCTTGGCGTGGAACGCCTGCAACTGTGCGAGGGTAATCTTCGGAACGCTTTCTGGCGTGCCTTCGCTCGGGTGAGCGTATGGGTGATCGCCGTACAGGCGCTTGAACAGCTCCAGGCTCGCCAGTTTGCCGGGGTTCTGCTTCTGGTATTCAAAGCCGGCGAGGATCTGGTTCTTGATCCGCGCCAGGGAGTCGGCGGGGAAGGTCGGCTTGCCGATCACATCATCAAACAGTGCCAGGGCGGCCTCGCGTTTAGCGCTGTCGCTCAGGCTGCGCAGGGACACCAGCGCCATATCGCGGTAGGCGCCATTGCCAAAGTCGGCGCCCAGGCCTTCAAACCCGCTGGCAATCTGGCTCACATCCTTGCCCGGTACGCCTTCGTTGAGCATGGCGTTGGTCATCAGCGCCAGGCCCGGCACGTCGCCGTCCTGGCTGCTGCCGGCAGCGAACAGGATGCGCATGTCGAACATCGGCAGTTCATGGGCTTCGACGAACAGCACCTTGGCGCCTTCGGCGGTGGTCCAGGTTTGCACGTCGAGCTTGCGGTTGGTCGGCGCCTTGCCGTCCAGCTCCGCCAGGGATTGCAGTTTGTTGGCCGATTGAGCCTTGTCCAGCGCCTGGCTGGCAACGGACTCACTCGGGCGCAGGAAATACACGGCACTCGCCGCGATCAGGGTGACGACGATCAGGCCCGGCAGGATCAGGCGGCTGCTTTTGCGATCACTCATGAGCGGTCTCCTCAGGCAAAACATGGGCGACGCTCAGACGTTCGCGGGTGAAATAGGTGCGCGCGGCCTTCTGGATATCTTCCGGGGTCACGCTTTGCAGGTCGGCCAGTTCGGTGTCCATGAGTTTCCAGGACAGGCCCACGGTTTCCAGGGAGCCGATGGCCGTGGCCTGGCTGGTGATGGAATCGCGCTGGTACACCAGGCCGGCGATGACCTGGGCACGGATGCGCTCCAGTTCTTCGGCGGTCGGTGGCTTGGCTTTAAGCTCTTCCAGCAGGCGCCACAGGCCAGCTTCGGCTTGGGCGACGGTCTTTTTCTTTTGCTGGTTCGGGGTGGCCGAGAGGGTGAACAGGCTGTCTCCGCGAGTGTAGGCGTCGTAGCTGGTGGACGCGGCGGATACCAGTTCTTCACCGCGCTCCAACTGCTCGGAGATCCGTGCGCTGTAGCCGCCGTCCAGCAGGCCCGAGATCAGGCGCAGGGCTTGTACCGAGCGCTTGTCTTCGGCGGTGGCCAGGCCAGGTACGTTGAAGCCCAGGATCACGCTCGGCAATTGGGTCTGCACATGGAGGGTCAGCAGGCGCTCGCCGGGCTCGGCCAGCTCCATCGGAACCTTGGCGGGTGGTACGTCGCGCTTGGGGATCGGGCCAAAGTAACGCTGGGCGAGGTTTTTTACCTCGTCCGGAGTGACGTCGCCGACCACGACCAGGGTGGCGTTGTTCGGCACGTACCAGGACTGGTACCAGTGGCGCAGTTCCTCGACCTTCATGCGATCGAGGTCGGCCATCCAGCCGATGGTCGGCGTGTGGTAGCCGCTGGCCGGGAAGGCCATCGCCTTGAAGCGCTCGAAGGCCTTGGACATCGGGTTGTCGTCGGTGCGCAGGCGGCGCTCTTCCTTGATGACTTCGATTTCGCGGCTGAACTCGTCGGCCGGCAGGCGCAGGCTGGCCATGCGGTCGGCTTCCAGCTCAAAGGCGACGCCCAGGCGGTCACGGGCCAGCACCTGGTAGTAGGCGGTGTAGTCATCGCTGGTGAAGGCGTTTTCTTCGGCGCCCAGGTCACGCAGGATCAGCGAGGCTTCGCCGGGGCCAACCTTGGCGCTGCCCTTGAACATCATGTGTTCCAAGGCGTGGGACAAACCGGTCTGGCCCGGGGTCTCGTAGCTCGAACCAACCTTGTACCAGACCTGGGAAACCACCACTGGCGCGCGATGGTCTTCGCGCACGACCACCTTGAGGCCGTTATCCAGGGTGAATTCATGGGTGGGTTGTGGGTCGGCAGCCAAGGCTGAAAGGGGCAGACAAACTGTGCTGAACAGCAGGCCTGCGGCGTGGCGGGCTAGAGCATTCATTCGTTTTTAAACCTGTTGGGCTGCCCGCTTGGTCTTAGCGTCGGCGGGCGAGGAGGTGCTAGGATACTGATCCGACCTAGAGACGGCCACTATGGCTGTCTTGTTAAGGCCCTATTTAGGCCTTACAAAATGTTGCGCATGAACGAGCTGGCTAAAAAACAGTCTGTTACGCATCGAATTTTATTTACCGATGCGCCCCTTGGCGCGTCGCTACCTTGAGATAGCCGTCTCCATGTTTGGTTCCAACGACGACAAGAAGACCCCAGCTGCGGCTGGCGAGAAGAAAGGCCTGTTCGGATGGCTGCGCAAAAAGCCGCAGGAAACCGTCGCTGAACAGCCACAGGTTCAAGCTGAGCCGATCCCAGATCCTATAGTAGAAGCCGAGCCCGTTGCCGAAGCGCCGGCGCCGGTCGTGTTGCCGATGGCTGAGCCGGTGCTGCAACCGGTGGCCGATGGGGTGCCGGAACCTGAGCCCGAGCATAAGCCGTGGCCGGAACTGCCGGTGGCCGAAGAGCCCGTGGCGCTGGTTGACGACGTGCAGGCCGAGCATGTGGCGCCGCCGATTCCGGTGGTTATCGAGCCGGCTCCTGTCGTGGTCGAAGAGCCGGCGCCTGTGGCTGTGAGCGAGCCGACGCCCGTTGCGGTTGTCGCACCAGTGGTTGAGCCGGTCCCCGTCGAGGTTGCCGCTCCCGCCGTTATCGAATCGCCCGTCGAGCCCGAGCCCGTCGCTCCCGCCGAAATCAGCAAGACTGGCTTCTTCGCCCGCCTCAAGCAAGGCCTGAGCAAGACCAGCGCCAGCATCGGCGAAGGCATGGCCAGCCTGTTCCTCGGCAAGAAGGTGATCGACGATGAGTTGCTGGAAGACATCGAAACCCGCCTACTGACCGCCGACGTGGGCGTCGAAGCCACTGCTGTGATCATCCAGAGCCTGACCCAGAAGGTCGCGCGCAAGCAGTTGACCGATGCCGACGCCCTCTACAAATCCTTGCAGGCCGAGCTGGCTGCGATGCTCAAACCCGTGGAAGCACCGCTGGTGATCACCCCGAACAAGCCGTTCGTGATCCTGGTCGTGGGCGTCAACGGCGCCGGCAAGACCACCACCATCGGCAAACTGGCCAAGAAGCTGCAGTCGGAAGGCAAGAAAGTCATGCTCGCTGCCGGCGACACCTTCCGCGCCGCAGCCGTTGAGCAGCTGCAGGTCTGGGGCGAGCGCAACAAGATCCCGGTTATTGCCCAGCACACCGGCGCCGATTCCGCCTCGGTGATCTTCGACGCCGTGCAAGCCGCCAAGGCTCGCAACATCGACGTGCTGATCGCGGATACCGCTGGTCGCCTGCACACCAAAGACAATCTGATGGAAGAGCTGAAGAAAGTCCGCCGCGTGATCGGCAAGCTTGACGCAGACGCCCCGCACGAAGTGTTGCTGGTGCTGGACGCCGGTACTGGCCAGAACGCCATCAGCCAGGCCAAACAATTCAACCAGACGGTCCAACTGACCGGCCTGGCCTTGACTAAGCTCGACGGCACGGCCAAAGGCGGTGTGATCTTCGCCCTGGCCAAGCAGTTCGGGTTGCCGATTCGTTATATCGGTGTCGGTGAAGGCATCGACGACCTGCGCACCTTTGAAGCCGAACCCTTTGTACAGGCACTGTTTGCCGAGCGGGAGCGTTCATGATTCGATTCGAACAGGTCGGTAAACGCTATGCCAACGGGCATGTCGGCTTGCATGAGCTGAGCTTTCGAGTGCGTCGCGGCGAGTTCTTGTTTGTTACCGGTCACTCGGGCGCCGGCAAAAGTACGCTGTTGCGCCTGCTGCTGGCCATGGAACGCCCGACCACGGGCAAGTTGCTGCTGGCGGGCCAGGACCTGGCCACCATCAGTAATGCGCAGATTCCGTTCCTGCGCCGCCAGATCGGCGTGGTGTTCCAGAACCACCAGTTGCTGTTCGATCGCACGGTGTTCAACAACATTGCGCTGCCCTTGCAGATTCTTGGGTTGTCCAAGGCCGAAATCGTCAAGCGTGTGGATTCGGCCCTGGAACGCGTGGCGCTGTCGGACAAGACCGACCTCTACCCCGGCGACCTGTCCACCGGCCAGCAACAACGCGTCGGCATTGCTCGCGCCATCGTTCACCGTCCGGCCCTGCTGCTGGCGGACGAACCCACCGGTAACCTCGACCCGCGCCTGGCGGCCGAGATCATGGGCGTGTTCGAAGACATCAACCGTTTGGGCACCAGCGTACTGATCGCCAGTCACGACCTGGCGCTGATCGCCCGCATGCGCCACCGCATGCTGACCCTGCAACGCGGTCGTCTGATCGGTGACGGGGAGGCTGGCGTATGAGTGCGACACGTAGCCCCAAGGTTTCCGAGCGCGTGGCGCCGAAACCGGCTGATCCGCAGCCGAAAAAGAAAAAACACGACGACGATGACGGCCCGGACTTCAGCACCCTGCTGCGCGCCTGGATCGAAAGCCATCGCGCCAGCCTGCTGGACAGCCTGCGTCGCCTGGGCAAGCAGCCGATCGGCAGCTTTTTTACCTGCCTGGTGATGGCCGTGGCCCTCAGCCTGCCGATGGGCTTGTCGCTGCTGCTTAATAATGTCGAGCGCCTGGGAGGTTCCTGGCAGCGTGCGGCGCAGATTTCGCTGTACCTGAACCTGGATGCCAGTACCAAGGAAGGCGAAGCGCTACGGGACGATATCAAGAACATGCCGGGCGTCGCGGACGCCGAGTACGTCAGTCGCGACCAGGCCCTTGAGGAGTTCCAGCAACAGTCCGGCCTGGGCGAGGCGCTTAAAGAGCTGCCGCAGAACCCGTTGCCGGGTGTGGTCCTGGTGACGCCGAATGAAGTCGACAAGGCGGGCCTTGAAGCCCTGCGACAAAAACTCGCAGAGATGCCCAAGGTGCAACAGGCGCAACTTGATCTAGTCTGGGTAGAGCGCCTGGCGGCGATCCTCAAGCTGGGCGACCGCTTTGTGTTCGGCCTGACGGTGCTGCTGGTGTCTGCATTACTTTTGGTGATAGGTAATACCATTCGTCTTCATATTGAAAACCGTCGCACCGAGATAGAAGTGATTAAACTGGTCGGCGGCACGGACAGCTATGTGCGTCGGCCTTTTCTGTACATGGGCGCGCTTTATGGCCTGGGTGCGGGGATTTTGTCCTGGGGCGTGCTGGCGTTCGGCCTGAACTGGCTGAACGACGCAGTCGTTGGGCTTGCCGGCTTGTACGGCAGTGATTTTGCCTTGGCCGGGGTACCGGTGGCCGATGGTCTGTCGCTCTTGCTTGGCGCGGTATTGTTGGGTTATATCGGTGCCTGGATTGCGGTCGCACGGCATTTACGTGAGCTGGCACCGAAGTAGTTAATGTCAGATTAATGTGGTTTCGTTTGTATTGACCGTATCAGTGGTTTAGGGAACTTGTCCTACGGTTCCCGGTCAATTTTCGCAGTGCTGAACTGCACGAGTTATGTGAGTCGGAGGTTTTTTCGTATGACCACTTCTTTGCAACCTGCTTATGCCTTGGTCCCGGGTGCGAACCTGGAAGCCTATGTGCACACGGTTAACAGCATTCCATTGCTGACGCCCGAGCAGGAGCGTGAACTGGCCGAGAGTCTCTACTATGAGCAGGATTTGGGGGCGGCTCGGCAGATGGTGCTCGCCCACCTGCGATTTGTCGTACATATCGCCCGTAGCTATAGCGGCTACGGCTTGGCCCAGGCTGACCTGATCCAGGAAGGCAACGTCGGCCTGATGAAGGCTGTGAAGCGCTTCAACCCTGAAATGGGTGTGCGCCTGGTGTCGTTTGCCGTGCACTGGATCAAGGCGGAAATCCACGAGTTCATCCTGCGCAACTGGCGCATCGTGAAAGTCGCGACCACCAAGGCCCAGCGCAAGCTGTTCTTCAACCTGCGCAGCCAGAAGAAACGCCTGGCGTGGCTGAACAACGAGGAAGTCCATCGCGTGGCTGAAAGCCTCGGCGTGGAGCCCCGTGAAGTGCGCGAGATGGAAAGCCGCCTGACCGGCCATGACATGGCCTTTGACCCGGCCGCGGAAGCGGACGACGACAGCGCCTTCCAATCGCCGGCCAACTACCTGGAAGACCACCGGTACGACCCGGCGCGCCAACTGGAAGACGCCGACTGGAGCGACAACTCCAACCACAACCTGCACGAAGCGCTGGAAGTGCTGGACGATCGCAGCCGGGACATCCTCTACCAGCGCTGGCTGGCGGAAGAAAAAGCCACGCTGCACGACCTGGCGCAGAAGTACAACGTGTCGGCCGAGCGGATTCGTCAGCTTGAAAAGAGCGCGATGAACAAGCTGAAACTGTCCATCGCTGCTTAAAAGTGTGGGAGGGGGGGCAAGCCCCTCCCACATTTGTTTTGTGTGTATCAGTCGGACCAAGGCGCTTTGCGAGAGTTGTTCAGTTCCACCAGATAACCATCCCCACCCAACTGGCTCATCTGCTGGCGAATCCACGCCGCTCGCCGCGCCACATACGCGGTCGGATGACTGGCACTCCACACCCGTGGATTAGGCAGCACCGCCGCCAGATAGCTGGCCTGCTGCCGGGACAGTCCCTTGGCGCTCACCCCAAAGTGATGCCGCGCCGCCGCTTGCGCGCCAAACACGCCTTCATCCCATTCCACGCTGTTGAGGTACACCTCAAGAATGCGCTGTTTGGGCCACAGCACCTCGATCAGCCCGGTAAACCAAGCCTCCAGGCCTTTGCGCAAATAGCTGCGACCGGCCCACAGGAACAGGTTTTTCGATACTTGCTGGCTCAGCGTACTGGCGCCACGGATCGAACCACCGCGTTCGTTGTGTACGAGCGCCGCCTGGATCGCACCGAAATCGAAGCCCCAATGCTGCGGGAAGCGCTGGTCTTCACCGGCCATCACCGCCACTTTGAGGTCGTCGGCGATCTCGTCCCACGGCACCCAGGTACGCTGCAGGTCAATGGGTTCGCCGTCGAACCAGGATTCGACCTTGCGCTCCACCATCAGCGCGGTGAAGGGCGGTGGGACGACACGGAACAGCAGCACCAGCAAGACACTGCCGATGGCAAACCATTTCACGACATTGAGAAAGCGTTTGAAGAGGAGACGCAGCATAGAGATGGCTTGGCCGAACCCGTTGAGCGGGCCATTATACAGACCCTGTCCCATGAGTCTGACTGGAGTTCCTCATGCTGCGTAGCTTTCTGATGCTGGCTGCCTTTTTCGGCTTCACCGGTGTCGCCCTGGGTGCGTTCGCCGCCCATGGCCTGAAAAACCGTCTGAGCGCCGAATACCTGGCGATCTTTCACACCGGCGTAACCTACCAACTGGTTCACACCTTGGCGCTGTTCGGTGTGGCGCTGCTGGCCGCGCATATTCCTGGGCGACTGGTCACGTGGGCGGGTGTGTCGTTCGTTGTCGGCATTGTGCTGTTCTCCGGCAGCCTGTACGCGTTGACCATGACCGGCATCAGCAAACTGGGGATCATCACGCCATTTGGCGGGCTGGCGTTCCTGCTGGGTTGGTTCTTCCTGGGCTTGGCGGCCTGGCGCATGCAACTGACCGCTTGACGCTTGGAGCTGACCTTCAGGTCCCAATCGGGCTAGAATGCTGGCCCCTAAAAACGATGGCGGCCCGTGGCATGCGCATTCAGTTGAACGGCGAATCCTTTGAACTGCCCGACGGTGAAACCGTTGCGGCCCTGCTGACCCGTCTGGACCTGACCGGGCGTCGCGTTGCAGTGGAGCTCAATCAGGATATCGTCCCGCGTAGCCAGCACGGCGAGACCGCGCTCACCGAAGGTGATCAGGTCGAAGTGGTCCACGCCATCGGTGGCGGCTAGGCATCCGCCCCCCGAATTCTGCAGAACCTCACCCCATTTCGAGGATTTCCCATGAGCATCGTTCGTAGCGACAAGCCCTTCGTCCTGGCCGGTCGTACCTACCAGTCCCGTCTGCTGGTCGGCACCGGCAAGTACCGCGACATGGAAGAAACCCGTCTGGCCATCGAAGCCTCAGGCGCCGAGATCGTGACCGTGGCCGTGCGCCGCACCAACATCGGCCAGAACCCGGGCGAACCGAACCTGCTGGATATCCTGCCGCCGGACCGCTACACCATCCTGCCGAACACCGCCGGTTGCTACGACGCCATCGAAGCCGTGCGCACCTGCCGCCTGGCCCGCGAGCTGCTCGATGGTCACAATCTGGTCAAGCTGGAAGTGCTGGCCGACCAGAAAACCCTGTTTCCCAACGTGATCGAAACCCTCAAGGCCGCTGAAACCCTGGTCAAGGAAGGTTTCGACGTGATGGTCTACACCAGTGACGACCCGATCATCGCCCGCCAACTCGCCGAAATCGGCTGCATCGCTGTGATGCCGCTGGCCGGCCTGATCGGTACGGGCCTGGGGATCTGCAATCCGTACAACCTGCAGATCATCCTGGAAGAAGCCAAAATCCCGGTGCTGGTGGATGCGGGCGTGGGCACTGCCTCTGACGCCACCATCGCCATGGAGCTGGGCTGCGAAGCGGTGCTGATGAACTCGGCCATCGCCAATGCCCAGCAGCCGATCATGATGGCCGAAGCCATGAAACACGCCATCGTTGCGGGCCGTCTGGCCTACCTCGCCGGGCGCATGCCGAAAAAACTCTACGCCAGCGCCTCTTCGCCGCTGGATGGTCTGATCAAGTAAGAGCCATTGATGACTGAATCAAACGAAACGCCGAACACCGTGGAAGAAGGCGACGAGTCCAAGCACCGCCGCATCAAGAGTTTTGTGATGCGCGCCGGCCGCATGACCGAAGGCCAGCAAAAGGGCCTGGAGCAAGGTACGCCGCTGTTCGTCCTGCCCCTGGCCGACGCGCCGGTGGACTATGACCAGGTGTTCGGCCGTTCGGCACCACGTTCCCTGGAAATCGGGTTTGGCATGGGCCACTCCCTGTTGGAGATGGCCGCAGCCTCGCCGGAACAGGACTTCATCGGCGTGGAAGTCCACCGTCCGGGTGTCGGCGCGCTGCTCAATGGTGTGCTGACCCAAGGACTGACCAACCTGCGGGTCTATGACTGCGACGCGATCGAAGTGCTCAACCGCTGCATCGCCGACAACAGCCTCGACCGCCTGATGCTGTTTTTCCCGGACCCCTGGCACAAGAGCCGTCACCACAAGCGCCGCATCGTCCAGGCTTCTTTCGCAGAGCTGGTGCGCAGCAAGCTGAAAGTCGGCGGTATTCTGCACATGGCCACCGACTGGGAACCGTACGCCGAATACATGCTGGAAGTGATGGACGTTGCCCCTGGCTACCGCAACCTGGCGGAAGACGGCAAATGCGTACCACGCCCGGCCGAACGCCCGATCACCAAGTTCGAACGCCGTGGCGAGCGATTGGGGCATGGGGTTTGGGATTTGAAGTTCGAGAAGCTGGCGTAACTCGCCACTGACTTGAAATGCAATTCAATGTGGGAGGGGGCAAGCCTCCTCCCACAGTTGTTTTGTGTTGGATTTGAGCTCAGCGGCGGTCGGCGACGACGCCAATCAACACCAGTACCACCACCAGCACCGGCGCCAGGCTGTAGTTATTGAACTGGCTCAACCCCCGCACAATCCACGGCGTCGCATAGATGAGCGCCGCACCACTGCCGATCATGCACAGCAGGGCCATCAACGGTACGCGCAACGCGCCGGCAACGCTGCCCAGGCGTGCTTCGACCCAACCCTTGATGTCGGCGCCAAACAGCACCAGCAAACAGCCCACAAGGGCCAGGGATATTTCCGACAGGTTGCTGCGGCTCCAGCGGGATACGGTGGCGAGCAGGTCGAGTACCAAATCCATTCGATTTCCTTAGAGCGATCAGCTCAAAAACTTCTGCAACAGGTCATTGAGAAACAGTTGCCCACGGTCGGTGGCCGCCAGGCGTGACGGTTCGACCTGCATTAAGCCACTTTGTTCTGCCTCGCGACGCGCCTCATCCAGGCTCGCCAGGTCGAGGCCGGTACGTTCGGCGTAAAGCCTGGCCTCGACGCCTTCGGTGAGGCGCAGCGCGTTCATCAGGAACTCGAACGGCAACTCTTCGTTGGTCAGTTCCTTCGCCCCGGCCTGGAAGTTTTTGGCCGGGTTGAGGTAGTCCTTCGGCGCGCGGGTTTTCCAGGTGCGCACAATGCGCCCGTCGGGGTGGCTGAGCTTGCCGTGGGCGCCGGCACCGATGCCGATAAAGTCGCCAAAACTCCAGTAGTTGAGGTTATGCCGCGCCGGGCGGCCCGCTTGGGCGTAGGCCGACACTTCATATTGCGCGTAACCGTGTTCGGCCAGCAGCGCCTGGCCAGCTTCCTGGATGTCCCACAGGGTGTCGTCTTCCGGCAGCGCAGGTGGCTGGTTCCAGAACACGGTGTTGGGTTCCAGGGTCAGCTGGTACCAGGACAGGTGCGTGGGTTTGAGCGCAATGGCCTGGCGCAGGTCGCTCAAGGCGTCTTCCAGGGACTGGTCCGGCAAGCCGTGCATCAGGTCCAGGTTGAAGTTATCGAACCCGGCCTGGCGCGCCATCCCGGCGGCGCGTACGGCTTCGTCGCCGTTGTGGATGCGGCCCAGGGCCTCAAGCTTTTCCTGCTGGAAGCTCTGGATGCCGATGGACAGCCGGTTGATCCCCAGCTTGCGGTAAGCGACGAACTTCTCTTGCTCGAACGTGCCGGGGTTGGCTTCCAGGGTGATCTCGATATCGCCGGCAAACGGGATGCGTGCTTCCACGCCTTTGAGCAGTCGGCCCAGCGCTGCAGCACTGAACAGGCTTGGGGTGCCGCCGCCGAAGAAGATCGAACTCAGTTCGCGCCCATACACCGCGTGCAGGTCCTGATCGAGGTCAGCCAGCAAGGCGTCGACGTATTCCTCTTCCGGCAGCACCTTGCTGGCGGTGTGGGAGTTGAAGTCGCAATAAGGGCATTTGCGCACGCACCACGGGATGTGGATATACAGCGCCAGGGGCGGCAGCACCGGCATGGCCGCCCGAGGTGTTTGCGCGCCACCGTGGATCAGCGGCTGCGCGGAGGTGTTCTGGGTCATTTCAAGCTCAGGCGTTGGCGCAGCAAATCCATTGCGCGGGCGCGGTGGCTGATCTGGTTTTTGTCGGCCGGGCTCAGTTCGGCGCTGGAAACATTGCGTTCCGGCACCCAGAACAGCGGGTCATAGCCAAAACCGTGTTCACCACTGGCCGCATGCAGGATGCGCCCGTGCCACAGGCCTTCGCACAGGATCGGCAGCGGGTCATCGGCATGCCGCACCAAGGCCAGCACGCAGACGAACTGCGCGCCGCGCTCGCCATCCGGCACGTCCTTGAGGGCGTCCAGCAGCTTGGCGTTGTTGGCCGCGTCGCCCTTGCCATCGGCATAACGCGCCGAGTAGATACCAGGGGCGCCGCCGAGGAAGTCCACCGCCAGGCCCGAATCATCGGCCAGCGCCGGAAGGCCCGAGATGCGTGCGGCATTGCGTGCCTTGAGGATGGCGTTCTCGACGAACGACAGGCCGGTCTCTTCCGGCTCCACCTGGCTGAACTCGCCGATCGAGCGCAGTTGCACGGAGTCGCCGAGCATGGCCTGGAGTTCTTTGAGTTTGCCGGCGTTATGGCTGGCCAGGACGAGTTGGGTCAGGTTCATCATTCGGCTGGAAACAGTTCTTGGTTGAATTGGAAGCTATGGGCTTTGCCGCCGGTTTCGACGTTGATGGTAAACGTCTTGTATTCGCGCTGGGTCACGGAGTAGGGCGCGAGGTAGTTGATTCCGCCTTTCTCGTTGATCTGCTTGAACGTCAGGATCTCGCTCTTGCCCCCCAGGTCCTTGATGGTGCCGGTCACCTGTGCCGCCACCGGCGTCACGCCCTTGATCACGGTCACATTGATCAGGCCCTTCTCCTTGCTGCGCACCACGCCAACTTTCTGGGCAGTTTCCGGTTGCAGGAAGCTGGAGGTGAAGGTGTTGTAATGAACAGTGATATCGCCGAAGTCTTTCTTGCGATTAGCGTCGATAGTGTCCGCTGCCATGGCGCTGGCGCCCAGGCATGCGGTCAGTAGAAAAATAGCCAAGCGACTCATGATCGTCCCTCTTGAAAATGGTTAGACGGCAATCTGGTGATCCGTCAGGCCAGGACTGCTGACCCGGTAGATACCGATTTCGCCCAACAGATTGGGCCATAGCTTACTCGCCCAGCCGTGACGATGCTGTTGATCGACGGCAAGGCGATTGATCACCTTGGCTTCGCGCTCGCCACACAGGGCTTCGAAGTCTTCGAAGGTGCAGAAGTGAATGTTGGGTGTGTTGTACCAGGTGTACGGCAGGAAGTCCGACACCGGCATGCGGCCCTTGGTCGCCAGGTACCAGCGGCAGCGCCAGTGCCCGAAGTTGGGGAAGGTGATGATGCACTGGCGGCCCACGCGCAGCATTTCGTCGAGGATACGGTCCGGGTAGTGCACCGCTTGCAGGGCCTGGGTCATCACCACGATATCGAAGCTGTTGCTGGCAAAATTGCCCAGGCCCTTGTCCAGGTCCTGCTCGATCACGTTGATGCCCTTGGCCACGCACTGGGCGATGTTGTCCGGGTCGTTTTCCAGGCCGTAGCCGGTGACTTGCTTGTTGTCGCGCAGCCAGCTCAGCAGTTCGCCATCACCGCAGCCCAGGTCGAGCACGCGGCTGCCGGCGGGGATCCAGTCTTGGATGATTTCCAGGTCGGCTCTCATGGCGTTCTCACAGAGTTATGCGGTTCATGTAGTTGCCAAAGGCCTGCAGGTAGCGCGGGATCGGGATCAGGAAAGCGTCATGGCCTTGCGGGGCATCGATTTCCAGGTAGCAGACGTCTTTGCGGGCGGCCATCAGGGCGTCCACCAGTTCGCGGGAACGGGCCGGCGAGAAGCGCCAGTCGGTGGTGAACGACATGACGCAGAACTTGGCCGTGGCGCCTTCGAAGGTTTTCGCCAGGTCGTCGTCATGGTTGGCGGCCGGGTCGAAGTAGTCCAGGGCCTTGGTCATCAGCAGGTAGGTGTTGGCGTCGAAACGCCCGGAGAACTCCTCGCCCTGATAACGCAGGTAGCTTTCCACCTGGAACTCGACACTGTGGAAGTCGTAGTTGAGCTTTTCGCTCTTGAGGCCACGGCCGAATTTCTCACCCATGGAGTCATCGGACAGGTAGGTGATATGCCCGACCATCCGCGCCAGCATCAAGCCGCGCTTGGGGATCACCCCGGCCTCCTGGAACGAACCGCCGTGGAACTCGGGGTCGGTCAGGATCGCCTGGCGCGCCACTTCGTTGAAGGCGATGTTCTGCGCCGACAATTTGGGGGCCGAGGCGATAGCCAGGCAATGGCGCACGCGATCCGGGTAGGTGATGGTCCATTGCAGGGCCTGCATGCCGCCCAGGCTGCCGCCGATCACAGCGGCCCATTGCTCGATGCCCAGCCGGTCGGCGAGGCGCGCCTGGCTGTGCACCCAGTCTTCCACGGTGAGCACCGGGAAGTCGGCGCCGAACGGCCTGCCGGTTTCCGGGTTGAGGCTGCTGGGGCCGGTGGAGCCATTGCAGCCGCCAAGGTTGTTCAGGCTGACCACAAAGAACCGGTTGGTGTCGATGGGTTTGCCGGGGCCGATGCAGCTGTCCCACCAGCCGGGCTTGCGCTCGTCAACGCTATGGAAACCCGCGGCATGATGATGACCGGAAAGGGCGTGGCAGATCAGCACGGCGTTGCTCGCCGTGGCGTTCAGTTGGCCGTAGGTTTCATAGATCAGGTCGTAGGCGGGCAGCGAACGGCCGCAGGCCAAGGCCAGCGGTTCGCTGAAGTGCGCCACTTGGGGCACGACCAGTCCAACAGAATCGGGGGGAAAGGCAGTTGGCATCGACCCTGCTCTCGTTTAAATGAGGCGTAAGTCTAAAGACCGCTGCCCCCAGCGGCAAGCAAAGGCGGGGTGGTTGCGCAGATCGTTCCCACACAGGGTGAACTGACCCCACAAAGCTGGACGATTACATGTCTATGCCTGAGCGGCCTGAGTTCTGTATCCCACAGGACTCAGGCCATTTAGCTTCAG